>CAYYIN010000042.1:0-1854 GCA_964472025.1 Candidatus Woesearchaeota archaeon | reverse complement strand
ATAATTCTATGCAATATCATCCAAAACCAATCTTCATAGAAAGAATAAAAAAACTGCTGAATAATGAAGGAGATGTTCAAAAATTTTTTGAACTTGCCAAAACAAAACCAAAAAAATCATTTAGGGCAAATACTTTAAAAATTTCTCCAGAAGAATTAAAAGAAAGATTGATTAAAAAATCTTGGGAAATATCACAACCAATAAGGAATCATCCAGAAATTTTTACAATTGAATCTCAATTAAAGCCTGGGGAAATTGGAAAAACAAAAGAACATATTTTAGGGTATTATTATATCCAAGAAATCACAAGTATGATGCCTATAATTGCTTTAAATCTTAAACCAACAGATAATTTCTTAGATCTTTGTGCTGCTCCTGGAAGTAAAACAAGTCAAGCTGTAGCCTTAATGAAAAATCAAGGGATTATAATTGCAAATGATGTTTCAATCTCTAGAGTTTCTATTCTTTCATCAAATCTAGAAAGAATCAATGCAACTAATTGCATTATAACAAAACATGAAGGAATACAATTATGTGAAAGACTAAAAAAATTTTCTGATTTAAAATTCAATAAAATTCTAGTTGATGCTCCTTGTTCTGGGGAGGGAAATATTAGAACTTCTCCAAGAACCTATTTAGAGTGGAGTGAAAATCTTTTAAAAAGATTAGGCAAGAAGCAAAAAAAAATAGCCTCAAAAGCCTTAGACCTATTAGAAGTGGGAGGAGAAATGATTTATAGTACTTGCACCTATGCCCCTGAAGAAAATGAAGAAGTTATTCAATATCTAATTGAAAATCACAATATTAAAATTGAGGGAATTGCATTGCCGATTAAATCAAGGCCGGGACTTAGTGAATGGAAAAATAAAAAATTTTCAGATGAATTAAAAAAAGCACATAGAATTTACCATCACGATAATGATTTAGAAGGATTTTTTTTGTGCAAAATAAAAAAAATAAAAAATAATTAAAAGCAAACTAAAAATATGAAAAGCTTATGAAAACAATATGAAAATCTTAAAATCCTTAGAAAAAAAAGGAATATTAAATAAATTAAATGAACAATATGGAATCTCAAAAATTCCTTATTTAATTTTAAAATTTGGAAAAGAAAAATTAAGAATTTATTCTGGGACCCTCCCCCCTAATGAATTAAAAAAATTAGATAATTTTATAAGAATAGAAAATGCCGGTATATATTTCGCTAAGCAAGAAGGAGAAAAAATTCGATTGACTTTAGATGGAATCCAAAGTTTTAAAGATCAGATAACAAAAAATATCTTAGAAATAAATGACCAACAAGCAAAAGAATGGTTAAAAGGAAATGAACTTTATATTAAAACTGATAAAAACTTTAAAATTATAAAAAATAATGAAGAGTTTATTGGCTGTGGAAAATCTAATGGGGAAAGAATAACTAATTTTGTTCCAAAAAACAGAAGAGTAAAAAATTAAAATAAAGAATTAAATGACTAATTGAATAACTAATTAAACCACTAACAAAATAAATAATAAAAAGAAAATAAATAATAAAATGAACGAACAAGAAATTAAAAATTATAAAAAAGCTGGAGAAATTTTAGCAAAAGTTAGAGAATATTCTAAAAAGATAATTCAGCCAGGAGAATTACTCTTAAATATTGCTAAAAAAATCGAAAATAAAATTTTGGAATTAGGAGGAGAAATTGCATTCCCAGTGAATCTATCAATTGATGAAGTTGCAGCGCATTATCATCCAACATTAGAAGATAAAACAATAGCCCAGGGACTTTTAAAAGTGGATTTGGGTGTTCACATAAATGGCTATATTGCAGATAGTGCTTTTTCATTAGATTTATCAAAAGACAAAAAATA
>CAYYIN010000041.1:0-1938 GCA_964472025.1 Candidatus Woesearchaeota archaeon | reverse complement strand
TCAAGAAATTTGATTTTTATCGACGGTAAAAATATTCTTCTGATAGAAAGCTTTTTAAAGGAATGTATGTTTAGGAATATATAATTGAATTAAATAATTAGATTATTTATTGGATTATTTTTAAGAATTTTTCATATTTTTAATTATAAATCAATATTAAAAAGATATTTAAAAATAACTTAGTAATCTGCTGAAAAATGGCACAACCAATTGAAAAATATGGAGCAAGCACAATAAGGGTCTTAGGCGGGCTTGAAGGAGTTAGAAAAAGACCAAGTATGTATATTGGTAATACTAGTAAAGAGGGGTTGCATCATTTAGTTTATGAAGTTGTTGATAATTCTATTGATGAATGTATGGTTGGTGTTTGTGATTTAATAAATGTCATAATAAATAAAGATGGAAGCCTCACAGTAAAAGATAATGGGCGGGGCATCCCAACAGATTTACACCCAATTCATAAAAAATCTGCTATGGAAATTGTGTTGACACAATTACATGCTGGCGGAAAATTTGAAAAAAATGTTTATCAAATTTCAGGGGGGTTACATGGTGTAGGTTTAAGTTGTGTTAATGCACTTTCTAAAAAATTAATTGCGACTGTTAAAAGAGATGGAAAAATCTATAAACAAGAATATAAAATAGGAAAACCAATCTCTAAAGTAGAAATTGTTGGAAATTGTAATATTGAAGAGCATGGAACAGAAATTCAATTTTTTCCTGATGAAGAAATTTTTTCAACAATTAAATTTGATTTTAGTACTTTAACAAAAAGATTGCGCGAACTTGCTTATTTAAATCCTAATCTAAAGATTATTTTAGAAAACAAAGAAAATAATAAAAAAGAAATTTTTAATTATTCTGGAGGTTTAATGGAATTTGTTGAACAAATAAATAAAGGAAGATCTGTTTTGAATAAACCAATTTATTTCAAAAAACAAACTGATTCAAAGATTATCGAGATTGCAATACAATATACTGAAAGTTATAATGAAAATATTTTTGGATTTGTTAATACTATTAATACTACTGAAGGTGGAACCCATATTTCTGGATTCAAAACAGCACTAACAAGGGCAATTAATGATTATGTATTAAAGAAAAATTTATTGAAAAAAGAGAAATTAGATGGAAGTGATGTTCGAGAAGGGATAACTGCAATAATCAGTCTTAAAATTCCAGACCCTCAATTTGAAGGGCAAACAAAAACTAAATTAGGGAATTCAGATATTAAGGGGATTGTTGATTCTATGGTTTATGTTTCTTTAGCAAATTTTTTAGAAGAAAACCCAGGAATTGCAAAAAAAATTGTACAGAAAATTATTTCTTCAGCAAAAGCAAGAAATGCAGCAAAAAAAGCAAGAGATTTAGTTAGAAGAAAAAATGTTTTAGGATTTTCTGGTTTACCTGGGAAATTATCAGATTGTTCAACAAAAAAATTTGAAGATACAGAATTATATTTGGTTGAAGGAGATTCTGCAGCAGGCTCGAGCAAAATGGCTAGAGATAAAAATTTTCAGGCAATATTGCCTTTAAAAGGAAAAATTCTTAATGTAGAAAAATCAAATCCTAATCGGGCTTTAAGTTCAGAAGAAATTACTGGAATTATTACTGCAGTTGGGACTGGTGTAAGAGAAAATTTCAATTTAAAAAAATTAAGATATAATAAAATAATTATTATGACTGATGCAGATGTAGATGGGCAACATATCACTGCTTTATTATTAACTTTTTTCTTTAGATATTTACCAGAATTAATTGAAAATGGAAATATTTATGTTGCAGTTCCTCCGTTATATCGAGTTAGAAAATCTAAAGATTATTATATTTATTCTGATGATGAATTAAAAAAATTAATGAAAACTCTTGGAGGCAAAGCAGATGTTCAAAGATTTAAAGGATTAGGAGAAATGAATCCTGATCAATTATGGGATACTA
>CAYYIN010000040.1:0-2195 GCA_964472025.1 Candidatus Woesearchaeota archaeon | reverse complement strand
TAAACCCAAACTTTAAAAACCTTTTTTTTCTAAATCCATCATGGTAAAAGGATTATATCATTATCTTAGAGAAAATTGGAAGAAACCAAAAAAAGAAGAACTTAGAAAACTAATGATTGATTGGAGAAAAGGCGATTCTGTTACAAAAATTGAGAAGCCAACAAGACTAGATAGGGCTCATTCATTAGGATACAAGGCAAAAAAAGGATTTGTTATTGCAAGAGTTAAAATTCTAAGGGGTGGAAGAAAAAGAACAAGACCTAAAAAAGGCAGAAAAACTAAAAATCAAACAGTAAGAAAAAATCTGAAGATGAATTATCAATGGGTTGCTGAACAAAGAGCTCAAAAAAAATTTAAAAATCTTGAGGTTTTGAATAGTTATAAACTTGGAAAAGATGGAAGACATTATTTTTATGAAATAATTTTAATAGACCCTACAAAATCTGAAATTAAAAACAATAAAAAAATTAATTGGATTTGCAAAAAAACAAATCAAAAAAGAGTTTATAGGGGATTGACTTCTGCTGGAAAAAAATCAAGGGGTTTAAGGAAAAAATCTCCTACAAATAAAAATCGGCCAAGTGGAAGGGCTGGAAAAAGAAAAGGCAAATAATCTATTTTAGAAATATCAAAAATTTGGAATTTTTCAAACAAATATTTTTTAAATATAACTAATTTATCTTTATAAACAAAACTATAAAAAGATAATAAATTTTTATAATAGGAGAGAAAATGAGATACATCGATTTATGTGAAATATATCAAAAATTAGAAAAAAATTCTAAAAGACTAAAGAAAATAGAGATTCTATCAAATTTTTTAAAACAAATAAAAAAAACAAATGAGGAAGAAATAATTTATTTATTACAAGGGAAAATTTTCCCAGATTATGTAAAAAAAGAATTTGGAATTTCAGAGAAACTATGCATAAAAGCACTTTCAAAAGTTTCTGGAATCTCTTTAGGACAAGTAATAAAAAAATGGAAAAAATTCGGAGATCTGGGAATTGTCGCTGAAAAAATAATTTTAGAAAAAACTCAATCAACCTTATTTTTTGAAGAAATAACTATCAAAAAAGTACTAGCAGATTTACAAAAAATTACAGAATTAAAAGGAATCGGGGCAGTAGATAAAAAACTCGCAATTATCTCTGGATTATTAAATTCTGCTAGATCTATAGAAGCAAAATATATTATTAGAACCTTATTGACTGATCTAAGAATCGGCCTTGGTGAAGGAACATTAAGAGATTCAATTGTTTCTGCTTGTTTTAAATTTAAAGATATCAATGAAAAAAAATTAATCGCAAACCTTATTCAAGAAGCTTATAATAAATGTATTGATTTTAAATTAGTTTTTGAAAAATCTTGCGAAGGAATAAAATCTTTAAATTCTATAAACTTGATTCCTGGAAGACCTATAAAAGTTATGCTTTTTCTAAAAGAAAAAACAATCGAGGAAGGATTCAAAAGAGTGGGAAAACCTTGTTTAATTGATTACAAATATGATGGGTTTAGAATAATCATTACTAAGGAAAAAAATAAAAAAATTAAAACTTTTACAAGAAGGCTTGAAGAAGTTAGTGAACAATTTCCAGAGATCACAGAATACGTAAGAAAATATGTAAATGCTGAATCTTTTATTTTAGATGCTGAAGCTATTGGCTTTGATTTGAAAAAAAAGACCTATAAACCTTTTCAAGACATTTCCCAGAGAATAAAGAGAAAATACCATATAAAAGAAATTGCAAAAAAACTTCCAATAGAAATTAATATTTTTGATATTATTTACTATAATGGAGAAAATTTGATTAAAGAACCCTTAAAAAAGAGAAGAAAAATTCTAGAAAAAATAGTAAAACAAGAAAAATATAAATTAAAACTCTCAGAAGCAATAATTACTGACAATTTAATTCAAGCAAAAGAATTTTATAGAAGGGCTTTAAATCTTGGTGAAGAAGGAATTATGATGAAAAATTTAGAGGCACCTTATAAACCAGGTGCAAGAGTTGGCTATGGAATTAAAATAAAGCCCATTGGAGAAGAATTAGATTTAGTAATCACTAATGCAGAATACGGGACTGGAAAAAGAGCAGGATGGCTGACTAGTTATACTCTCTCATGTAAAAATAAAGAAGAACTATTAGAAATTGGAAAAGCCTCAACAGGATTAAAAGAAAAAGAAGAACTTGGACT
>CAYYIN010000039.1:0-2390 GCA_964472025.1 Candidatus Woesearchaeota archaeon | reverse complement strand
ATTCTTAAAGTGTTTAGATTCTACAAAGAACATAAATAGTTTATACGCAAAGCCGATAATTCGTTTCCATCTTTAATGAATAAAATTTTCTCCACCCAAAGTAATATAAAAAACACTCTAAGAAACAGCTAAAAAAAATTTATCCTAAGCCAGAAAAATTCTTATAGAATCCCTTATACCAAAGGAAATAACCATAAATACCTGCAAAAATAATTAACCTTATGAAATCTAAATGAACAATATTATCAATAAGTAAATATATTGTATAAATAGTAAATAAATAAAATCCCCATTTCTTAAAGAGAAAAAGACCCACTAATGAAAGAAAGATTACACCATTAGTAACATAAAAGAGCCAATTAAATGAAACAGATTTTCCCAAAGAAAGCCCAGTCTCATATGCGAGGAATATCAATGTTCCAAGAATCCAAAGCACAAGCAGAATCCACGAGCATTTCCTAATTTCCTTTTTTCCACCCTCCATAATTAAGATATCCTTAAATTATTTATAAACTTTTCGGTGACTTAAGTAATAACTTAACAACCCCTAATTAAACAAAAATTATAAAAATCTCTAATTAAAATTAAATAATTTTAAAGAGCAAGGCTAACAAAGAAAAAAAGATTGCCGGGGTAATTAAAGCAAGAAGGGCCCTCCACTTAGAAATCTTATGGTTTATAGAAATTCCTAATATTGTTAAAGCAATTCCCCAAAAATATGAAAATATGTTAAATATTGGAATGACCCCAAATAATGTTTGAGGGGTAGAACTATAAATTACTGCCTTATAAGTGTCTTTATATTTTCCTTTCCCACCATATAATTTAATAAATAAATGTGAAATTCCAATTCCTATAAAACTTAGGAGGGGTATGGCCACAAGTATAAAGACTACAAAAAATAAAAGAAAAACAAGAAGCATTAATGGAGAAACCAAAGAAACTGTTAAGGTTTGATCTGTTCCAAAAAAAGAACCAAAATTCCTAAGAATAAAAGAAAGAATTGTTTCAAAAAATAAGAAAAAGAAAACTGAAAGAATAATCAAGGGAATTAATAAAGTTGTTATCTGATATTTAAATGCTGGGCTAACTCCTTCTGAACTAGTTAATTCAAAAAGCTCTCGTGGATTTGTTATTATTTTCCCGATTTTCTTAAAAATCCCTAATTTTTTATTATTTTGGGCTGTAATTTTAGTGGCTGGTTTTGCACTATTTAAAGAATTTTGGGGATTTGAGAACTCTAAGGAATTTGAAGAATTTTGAGAATTTGAGGAATTTAATGAATTTAATGAATTAATAGTTTCATTAATTTCTTGCTTTTTAAATCCAGCATTTAATAATTTCTGCCTTAGAATTTCAATTTTATAGCCTTTTTTTAATCCTTCTAAAAAATAGTCTTTTATTCTCTGGTTTACCATCCTCTTTTTTATATTTTTGTGCTTCAAAATTATGCTTCAAAAATAAAATATATAAAATATTAGAAAATAAAATATATAAACCTTTTTAATCTTAAAAGAAATTATAATAAATAATAAGAATTATTTTACAATGAATAATAAGAATTTTTTATAAAAATATGAAAATTTTAGGAATTGATGAAGCAGGAAGGGGGCCAGTAATTGGCCCAATGGTTATGGCCGGAGTCATGCTTAATGAAAAAGATTTGCATTTAATCAAAGGATCTAAAGATTCAAAATTACTTACTCATAAAAAAAGAATTGAATTAGATAAAAAAATAAAAGAAAATGCAAAATATAAAATTATTGTTATAAGCCCAGAAATTATAGATAATGCACTTCTTTCTGAAGAATTAAATTTAAATTGGCTAGAAGCCCATAAACAAGCAGAAATAATTAATTATCTTCAACCAGACAAAGCAATCATTGATTGCCCTAGTATAAATATAAATTCCTATAAAAATTATCTTCAAGATTTAATTAAAAATAAAAATATCAAATTAATTGTAGAACACAAAGCAGACTTTAATCACTTGATTTGCTCTGCGGCATCAATCTTAGCAAAGGTGGAAAGAGAAAATCAGATGGATAAAATAAAGCAAAAATATGGTAATTGCGGTCCAGGCTATCCTTCCAATAAAACAACTCAAGAATTTACAAAAAAAAATTGGAATAAATATCCTGAAATATTCAGAAAAACTTGGTCAACCTTTAAAAGAATTCAAAATTCAAAAAATCAAACAAAACTTTTCAAATTTTCTTGAGATTAAGTCCTTTTCTAATTTTTTTCTTCTAAAAAAATTATCCAAAAAATAAAAATATCCAAACAAAAAAGGGGATTATTTAATTAATTTTACATTATTAGACTATGTTTTTATTTTAACTAAATTTAAAAATACTTCTTCTTTTTGTAATCTATGCCTTATATTAAAA
>CAYYIN010000038.1:0-2748 GCA_964472025.1 Candidatus Woesearchaeota archaeon | reverse complement strand
AACACGCCGGTAATAGAACAAAACTTCCATTTTTATCCTTTTGGGGGGTATTTAGTAACCTTTATATATTTATTTATTATATTAAAAATATGCTTAATGAATTAAAAAAATTAGAGGAAAATTTAAGATTAAGAAATTACTCTAATGAAACAATTAAAGCTTATCTAAATCATGTTAAAAAATATCTAGAATTTGCGAAAAACTTGGGGATTAATCCAGAAAGTGCAAAAAAATTTTTATTAAAAAAATTATCTAAAAATCAACCTTCTTCAATGGGTCATAATGTTTTTGCTTTAAAATATTTTTTTAAAGAAATTTTAAATAAAAATCTTAATGTTCCCAATCCTAAAAGAAATAAAACTCTTCCAGACATATTAACAATTAAAGAAGTAAGAAAATTAATCGAGTTCACTACGAATATTAAACATAGATTAATAATCAAATTACTTTATGGTTGTGGCTTAAGAGTAAGTGAGATTATTAATTTAAAGAAAGAAGATTTAAATTTTGAAGAAGAGTTAATTCACATTCATTTAGCAAAAGGTAAAAAAGATAGGTTTGTTAAAATCCCTTCTTCTATTAAAGAAGAATTAAAAGGCTATTGTAAATTATTTAAATCTAAAATTTTATTTGAATCAAATCGCGGGGGCAAATTAACAAAAAAAACAATAGCAAAAATAGTTCAAAATGCAGCAAAAAAAGCAAGAATTAAAAAAAGGGTTTATCCCCACTTATTAAGACATTCATTTGCAACACATTTGCTTGAAAGGGGTACAGATTTAAGAATAATACAAAAATTACTTGGACACTCAGACATAAAAACAACCCAAATTTATACTCAAATATCCCAGGCATCAATTAAAAATATAAAAAGCCCTTTAGATTATATATAAAATATCTGCTATACTAAGAATAAAGATATACAAAACAAAAAAAATGCCATATGATATTATAATTGGAAGAAATAAAGAAGACAAAATAAAATTCGGTAAGGAAGGTTTAATTTATATTGGGAAAGGCTATGTAAAAATGGGAAATTATGTTTCTCTTTCTAATAAAATTTGGTTAGACATTGTAAAAAGTCATGTAATTTTAATCTCTGGAAAAAGAGGTTCAGGGAAGAGCCATAGCATCGGTGTTATTGCAGAAGAATTATCAAGTCTCCCAGAAGAGGCTAGGAAGAATATTGCCCCCTTAATCTTTGATACTATGGGAATTTTTTGGACAATGAAATACAAAAATGAAAAAGATTTTGAACTTTTAGAGGAATGGAACTTGAAATCAAAAAATCTTCCATGTATTACTTGGGTTCCTGCAGGATATTTTAAAGAATATGAAAAAAGAGGACTCCCTGTTGACAGAAAATTTGCACTAGCAGTTTCAGAGATAGACATTGAAGATTGGCTCTCAATCTTTGAATTAAAAATGATTGAACCTGTTTCAATACTTATTCAAAAAATAATTACAAAATTAAAAATTTTAAAAATTTTTGATTTAGAAGATATTATAAATTCAATAAAAAAAGAAACAGAATCATCAGAAGAAATAAAAAAATCTACAATTTCACTATTTGAGGCAGCAAAATCTTGGAAAGTTTTTGCAAAAAAAAATGAAAACTCAACAAAAATTGATGAGTTAATTAAAGCAGGGAAAACAACCATATTAGACTTATCAATATACTCTTCTGCTTCAATGTTTAATGTTAAAGCATTATTAATCGGATTAATTTCTAAAAAATTATTTAATCAAAGAATGCTGGCAAGAAAAAAAGAAGAGATTGATTCAATACAATATGGATTAAATAAACAAGAAAAAAGAGAACTGCCCTTAATCTGGCTTTTTATTGACGAGGCCCATGAATTTTTGCCCCAATCTACAAAAACCCCTGCATCAAGTGCTTTGATACAATTATTAAGAGAAGGCAGACAACCAGGAATTTCAATGGTTTTAGCAACCCAACAACCAGGAGTTATTCATAGAGATGTTATGACTCAATCAGATATTATTCTTTCACACAAATTGACAAATAAAAAAGATATAGAAGCTTTGAATGAAATAATGCAGAATTATTTGCTTGAAAAAATTAATAAATCTATGAAAGACCTTCCAGATCTAAAAGGCAGTGCAATTATTCTAGATGATAATTCAGAAAGACTATATCCAGTAAGAATTCGCCCAAGATTTACTTGGCATGGTGGGGATGCTCCAAGTGCAATAAAAGAAAAAAAAGAATTTTAAAATTCTTTTTTCTTAATCTTAAAATTAAAAGATTCTTTGTATTATTTAAACCAAACCTAATTTTTAATAGATTTTAAATCTCCAATAATTTTATAAATACTAAAATCCTAAAAATCTTATGCATATTAAAAAGAATCAAATTTTTACTTTTATATTTTTAGCGTTAATCTTAATTAGCTTTCTAAGTTTTATTAAACCAGTTAGTGCTGAAAGTACATTTTTGACAGAGATTAGTGATGCTGGCAGACCAATTCTAGAATGGTTATTTGGTAATGTTTCTGGTACTGGTCCTCTTGGAGAATTTTTAGTTTTTAAATTATTATTCTTTTTCTTATTATTAACAATTACCTGTGTTGCAGTAAAAAGAGTTCCGCATTTTGGAGAAAATAATTTTGTTGTGGGGGTTATCTCAGTAATTGTTTCAATACTCGCAACAAGATACCTTGCTACAACAGCCCTAATTAATTTTATTTGGTTACAATATGGAGTTTTAGGAATTCTTATAACTTC
>CAYYIN010000037.1:0-2833 GCA_964472025.1 Candidatus Woesearchaeota archaeon | reverse complement strand
TCGACGATAAAGCAAGAGTTCAACTTAAAACATTGGAAAGAATATTAAAACCAGAACAAATTAATGAATTTAGAAATGCTTTAAATGAAAGAAACGAGCTTCGTAGTAAATTATCTGGATTAACAACTAATCAAATCTATTCTGCGATTCATCAATATACATTAGGAAAAGATGAGAAAGAAGTTAGAAGTATTCTTAATAAATTAACTGGTCAATAAACTTTTTTTGAGAAAAAAAAGATTATGCAAAACTATAAAAATCTCTTTTCAATTTATATGATATGAGAAAAAAAGAGTTTATATTATTTTTATGTTTTTTGATAATTTTGGGATTTGGTAGTTTGTTTTTGCAATTACAATTTGTAAATGCAGGTTCAATTGGAATTAGTCCAGCCAAATTTAAAATTTATTTTGAGCCAAATTTAGAAAAAACTTTTAAATTTACTGTTGGAAGTTTTAATCCAAATCAATCTATTCAAATTTATGTTAAAGGAGATTTATCCCAATATGTTAATTTAAGTAGAAATTTTTTAATTGGGAGGGGAATTGTAAATGTTTATTTAAAACTTCCAGAAAAAATTGATATTCCTGGAACACATAGAATTATTATCGGAGTTATAGAGTCCTCTGGAAATGAAAGTTCAGGTCAAGCAGTTGGTGTTGGTGGATTAGCCTCTGTTCAAGCACCAATTGATGTGGTGGTCCCTTACCCTGGGAAATATGTTGAAGCAGAATTTAAAATAAATGATATAAATGAAGGAGAACTCGCTATTTTTGATTTAGAAATTCATAACCTTGGAACTCTTCCAGTAATTGCAGGATCAAAGATTGAAATATATGAAAATTATGAAGATATTAATAAAACTCCTAAAAAACTTTTAACAAAAAATTTAGAATCAAAAAAACTTAAATCCAAAGAAAAAATAACAATTACAGATTTTTTAGAAACTTCTAAATTTAATGCAGGATTTTATTCTATTTTTGTAACTATTGATTATGGTAAATTAATTAATATTGAGGATAATCTTAAAATTGGCCAACTTTTCATAGATATTCTTGATTATTCTTATATTTTTGAAAAAGGAAAAATAAATAAATTTTACATAGAAACACAGAATCTTTGGAATTCTCCTTTAAGTAATGTTTATGCTGAAGTTACTATTACTATCAATGGAACGGTTTTGGAAAGCTTTAAGACTCCTACGCAGAATTTAGATTCTTGGGAGATTCGTAATTTCACAGGGTTTTTTGATGCTTCAAATATAGATCCTGGGAAATATACTGCAAATATACAAGTTTTTTATGAGAACAAAACTACAAGCAAACTTGTTGCAATTTATGTTAAAAAGCCAAAGCAAAATCCTCTTTTTATTATAATTATTTGTTTAATTTCTGGATTAATTTTAATAATGATTTCTGTAATTATTTATTTATCAATAAAAATTAAAAAGATTAAAAAAATAAAAAAATTAAAGAAATTAAAATCTTAAAAGATTTAAAATATTGGGAAAAAATAAAAGAGACTAAAAGATAAAAAAGGTTTAAGAATTAGAAAGAACATATAAAATAAAAACTAAAGAATAAAAAGCAAAAAGTAATGGGAAAAATAAAAGTGAAATCTGAAAAAAAGAAAACAGAAAAATTAGGATTAGTGTTAATTTTTTTATTGATTTTTTTCTCAATATTATTTTTATTTCTTTTAATAAGTAATCTCTTGATTTTAGATAAAAAGCAAATTTTTACAAATGTAATTGTTTCAAATTATTCTGGATTTGATTTAAATTCAACAGCATTAAAGTTTGGATTTGTAGAAAGGGGACAAAGTGCTCAAAGAAGTGTAATAATTAAAAATGATTTTGATAAAAAAGCAAAGATAATTATTAAAATTAAAGGAAATATTTCTGATTTTTTAATTGTTTCAGAAAATAATTTCTTTTTAGAAAAAAATCAATCTAAAGAAATAGATTTTTCAATTCTGTTACCAGAAGATTTGATGTTTGGAGAATATAACGGGGTGATTAGCATTATTCTTAAAAAATCCTAATTAATATAAATATGAATATAAAAAAATTTAATTCAAAAGAGAAATCGAAAAATTTTAATTCAAAAGAGAAATTAATAATTTTTTTATCTTTTTTAGTTATTATTTTATCTTTATTTAATTTTAATTTAGAATCAACAGGGTATATTGTAAATATTAGTGATTCTGCTGTAATAAATATTACAATCCGACAAAGAGTTAATATTAATTTCACTTTAGATAGAATTAATTTTGGAAGGGGAAGCATAGATGCTGGAAAACAAAATGCTACAATTGACACTTTAGGTAATGTTACTGATGGTAATTGGAGTCAAATAACTTCGGGTTTTAGAATAGAAAATCTTGGTAATACAAATATTACATTATATCTTAAGTCTAATAAAAATGCCTTTGAATTTTTAGGAGGCACTAATCCCGATTATGAATACATGATTACTAATGAGGAATTAGGAAGTTGTATTCCTCAAAATATTAATTTAAGTCAATGGTATGGTGTAAACACTACGGGGGATGGAACAGAGATTTGTAATGTTTTTTCATTTTTAGGGGATTTAGATACAGTAAATATTGATCTAAAACTTGTTATTCCTTCTGATGCAGGAGATGGAAGTCATTCAGATATATTCACTGCAACAGGAATTGTTATTGATTAATATTTCATTTTAATAATCTGTTTTAATAATCTGTTTTAATAATCTGTTTTAATAATCTGTTAATACTATTTCATAGTCAATGATATAGTGTGCTCCCACCAGACATATGTCGTAGGCAACCGAAAATTAGTTCGCGTGTA
>CAYYIN010000036.1:0-3011 GCA_964472025.1 Candidatus Woesearchaeota archaeon | reverse complement strand
GCTTGTGGAGTTCCAAAAATAATTGGGAATAATGCAGGGATTGGGAGTAAATTAAATATTAATAAGGTAGAAAATTTTACTTCTATAATAGATGCTATAAAAAACTGTGAAAATAAAAAATTTGATTTAAATAAAATAAAAGAGATGTTTATTACTAGTGGTAGTGTGAATAAAATGTTGAAGATTTGGGAAAAATGTTTTTAATTTCATTCTTAAATCTGTTTATTATTAACCATTGACTTTTATTCCTATTAATCCTATTTAATTTTGTTTCAAGATTAATTAAGTTAATTATTTCATTTTCCTTTAATCTAAACTCTCTAGAAAATACTTTTAAAATATTAATAAATAACTTAGAATTTAACTTCTTTGTATAAAAGTATTCAATTAAAAAATAATTAAAAAAATCTTCAAATATTGTTCCCATTCCCCTCTGCCCCCAGTCAAAAATCCAAAAGACTCCTTTTTTATCTTTTTCAATATTGCCTTTCCAAAAATCTCCGTGAACAATAGAAGAAAGAATTTTTTGATCCTTGAACATAATCTCATTTTTTTTAGGTAATCTTTTTTCCCTAAAATACTTTATTTTATTTATAGAATTTTGAGAAATTCCTTTTTTATAATATTCAATTAATTTCTTAAATATCCTAATAATTTCTTCTTCTTTAATTGCTTTTGTTGGCCAAATTAAATCCTCTTCTAATCTCTCTTGAAAATATTTGGGATTTTTTATACAATGGAAAGATTTATTCATTTTTTTTCTCACTTGACAATCTTTTTTGCAATTTCCAAAAGTAATAACTTTCTTTTTATCAAAATAGAATTCTTTTTTCCTATTACCAAAAAATATTATGTCTGCGCCTGAGTTAATTTTTTTTGTTGACAAAAATCTTAATTTCAATGCCCATAAAACCAGCTGTCTTTTCCAATTTTTATATAAATCTAGTTTCTTTTTTGTAAACTCAAATCCTTCTTTTGAATTTTTTTTTAAATATAAATAATAATAACTTACTGGGACTTTATAATAAATTCCCATATTACATACACCTTAAAAAATTTTTATTGTTTAATTCTATTAGTATTTTTTTAAGAGTCTGATTTCTGGTTCTAGTTTCTATTTCTTTAATCTTAGATATTCCTTTAATCTCTAATCTAAATTTATCTATCTGCTCTTTCAATACTTTAGGGTTTCTTTCTTTTTTTCTTTTAAATAATTCTTTAGGATTAGAATAAAGGAAAAATACTTTATTTGGTTTAGGAACGATTTTAAGCAAAAATCTAGAGAAAAAATCTTTTTTTGATTGCAATATCAAATCATAAAAATATCTATCAAAAATAATTATTTTAACCCCTTTTTTCTTAGCTTTTTTTAAAGTCTGATTATATCTAATATAAATATCAATAATTCTAATTAAATTCTTTAGGGGGGATTTTTTAGTGTAATTAACATCTAATTTTTTCGCGGCAATTTTTGGATTTTTTTCTCTTTTTACAAATCTAGAAAGAAAATTCATAAAAAAACTTCTGGCATGATATATTCCCAAATTTCCAATTTTATATTTAATATCATTCAAATTAAAATAATTACCTAAATTTTTAATATTTGTGGTTTTTCCACTGCCATCAACACCTAAAAAGGCAATAGTATATTTTTTTCTTTTTCTATTAAATTTATAAATCTGATTGGAAATCAGCACAAAAGGTAATCCTATTATCTGAAATAAATTTGTTTTTTTAAGAATGATTTCCCATTTTAATTTTCTAATGTTTATTTCCCCCCCTTGGGTTATACCTTTAATTTTATTATTTATTTTGTCGCCATATTCTTTTTTACAAATTTCAAAAAAGAAATTTTTTTCTTTATTAGATAATCTTTGAAAATTATTATAAAACTCTTCTTTTCTCTTACCATTCATTGATTTTTTATCTACTATAAGGTGTAAGAAAAGTGCAAGTAGTTTTGAAACTTTATTATTCTTACAAAAAAGATAATTTTGATCTAATAAAGATACATAATTGTAAAAAATTCCTCCAATATAAAAATGATAGTCTTGATATTTTGGATAAATTCTTTTTGCATGAATTGAATTCATTCTTTTTTTTTCAAAGATAAATCCCTTATTATGAAAATTATTTTTTATTTCAAATATTTTCTCTTTCTTAATTATTGAATCTATATCTCTTCCCATTCTAAGTACAATAAAGTTTTTTTCTTTCATTTTTGATTAAAAATTTTGATCCTGATTAATTTATGTGATTTTTTTGTTTAAAATAAAATTATTTTTTTCTCCTTCTCCTAAAAATAATTAATCCCCCCAAATAAATAATCCTACTTAAAATCGTTGCTCCAACTGCACCTAAAACCCCCCCTATTTCTCCATTGATTCTAAGCCCATAAGTAATACCAAACCAATTAAATATAATATTCAAAATAGCAGCCCCTAAAATTAACCAAGCTAATTCTTTGGTTTTCTTTTGTGTAGTAAAATAACTAACATAAAGTCCAATAACTGGAAGTAAAATAATCATAATACTAAACCATTTTAAAACAGATGTTGCAGGCAAATATTGAAAACCATAGGCAAGTTTTATAATTGGTTTCGCAACCAAATAAACAAATACCCCTGCAATAATAGAAATCAAAAGTGTTAAATTCCGGGTTTTTCTAAAAATTGTTTCTAAAGCTTTTCCAGATTTCTTTGCAAAAATTGGCATAAGTCCTGAGGACATAAATCCTAAAATTACACTAATTCCTGCAACAAGACTAAATGCAACCCCATAATATGCAATAAATTTGCTAGAAACAAAATGCCCAAGCATTAAAGTATCAATATATCCAAAAAATAATCCTGCTATAGCCATTGTAGATAATGGAAGAATAAATTTTTTTAAATCTTTAATTTCTTGATTGTTTAATTTATTTGCTTTAATTTTTAGAAATTTAAGGTTTTTTTTGGCTTTCTTAATTAAAAATAAAAAAACAATAAAATAACTAAAAGTTAATACGAAAA
>CAYYIN010000035.1:0-3037 GCA_964472025.1 Candidatus Woesearchaeota archaeon | reverse complement strand
AATTATCCCTGAAATTAAATGAATAATTCTTAATTTAGATTTTCTCCAATTTTCAACCCTTTCAGTAGTTGTTAAACCAAAGTAAAATCCAAAAGTTAGAATTAACATTGGAATTATAAAGATAAGATTATAAAAAACTAATAATAAGATGGCATAATTTTTTGTGGTTAAATTTGCTAATAATCCTAAGATAACAATATAAGGCCCAGAAGTGCAAGGCAATAAAAACAAACTTATTAAGATTCCAATGATAAATGCCCCTGGAACAGAGCTTATGTTTTTTGTGATTTTCTTTAATTTAGGTCTCCATTTTAATGGGACTTCCATTATAAACCATTTTCCATACCAAAAATAATCTTTAAGATTAAATAATCCAATAATAATTGCGAAAATTGCAACAATAAAATAAAAAATTCTAGTTATTTTAATGGCTTGAATAGCAGAATATAATCCCAAACCCATTAAAAAATAAGAAATAAATATTGAAAGAGAAAAAGCAAGTCCTGCAAATAATGCCTTTTTTCTATTTTTAGAAATTAAAATTGTTGTTACCAAAAGAATTAATACTGCAAAGGCACAAGGATTTATTGAATCAACTATTGCTGCGAAAATAACAGCAGGAATTGTCAAATTTTTTTTAAGATTATCATCTAAATCCTCTTCGATTAAAGTGGAATTCTGAAAAATTTCAGAGATATTTGTTTCATTAAGTTTTAATTTATCTAAAGGATTTATACAATTATTTTCTATACAATAATCAATTTCTTCCCTAATTTCATTTTGCATAAATTTTGCATAACCTATAATAACTTTCTCTCCAATAAACATTGTAGGAACCCCTTGAATTTCTTGATCATAAATTTTAGAAAGTTCTTCAAATAAATTTCTACTTTGTTCATTAAATCTAATTTCATAACTGCTGATAATTAAATTATAACCTGCTTCTTTTAGTTTTTCTAAATATTCGAATAATTCAGAACAATGTGGGCAACCCTCTCCATAAAAAACAATTAAAGTTACATTTGTAGAATCATTTATAGAATCCAAATTACCATTTATTGAATTTCCAGTTAGAAGTAAACTTTTAAATAAAAAAAATCCTATAATAAAAATGATTAGCATCCCAATCAAAAGTAATTTTCTTTTATTTTTTAATTTTTTATTTTCTATTTTAACATCCATTTTATAAAATGCAAAATTTAAAATAATATATAAATCTTTGTTTCAAATTATCTTAAAAGATAATTTTTTAAGGAACTTATACATGAATTATGCATGACAACTAATCATAAAACTAATTATAAAATCCGGCAACCAATTGTAACTGTGGCAGGTCATGTAGACCATGGAAAATGCGTATCTGGGGATACATTAATCCCCTTAGGAGATGGGACCATCATAACAGCCAAAGAATTATTTGAAAAACATTTTAACAAAGCAAAAGCAAAAAAAATAAATGGGGATATAATTCAAAAAACTAATAACCTTGCCATTTTTAGCAATAATGGGGCACTAATCTTACCAACGAAAGCCTCTCATATTTGGAAAAGGAAAAAGAAGCAATTAATAGAAATAAAAACTGCACATGGGGATATTCTAAAAACTACTCCAGAGCATCCCTACTTTACATTTTCTATGCTTGGAAAAATAAAAACCAAGGCTGAAAATTTAGAAATAGGGGACTATATTGCAATCCCTAAAAAGATAAAGACAAAAGAAAAAAATCCAAAGAAAATAATATTAGAAGCTATGAAAAAATCTTCTTTTTTATGTTTTCTCAACTTAAATTCTGAAAAACTTAATGAAAAAATAATCAAAAAAGGAATATCCAAAACAGAAAAAGAATTATCAATAAGAAATCTAGGAGACTCTATAAGAAAAGCAAGAATTAGAATTAAAGATTTATTTAAATTAACAAAACATTTTAAAATTTCTGAAACAGAATTATATGGTATGATAAATACAATTAAAAATTCTTCTATCAAACAAAGGGCTGGGCATACAAGCAAGCAAATAAAATTCCCAGATTTTGGCGAACCAGAAAAATTTGGATATATCTTGGGATGTATTGCTGGAGATGGATACCTAAGTAAAACACAAGTACTTTTAGATAATAATGACAAAGAAATTCAAGAAAAATATTCAGAATATTTGCAAGAAATCTTTAACATGGACTCTTTTGTTAAACAAAATCACACCTGTCAGACAATTATAAATCGTGGAGGATTAACATTTAAAAAATTTCTAACTGAAATAATAGGATTCCCAGACAAACAAAAATCAGCAACTATTGAAATCCCAAAAATAGCACAGAACAACAAAAAAATCTTTAAGGGGTTCTTTGCAGGATTAATTGACACAGATGGATATGTCTCACATTTAAATAATTCTATTGAATTAACAAGCAAAAGCAAACAATTAATCAAACAATGCGCAATTCTTTTATTAAATTTTGGCATACTATCAACAATCTTTGAAAAAAAAGGATTCCATGTTTTAAGAATTGCGAATAAAAAGTATTTAGATAAATTTTTAAAAAACATAAAACTCAGATTAAAAAGAAAATTAGAGAGGATTATAACTGCATCTAAAAAAGCCCAATCAAGTAGAATTTTTGATATAATCCCAATACCAAAAGAAGAACTAAAAAAGCTAAATCTTCCTAGAAAAATCAATAAAAAGGTTCCTTATTTTAGCAAATATACTAAAAATCAAAACCTTACTGAAGCATTTTTATCTCGAGTTTTAAAAAATATTAAAAAAGAAAATTCAACCTCAGAAGCAATAAAAACAATTTTAGAAGGGGAAATATCTTATGTAAAAATAGTTTCAAAAAGAAAAATAAAAAATAAAGAAAAATATGTCTATGATTTCACAGTCCCAAAAACTCAAAATTTTATAGCTGAAAGAACTTTGATACATAATACTTCAATACTTGATAATATTCGAAAAACCGGTATTCAAGAAAAAGAAGCTGGGGGGATAACCCAAAAAATTTCATTTACAAAAGTTCCTTTAGAAAATATAAAAAAAAGAT
>CAYYIN010000034.1:2899-3131 GCA_964472025.1 Candidatus Woesearchaeota archaeon | reverse complement strand
TTCATCTGCGAACTAATTTTCGGTTCTTACGACATATGTCTATGGGTCGCACATTAAAAAATTCTTCAGTAACCTTTATAAATGCTTTAAATTACTGGATGCTTGTATTATTAAAAGGAATAATATTATCATAATGTTAATTTTGATAGCAGTTGGTTTTAACTAACAGGCTCAAAATAAATCTCTTTTTGAGTTCTCTATTTGACTATCTTAATAAAATATTAATTATTAC
>CAYYIN010000034.1:0-2799 GCA_964472025.1 Candidatus Woesearchaeota archaeon | reverse complement strand
ATTAATAAAGCATAAATTATTACATTAATAAAGCATAAATTATTACATTAATAAAGCATAAATTATTACATTAATAAAATGGCAAAAAATACTAGTATGAGAAGCGGAACATTACAAATCTACCCAAGGGTCCGTGCTAAAAAATTTCTTCCGAGGATAAAATGGAAACTTTTAGATAAAAAAATCCCTGGGCTTTTAGGTTTTATTGGATATAAAGTAGGAATGAAATCTGCATTTGTGAAAGATAATACCCCCAATTCCTTAACAAAAGGTCAAAAAATTGCAATACCTGTAACAATTATAGAGTGCCCTCCAATGAAAATTCTTTCTATAAGATTTTATGAAAAAAATAATTTAATTAAAGAACTCTTAAATGTGAATTTAGATAAACAATTAAAAAGGAAAATTAAAATATCTAAAAAAACTGATGAAAAAATTTTAGATAAATTAGATAAAATTATTAAAGAAATTAAATTTAGTGATATTAAGATTATTGTATATTCTCAAGTTAAAAAAACCGGAATAAAAAAAACCCCGGATATAACTGAAATTGGCTTATCTGGGAATTTAAAGGAAAAATTAGAATTTTTAAAAGAAAACATTTCAAAAGAACTTTCATTAAAATCTTTTTTTGACGAATCAATTATTGATGTTCGAGGAGTTACTAAGGGTAAGGGATTTCAAGGCCCTACAAAAAGATTTGGTATATCTCTAAGAAGCCATAAATCTGAGAAAGGTGTTCGTGGCCCTGGAAGTGGGGGTCCTTGGCATCCTGCAAGAGTAGATTTTACAATACCTATGGCTGGACAAATGGGCTTTTCTACAAGAGTTAATTATAACAATAAAATAATCTTACTAGATAGTATAAAAAATAGAGATATTAATTCACAAAGCGGATTTGAGCATTTTGGTAAGATTAAAACAGAATATTTAATGGTAAATTCTAGTGTTTCTGGGCCATCTAAACGGCCTTTTGTCTTAACTGTAACTTTAAGAAAAACAAAAAAACAAACTAAAAAAAACTATGAATTTATTGAATTAAGATAAAATGAAAATTGAAATAAAATGAAAATACAAATATTAAATAAGGAAGGAAGAAAAATAAAAGAATTAATCACAACCCTATTCAAAGAACCGATAAGAAAAGATATTATTTTAAAAGTTGCGGAAACAGAAAAAATAAAATCGCCTTATTCTCCTAAATATTTGGCAGGAATGGAAAGATCTGCTTCTGGAAATGTCAGCCATAGAAGACATGCTTGGAAATCTGATAGAGGTAAAGGATTAAGTAGAATTCCAAGAAAGATTTTTTGGAGAAGAGGCACTCAGTTTTCTTGGGAGGGTGCAATAATTCCTTCTACAAGGGGGGGAAGAAGGGCTCATCCACCAAAAATTTCTGTAAAATTAAAAAAAATAAATAAAAAAGAATATAAAAAAGCATTATTCTCCTCATTGACCTATGTAAACTCAATAGACGAATTAAAAAAGAAATATTCTTCAATAACAGATTTTTCCAAAATAAATCTTCCAATTGTTATTGATCAAGAAGTTTTAAGTTTAAAAACCAAGGAATTTTTAAAATTTTTGAAGAAAATCTTGCAAAATCTTTATAATATTTCAATAAAAAAGAAAACAATCAGGGCGGGGATAGGAAAACTAAGGGGAAGAAAATATAAAAGAAATGCGGGACTTCTATTAATTATTGGGAAAAATGAAGAAATGAAAATAAAAGGAATTGATATTATTAATACAGATAAATTAATGGTTTCAGATTTGGCTTCAAATGGTGCTCGATTAACTATTTTTAGTGAAGAAGCAATTAAAGATTTAGAAAAAATAAAATGATTAAACCAATAACCACTGAAAAGGCTGTAAGATTAATTGAATTAAATAACACTTTATTATTCGAAGTAGACAGAAAAAAATCAAAAAAAGAAATTAAAGAAGAAATTGAAAAAATTTTTAATATTAAAATAGACTCTATCAATACTTTAATAAGATTAAATAAAAAAATTGCATATGTTAAATTAAATAAATCCAATGCTGCGATTGATGTAGCAACAAAACTTGGAATAATTTAAAATGGGTAAAAGAATAACACAACAAGCTAGGGGAAAGGGAAGTTTAACTTTTAAAGTTAGAAGAAGGGCCTACAAACATAAAATTTTGTATCCCCCGTTAAAAATCAAGGGAAAAGCGAAGATTATAAAACTTATTAATTCTGGAGGACATTCTTCCCCACTTGCAAAAATCAAAATTCAAAAAAATATCTTTATTGTCCCAGCTGCAAAAGGGCTTTATGAAGGACAAGAAATTGAAATTTATGGGGGAATAGAAAATGGAAATATCATAAGATTAAAAGACATTCCACAAGGAACAAAAATATTCAATATTGAATCTTTTCCAGGTTCTGGAGGAAAATACTTAAGAAGTGGGGGAAGCTATGCAACACTAACAAACAAACAGGATTTATTTGTAGAAATACAAATAAAAAGAAGAAAAATCAAATTAAATAAAGATTGCAGAGCAATTATTGGAATTGCTGCAGGCGATGGAAGATTAATAAAACCAATTATAAAGGCTGGAAAAAAACACCATATGATGCTTTCAAGAGGAAAAAAATGGCATAGAACCTCTGCAGTCAAAGTTAATGCAGTAGATCACCCATTTGGTAGTGGCAGAGGAAAAAGAATAAAAAGTAAAATTGCAAAAAGGAACGCACCTCCTGGAAAAAAGGTTGGACATTTAAGACCAAAAAGAACTGGAAAGAAAAAATAAATAAAAAATTAAAAAATGATA
>CAYYIN010000033.1:0-3370 GCA_964472025.1 Candidatus Woesearchaeota archaeon | reverse complement strand
CTGAAATCAAAAATTATTATGTTAAATTAAGAAATCTTCAAAGTTCAGAAGGTTCAGGAGCAATTCCAATTTCTGCAAGACAATTACAAGGATTAGTTAGATTAAGTGAGGCATATGCAAAACTTAGACTTAGTCCAACAGTTGAAAAAGAAGATGCAAAAATTGCAATAGATTTAACAAATTATTATTTAATGCAGGTAGGGTATGATTCTGAAACAAAAACTTTTGATATAGATAGGTTTACAACAACAATTAATTCAAGTCAAAGGAGTAAAATTATTTTATTAAAAGAAACCATTAAAAAATTAGAGGAAGAATATGGAAAAATGATTCCAAAAGATGTTTTAAGAAAAGAATTAAAAGAGAACATTTCAGATGAAGAATTTGAAGAGTCTATTGAAAAACTAAGAAAAAATGGAGATATTTTTCAACCAAAACTAGGATTTTTTCAATTAATTTATTAAAGTTTTTATTGAAAAGCTTTTTATAATTTATAATTTATAATTTAATATGATTAAAAGATATAAAAAATTAAATCTCTCACCAGGAGATAAAATTGAGGTTCTTATTAATGGCCAGGTTGAAAAAGGAATTTTTTTAGAGAGTTATGATAAAAGAATTTTACTTTTAAAATTAGAAAATGGATATAATATTGGATTAAAAAAAGAAAGTATTTCTAAGATTAAAATCTTAAAGAGGATTAGAGAAAAAAAGATTGAAGTACTTCAATTAAAGTTAGATGATAAAAAACCAATTATTGATTTAATTATCTGTGGTGGAACTATTTCTAGTAAATTAGATTATAAAACTGGAGGTGCTACGTGGTTGGTTAATAACAAAGAACTTTTTTCAATGTATCCAGAAATTTTTGAAAAAGCAAATATTAGAATAAAATCCCCTTTTATGAAAGCAAGTGAAAATATTGGGGCTTTAGAATGGATAAAACTTGCAAAAATAGTTGGTAAATCCTTGAATAATCCTGAAGTTAAGGGGGTGATTATTACACATGGAACTGATTTTTTACATTATACTGGTTCAGCACTGAGTTTTATGCTTGGGAAATTAAATAAACCAGTTGTTTTGACTTATAGTCAAAGAAGCAGTGATCGAGGAAGCAGTGATGCAAGATTAAATTTAATTTGTTCTGCAGAAATTGCTTTATCAGACATTGCAGAAGTAACTTTGGTTGGGCATGCAACAATTAATGATGATTATTGTAATGTTTTGCAAGCAAATAAATGTAGGAAAATGCATACTTCAAGAAGAGATGCATTTAAACCAATAAACTGCAAAATCATTGCAAAAATTTGGCCGGATAAAATAGAAATGTTAAGACATGATATTAATAAAAGAAATAATCAAAAAGTAATTGTGGATGCAGTTTTTAATGAAAAAATTGCCCTAATTAAATTTACTCCTTGTTGTGACCCTAAAATTTTAGATTTTTATTTAAAAGAGAATTATAAGGGGATTATAATTGAAATGTCTGGATTAGGGCATGTAAGTTTAGAAGGGAAATATAATTGGGAATCTAAATTAAAAGAAATAATTAAGAAGGGTATAATGGTTTATGCAGTTCCACAAACATTATATGGTAGATTAAATTCTTATGTTTATTCTCCTGGAAGAAAACTAAAAGAAATTAATGTAAATTATCTCGAAGATATTTTACCAGAGACAGCCTTTGTTAAATTAGGGTGGATTTTAGGACATCCCCAATGGAGGGGAAGTATTATGACTAATGAAAAAATGAAGCAAAATATTTCTAAAGAATTTAATACAAGACTTGGGAAAGAATTTATTGATTAAAGAGATAAGAAGCAGGAGATATTTCTCAAGAAATTAATTTCAATAATTCTGTTAAAATTCCAAAAATAAATATTAAACTTAGAATAATTATCCAAAACCAATTTAAAGGCATTTTATATTCGGGTATTCTATTTCCATGTTTTTTTGCTTTTTTATTCATAACTAAGATCAAAATCCCAGTTAATCCTACACAAATAACACCCCCAATTGCAATAACCCCAATAAAATCTAATAAATTGAATAAGCTAATAATTAAATAAAGCGATAAGGGAATTAAAGAAACAAAAAGAAAACTAGATTTGTTTGAAAATTTTAAATCAAATTTAAATAAATCTTTTAAAGAAAAACTTAAAACAAAAAAACTGGTTAACATTGTAAAGATACCCAATGAATTTATAAAAACATTAGAACCCAAGGTTACAATTTCTGGGATATTTGAGCCTAAAATTCCAATAAAAACTGAAGTGAAAAGGATGTAGAGGACGATTGGAATTAAAATACCTATTAAAATAGATTTTTTAAATAATTTTTCTTGACCCTTTATTTCTAATCTAAGTTCAGGTATCGAGGTAAAACCCATAATTGCAAAAAGAATAACTCCAAAGGGCAGCAATAAATTTGAAAAATTTACATATAAAAGATTAGCAAATTTTATTTTAGAAAAAGAATAAATAAAAAACCCAAAGATTATTAAGATAATCGTGAGAACACCCCAGGTTTCAATTCTTCTTAATCCTTTTAATCCTTCTCTTAATAGAAAAACCATAATTAACCAAAAGCCAATTCCAAAAAAAATAGCATAGTTTAAATTTCCAAAGAAAATTTGAGACAAACTTTGGCCTTCACCAATTAAATAAGCAATCAAAGCTGAATAAATCCCAAAAACAATTAGAAAAAACATTGTTTTTTCTCCGAATTTTCCTAGATATCTTTTAGCATATCCAATTAAGTGATGTTTTCCTTTTGTTCTTAAACTAATTTCTCCTAAGCAAAGATTAATGAATATTATAATAGAGCCCAATAATATTAACCAAAAAAACCCAACAAAAAAACCAGATTTTGAAAAAATATATGGTAATCCTAGAATTCCTGCGCCAATCATTGCCCCACTTAAAGTAAAGCAAGCTGACCAAAACTTTTTGTTTATTTTTAAATTCATGTAATTTTATTTATATAAAACATTTTATCTATATAATTTGATTTTGCATAAAACCTCTTTTTTAATTTCTATTTGATTTTTAAAAATGGGCATGCGAGGATTCGAACCCCGATCAACCGGGCCGAAACCGGATATTCTATCCATTAAACTACACGCCCTAAAAAAAGGGAATTAAATAACTTAATAAAATTATCTTTTAATTAAAATTAGGGTTTTTATATGAGAATTTTTTAAATTATTTGTATGGTAGAAATCCTTAAGAATTATTTTAACTTTTTCCAAGTTTTTTTATACTTTTTAGTTTTTTAATTAGTTCCTCAATTGATTCTTTAAGTTGTTTATTGTTTTTTGTTCCAGTACAAACTAATTTTCCATTTGAAAAAAGAAGAAAAGTTGCATTTG
>CAYYIN010000032.1:0-3495 GCA_964472025.1 Candidatus Woesearchaeota archaeon | reverse complement strand
ATGGCTATATTGCAGATAGTGCTTTTTCATTAGATTTATCAAAAGACAAAAAATACACTAAATTAATCCAAGCAAGTGAAAAAGCCTTAGACCATGCTTTAAATATATTAAATAAAAATCCAACCTTAGATAAAATTGGTTCAATTATAGAAGAGACAATTAAAAAATCTGGGTTCTCTTCTATTACAAACTTATCAGGACATGGATTATCTAAATATGATTTACATTCAGGCACAGTTATCCCAAATTATTCAAATAAAAACTCAAAAAAATTACTAGAAGGAGCTTATGCAATTGAACCTTTTTCAACCACAGGCAAGGGGGAAGTTTATGAAGGAAATCCCAGCAATATTTATGTATTAATTGAAAAGAAAAACATTAGAAATCCTAATTCAAAAAAAATCTTAAATTATATAATTGAGAAACATAAAACACTCCCATTTTCTTTAAGAGAACTTCAAGAAAAATTCGGGAAAATCGCAAAACTTTATTTAAAAGATCTGGAAAAAAATAAAATAATTTATAATTTCCCCCAATTAATTGAAAAATCCCATAAACCTGTTGCACAATCAGAACATACTTTTATTAAACTATCTGATAAAGAAATAATTATAACTACAAAATAAGTTTAAACTATCCGTGCTTATTTTTAATCAACCTTTGTATTGGTTTCTTTGAAGTTTCTTTAAAATTTTTCTTAGAACCTATTTTAGAACTTTTTTCAGGAGTTTTTTCAGGAGTTTTTTCAGGAGTTTTTTCAAATCCTTTTTTAAGTGGTCTGCCTAAAGATTTTAAAACTTCCTCTAAAGCATCATCAAAATCTCTTTTGGTTATTGTTAATTTTTCTTTTTTATCTGATTTATAAACTCTTTTAATAGCATTAATTCCTGCATTTCTACAGATTTCTTCAATATCTGCTCCAGTCAATCCATCAGTGAGGATTATATAATTTAATAACTTTAAATCTTTAGCTAAAGGCATTTTTCTTGTATGAACTTCAAATATTTTTTCCCTGGTTTTCTTGTCTGGAATTCCCAATTCGATAATTGAACTAATTCTTCCAGGCCTTAATAATGCTGGGTCAATTAAATCTCTCCGATTTGTTGCAGCAATGACAATAACTTTCTCTAATTCTTCAACACCATCTAATTCTGTTAATAATTGATTCACAACTTTCTCTGTAGAATCACTAAGTGAACTCCCTCTATGTTTTGAAATACTATCAAATTCATCAAAGAAGATTATTGCTGGAGCTAATTGTTTTGCTTTCTTAAATATCTCTCTTACATGTTTTTCAGATTCCCCAACCCATTTACTAATTAATTCTGGTCCTTTAATTGAAATAAAATTTGCATTTGATTCTGTTGCAACTGCTTTTGCAAGAAGAGTTTTTCCAGTTCCTGGAGGCCCAGTTAATAAAACTCCTTTTAATGGCTTTATTCCGGCTTTAGAAAATAAATCTGGGCACAAAAAAGGAAGCTCAACAATTTCTCTTAATTTTTCTTTTGCTTTTTCTAAACCACCAACATCACCCCATAAAACATGTGGTTTATTTATCAAAATTTCTCTCATTGCAGAGGGTTCTACCATTTTCATTGCTTCAATAAAGTGGTTCTTATTTACTTTAATATTATCTAAAATTTTTGCTGGGATTTTTTCTTGTAAATTTTTTAATTCTAAAAAATACGGTTTTATAGATTTTAATGCTGCCTCTTTTGACAAAATTTCTAAATCTGCTCCAGTATACCCAATTGTTTTAATTGCAATTTCATCAAAATTAACATTTCTATCTAAAGGCATACCACGAGTATGAATTCTTAAAATTTCTTTTCTTGCTTTTTCATCTGGGGGATTTATTCTAATTTCTCTATCAAATCTTCCAGGTCTTCTTAAAGCTTCATCTATATCCTCTGGGCGATTTGTTGCTGCCATAACCACTACCTGCCCCCGAGATTTTAAACCATCCATTAATGTTAATAATTGAGAAACAATTCTTTTTTCAGTTTGGTCTATTTCACCACGCCTTGGTGCAATTGAATCAATCTCATCTATAAAGATTATTGAAGGCCCATTTTTTTCTGCTTTCTCAAAAATTTGCCTTAAATGCTTTTCAGATTCTCCATAATACTTAGACATAATTTCTGGTCCAGCAATAGAATAAAATCTTGAATCAGTTTCTGTTGCAACTGCTTTTGCAAGAAGAGTTTTTCCAGTTCCAGGAGGCCCAGTTAATAAAACTCCTTTTGGAGCTCCAACACCTAATTTTTGAAAAACCTCTGGATGTTTCATTGGTAATTCTACCATTTCTCTGATTAATTCTATTTCATTTTTTAAACCCCCAATATCCTCATAAGAAATTCCAGTGGTTTTTAAATCACCAGAATAAGCTTCATTTGAAATAATAATCTTTGTAAATGACTTTACAATAACATATCCTTGAGGATTTGTTTTAGAAATAATATATCCTAATCTATTTCCAAAAACATCAATAATTGTTTTTTGATTTCTAGTTAAAGGTTTATCTAAAAGTTTTGTGTGAAAATATTCTGTTGGATCGTCACTGAATTTTACTTCTTGCAATGGGGAAAGAGTAATTGATTTTGCTTCAAATATTTCAATAGGTTTTACAAAAATTTTATCACCAATAGAAGCCCCAATATCAGAACGAGTTGTCCCATCAATTCTAATAACTTTTTCATTATCTTCATTGATTAATCTCATTGCTTTAACTGCGATCTTATTCTTAAAATTGATTTCAACAATGTCCCCTGAAACTAATTTCAGAGAATCTAAAATTTTAGAAGAGACTCTAACTATGCCTTTATCTATATCTTCTTGTAAAGACTCAATAACCTCTAATTCTAAAACATTTTTCTTTTCTCTTTCTCTTTTATCTTTTTTTGTCATTTTTTTTATATTTCTATTTTCTTTTTATTTTTTGTTCTTTTTATCAAAAGAAATTTCAAGAATCCCATTTTTTACAGTATATGCAAATTTTTTTGAATTAATAAATTTGGGAATGATTTTTTTAATAACTAAATTTTGGGATAATTTTTGTGATAAATAACTTTGTATATTTTCTCTTTCATCAATTTTTTTATTTAATTTAATTTCTAATTGTCTATTTTTTATGAAAACTAAAATATCTTTCTTTTCATATCCTGGGAATTCAAAAATAATATAAAATTTTTTAGGACCCTCTATAAAATCAATAATTCGCTCTTCTTCTTCCCCATCAATAATCTTCCTTTCAAAACTTTGCTCAGGCTTATCAGATGCATTAGTTTTATGACTAAAAAATTCCCTTATAATTTCTTCAAATGGATCGTCATCAAAAAAACTCATTTTAACCTAAATAATTTGAATCATCCTCCAATGCAGATTTTGTAGCCCTTAAATAATTCTGTTCTATCTTTTCATATTTCTTTACATCATTCCTGGTTACAGATGTGCCAACTTTTTCTAATGCTAAAAGGAAATATTTCATTTTAACTT
>CAYYIN010000031.1:813-3832 GCA_964472025.1 Candidatus Woesearchaeota archaeon | reverse complement strand
AAGAATTATTTTTATCTTTAGATTATAATGTTTTTAGATATGGAATGGAAAATACTGTTCCGGGAATAATGGAGTTACTAAAAGGAGTTCGTAGCGATGTCGCAACAAACATTAGAAGAATGCCAGACTATGTAATTCAGCATAGAAAAACTAAAGAAGTGTTTTTTATTGAAATTAAATTTAGAGCAAGTGAAGAATTCAAAAAATCAGATTTACCAAAAGATTATCCGTACGAAAATTGTTATTTCATAATTGTTTCAAAAAAACATATTAAATGTATAACTTATGCTGAATTAATGGAAGGAAAAGAAGTAACTCCAAAATCTAAAAACTATTTGGGAAGTAGAAAAGAATTTGACCTTGACAAGAATGTGATTATTGATTTTTGTAATTTTGCTGTAAAATTTTTCAAAGAAGTATAATTGAAATTGCCCTTAATTCTTTTTCTTGATGTATCGTTGTCGCTCATTGGGATAGAATGGGCTTTAAATTTATTTTGAATTTTTCAGGCTTCGGCCGACCACCACTGCACTAAATTTAACGGTTCCGAAACCTCGCAGGTTTCTCTCCCAAATCCGCTTTAGTGACTTAATTAAATTTAGATGTTAATTTCCTTTCAAAAAAAGTTTTTTGTTTTTTAATAAACCAAAAATTCCCACGCCGTCGCCCGGAATCGAACCGGGAAGCCCAAAAGGGCACTGGTCTCAAGCCAGTTGGAGTACCATTGTCCCACGACGGCAGCATTTATTTGTTTAAGTATTAGAAGTTTTTAAAAGTTGCTGTAAGTTTAAAAACTTAATAAAAGAAGACTTTTTATTAATCTACTAATTAAATTTTATATTAATAAAATTTAAATTATCTCAGTCTAATTTACCCTATTTTAAAACAAAAATTTAACTGAATAAGGCACTTAAGCCTTCTGCAGCGGCTTCTGTATGGTCCTTTTTAGGAGCCTCTTCATCAGACTGGTTTTTAGTTTCGCTTCCAGTATTTTGAGATCCTGCATTCATTACAATTGCATTTTCAAGTTCTTTTTCTATATCTACATCTTTCAAACTTGCAATTAAATTTTTAATCTTGGATTCATTAATTTCTGCATTAACTGAAGTCAATATTTTTTTAAAATTGTCTTCATTGATATCTTTTCCAAGCTTATGCAATAATAATGCCGCATAAATATATTCCATTCTAATCTTTTTCCTCCGATTCATTTAATTGAGTTTTATCAAATATCTTTGCATTTAAATTTGCTTTAGTTAGGAAATAAATAATCGTTTCCTTGCAGTAATAGATTATTTTTTGAGCGAATCCTAGAGATTTAAAATGTTCTTCATTTAATTTTCTTAAATATTCTTCAGAGTTTATATCTATATCATCATAGATTTTATTTTTTAAAAGGTCATAAATCACAAGAGGTTTTAATTCTACAGTGAATGGTTGAATATTCAATTTTTGTAGTATTGAAGCAATTTGCGGAGTAATCTTTTGCATTTTTTTTACAATTATTTTCGAAGATTTAATAGAAATTTTCCCGTTTTCAATTGAAATTTGAATTCCCAAATTCCCTAATTCACTTATTGCTGGTCCAGGAAGTAAATTGGTGGGTCCGGCCTTTATTTCAATATCTTTGTCGCTAATTTGCCCAGCCCTTGCAAATATTTTGGTTTTTTCTTTTGACATAATTCCTGCTAAATCAAATCCTTCTTGTTTTGAAAGAATTATGGCTGGATTTTGTTTTATGTAATCGTTTAATTTTAATATTCCTTCCTGTTTTGATTCTTTAATAATTCTTTGCAGAATATTTTTTTTCATAACAATAACTTTCCCATATTTTCTTAAAGATTTTTTTATTTTTTGAAATTGGTTTGAAGGAAGATTTTCAATTGAGAGAATCATTAAGGAATTAGATTCGGAAATTTCTTTTACAATTTTTTCCACAAATTTTTGCTTTACTTGGTGTATATTTTTTTCCATTTTATTCTTTTAGATTAATTTGAATAGGTTTTCCCATAGTTAATTTAATTTTAATATTTTTAAGGTTCTCTTGTTTTTTCGAAAGATTCTCTAAAATTTTATTATAGACCATTATAGCATTTTCTGCAATCTGTTTATCAGTTAAAGATTCTTTTGCAATAGCAATTTTTATACTTGGTTCTTTCATTCGTATTCTAATTGTTAAATTAATTTTTTTGATTAATTTTTTTATATTTTCTTCATTTTCAATGCTTAGAATTCCTAATTGTGGGGAAGGCATTTTTCCAGCAGGACCAAAAATTCTTCCGAATTTCGTAGCAATAAGGGGCATTAATTTTATATTTGAAATAAAAAAGTCATAAGTTTTAACTAATTTTTTAATATCTTTCTTCTCTTTTAAATTTATAAAAGATTCTTTTTTAATTGAAGCAACAACTTTTGAATCTTCTTCTAAAAAAGCCAAAATTTTTTTATCTTTAATTTTATTAGGTAATGTAATAAAAAGATTAAAACCGTCTGTTTTTACATTGAAATTTTTTAGATTTACAATTAAGTCAACGGTTTGATCAAAATTTCTTTTTTTAGTACAAACTCGCATTTCTTTTATTGCTTTCAAAAAGTTTTCTTCGTTAATCATTTTTCCTCCTACCTATGCAAAAAAACCCTAGAAAAAAGAGTTCTTATGATGTAGTTAATGGTGTTTTAAAAATCCAAACAGGGTTTTTAAAGTTTATTATTTTCTTTCTTAAAATATTCTTTATTTTATTTTATTTTAATATTTCATCAAATTAAAAAATAAAGAAAAATTTAAATATGAAGATTACACTATTAATTTATTATTTTAGAAAAAGGAGGTACATCGATGGTAAAAAGGAAGGTAATAAAAAAAACTGTGAAGAGAAAACCAGTTAAAAGAAAACCGGTAAAGAAAAAAGTAGTAAGAAAGGTTGTGAAGAGAAAACCAACAAAGAGAAAAGTAGTAAGAAAAGTTGTGAAGAGAAAACCAGTTAAAAGAAAACCGGTAAAGAAAAAAGTAGTAAGAAAG
>CAYYIN010000031.1:0-713 GCA_964472025.1 Candidatus Woesearchaeota archaeon | reverse complement strand
GTTGTGAAGAGAAAACCAGTTAAAAGAAAAAGATAGGTTTATTTTATTTTTGTTTTTATATTTTTTAAAGAATTAGATTTTGATTAAAGTAGTGGTTCACTTATAAAATCTCTTTTTTGTCCAATTCTTCTAAATATTCCTTAACCCTTTTTATTATTCTAGGAATAATAAATTTTTCAATAGTCTCCTCGAAAATTTCTTTTAAAGAAGAATGTTCAGTCAAAAAATATTTATTTTCAGATTTTTTAATTAACATAAAATCTGCTAATCTTTTTAATTGCCGACGGATATTTGATTCAGTAAGTCCTTTGGACTCTAAATTATATTTTTTTCTTAATTCTGCAACTTTTATTTTTATTTGTTCAGACGATAGTTCTTCTTTATTTTTATTTGCTCTAATCAAAACAAATAAGATATCAACAATAATGTCCCTAGAATCTGCTAATTGCAATAACCCCAATGATAAGCAGATTTTTCTGATTAATTCTCTTTTTTCAAGATTCTCTGGTTTTTCATATTTTCTTAAAGTTATTTCGTTTAGTGGAAGATCTTTCATTTATTTAAAACAAACCCCTGTTTTTATTTTATATATTTTCCCAAGCATTTTATATTTTATTTATTTTTAAAATATTTATTAAATTTTTTAAGGATTATTAATCTTTTTCATATTATAAATTATACAAATCCTTATAAATTTATTCAATTCATTTTCT
>CAYYIN010000030.1:0-3942 GCA_964472025.1 Candidatus Woesearchaeota archaeon | reverse complement strand
CCAAACAAAAAACATAAGTCTTTTAGGCTTGTAAGTCGTTAAATTTGAACTAATGACAATTTCTTTTACATAGATATCTTTTTCATTAGCACTTAAATGGCTACTATAAGCATCATTAATATTTAAAATTTCAGTAGAAAAATTCCATGTTGGAGGGAGTGTTTTTTCAATAAAAGAATTTACTGCTAAAGAATCTCCAGATAGAATTTCATTCCTCAAGGTTTGGTTTTCAATAATTAAGTTAAGAATTTTTTCTTGTTTTTCATAAACAAGTTCATTTAGATTTGATTGTTGATTAGTTTTACTTACAATGGTTAATGTAATTCCTAAGATAATCAGGACAGCAAATACTGCCTCCATAATTTTAATCCAAGCATTTTTATTTAATTTTTTCATTTTTATCATCTTTTTTTAAGCTTTTGTATTTTATTTTAAACACTTTTTATTATATGTCTATATCCTTACCAAACCCTTAAATTTAATATTAATTCAAGTTCATCTCCATTTTTTTTCATTATTTTTAATGGAAATTCTTTAGATTTTACATTTAATCCTGGGGGAATATCTTTTGAAGCAGAGAGTTCTGTGTTTGAAATTTTATTTAGATCAGTAAAATTAAAAGAAAAATCATTATTTAATTTTAGGTTATTTTTCAAAAGATCATAATTATTATCATATTCTTGTTTTAAATTTTCTATATTTTCATAAATATAGATTTTTGTTTTTGAATTATCAATTAAGGTATAATTGTCTATGGGGCAAGAAGCATCACAGAGTGGGTGAGCATCATTTAAATTTTCTGAAAAGTAAATTAAATAATTTTTATCTGTCTTATTAATCTCTAAAAATTTACCCCCATTGGGATTTGTAATAGAATTCTCAATAAAATAACAATCATTAGAAAGATTCATAATAACTGAAAAAGTTGTTACTTCTTCGCTTATATTATTTAGAATTGCACTTTCTATCCTATTAATTATTGAAATTTCTTGTTCTGTTTTAGCAAAAGGATTAATTATCATAAAAATGAAAATTAATGAAGCAATAAAGATGGTTGCAGAAAGAATTATTTCTATGTGCGCATGCGCCTTTTTAGTTAAATTTTTTTTATTTATCATTTATTTTCTTTTAAATTTCTTAATTATTCATATTAGATATTTGAATCTATTAATTTTTTATATTTTAAATAATCTTTCATTTTGAATTAAGGTTTTATTAAAAATAATTTAACACTGCTATTTATGACTAATGCAATAATTGTTAATATGAAAGAATGTTTAAAACCATATCTAATTTTTCCTTCTGACAATTTCCCAATAATTAATCCAGTGAAAATCCCTTGGACAACTAAAAGCCAGAGAAAGGGTTTTGTTAATTCTTCAGGATTTAATTTTTGTGATGAAAAATCCATAAGCCCCCCAAAATTTCCTGAAATACTTCCACCAGAACTTCCAGAAGCCATAGTATCTCCTAGATTTGCAGTAATCGGAAGAATTTTAAATTGCATAATTAGCATTATTAAAATAAATACTAAAAAGATTATATATCCTTGAACAACTAAAGTATAGATTGTTGCTTTTCTTTCTTTTTTTAGAACACTCATTTGTGAAACAGATTTTGAAACTGCTTCTAAAATATCTTCAATTTTTCCACCAGCTTTTTCTGATTCACTAATAATCATTACAGCCTGAGTAATATTTTTTATATTCAAATCTCTTGCAAATGTTTCAAAAGCGATTTTTACAGGGATTCCTAAAGAAATTTGATTAGAGAGTTTTTCAATATAGGGATTTAAAATTCCAAAGTTTTTAGTTTTAATATTTAAAATACTTTTATTTATTGGGGTTCCAGTTTTAGCACTTTCTACTAAGCTTCGGCAAAATTCCAAAAACATTTCCTCTTTTTCTTTAGTAGAATTTGATTCAAGTATAAGTAATAAAAAAAATGGAAATCCTGCAATAAAAAGAGCAATACCAAAGATCAGATAAAATAAATCTGTATTTTTTAAAAAAATTAAAGATAATAAAATTATTACTGCTCCAACAATTAATCCAATTAATTGTGGTTTTTTCAATTTTAATTTTTTTCCTTTTCTCATTTTTTTATTTTTTAGGATTTATTTTATTTAATTAAATAATTGGTTGTTTCAGTTTTAAGAAAATTAAAAATCCAATATCTAAAATAATTACTGCAAAAATTATTAGTAAACTTAAGGTTTCAACACCAATTCCTAAAAGATTAACTAAGGCACCAGTACTCCCCATCATAACAAACAGCATTAAAAAAATCATTGGTGCTGCAATTCCAAGACTAATATAAATGTCCATAAAAGTTTCAGAAGATTTAGTATATTTTTCCCTATCTAATTTATAATCGAATAGTAAAGTTTCACTATGTTTATCTAAAAATGAATGAAGATCTCCTCCAGAAGAAATTGTTGTTGTAAGACCATTTAACAAGTTCTTTAATTTAGAAGACGGAGAGGTTTTAGCAGTTTTCTTCAAGGCAGTTATTAAATCTAAACCATTAAAATTTATTAAATTCATTAATTTTTTAAATTCATTATTAGTATATCTATATTCTTTGCTTTTTAAGATAATTTTAAAAAGATTTGTTGGTTCTATATTAGAATTTGCTATAGCTGACATATGGATTGTCACAAAAGGAAGTTCTTGATCAATTTTTTTCCCAATGTTTTTTCCTTCACTAAAAGGATAATAATAAAAAATAAATCCTGAAGAAAGTGGAACTAACAAAATTATCCAAACAAATCTAATAAAACGAGATAATATAGTTTCATTACAAGGGACTATAAATGGAAAAACCGGGGTTAAATTATAAAAAAGTAGTATTATAAATAAGCAAAAAGTAAAAAGGAAACTGATAAATATTGTAAAGAGAATCATAGAAACATAAGTTGCAGTAATAAATGGGGAGTTTATTTTTCTTAAGCCTTCATGTAATTTTTTAGTATATCCTTTTGAAATAAAATGATTTGATAAATTCCTAAAAAAATGATTTGAAAGTTTTGCATAAGGATTTGGTTTCCCAAATTGGCTTTTATTTTTTGGATTTTCAATTGAATAATTTTTCTTTAATTTTTTAACAGAGGATTCACTTTTTGTTAGATTAGTTAAAAACTTTTTTTTATCTTTTGGAGAAATTGCAAGAGAAATTTTCTCTTTATTTTTTGTATAATCTAATTTAATGGGGCGTTTTTCTATTATTTTTTCTTTAATATTCTTTCTTCTTAAGGGTTTTTCTTTTAGTTGTTTATAAAATTGGACTTTTTTAATTAAACTTGGTAAAGATTTATTTAATATCTTTAATTGTTCTGAAAGTGTTAAAATTGTTCTTCTTAAAAGTCTTTTCTCTTTTTTATTTATCTCTATTTTTTTTGTTTTTTCTAGTTCTTCAATCATCCCCAATTGATTTGTAAAAACATATAATTGTCTAGCAATCTCTTGCATATGGTCAAGAGTTTTTCTTAAAATATCAATTGTCATTTTATTATTTTTGAAATTTTTTCCTGTAAATCTAAGAAATTCTCTTTTGTTTTACCAAATCCTTCAGCATCTTTTTTATTATAAGTTCTTTCTATTTCCGGAATTAATCTACTTAGATTATCAATTAATTGCGCTAAAATTCTTAAATTTCCTAATTCAATTATTTTATTTTTCATTGTATGTTAAAGCTCTTTAGAACTGCAGAAGGATTTTTATGATAGGAATTAATTATTTTTTGAACCTGAGCATATTCAAAAATTTTTCTCTTCTGTAATTCATACAATAATTTTGCCCTTTGTGTAAAGTCTTCTTTTAATCTTTCTATGTCAATCCCGGATTTAACAGAAATTTTTTTGAAAGTGATAAAATCCTCTTTAAAATAAAATGCATCTTCTTTTGCATTCCAAATAAAGGGGGTATTTATTGTTGCAATTCC
>CAYYIN010000029.1:0-4315 GCA_964472025.1 Candidatus Woesearchaeota archaeon | reverse complement strand
TAATCTATAAAATGAAAAAACAATTAACAATTTCTGGGAAAAGAAAAACTGCAATCGCTAAAGCAACAATTGAAGAAGGAACTTGCCAAATATTTATTAATAAAATCCCTTATGAAAATCTAGAATTTTTTTGGCAATTAACAATTAAAGAACCATTGGAAATCACAAAAAAAATCCTTGGAAATTTTAAATTTAATATTAAAATTAATGTGAAAGGTGGCGGGGTTGAGAGCCAAATTTCTGCTTCTAGACTTGCAATAGCAAGGGCCTTGGTGAAATTTACCAATTCTGAAGAATTAAAAAATGCCTTTGTTAAATATGATAAAAATTTATTAGTTGCAGATACTAGAAGAAAAGAGGCTTATAAGCCTGGGGATAGTAAGGCTAGAAAAAAGAGGCAAAAATCTTTTAGATAAAATAAAAACTTTTAATAATAAAATAAAGAGGGAGATAAATGTTTAGTTCAATAATTCAAAATATATTCACTGATTTTTTTCAAAGCATATTCAATTCTATTCCTCAACTTTATAAACCCTTTATTAGTTTATTTTTTTACACAATTTTTATATCGCTATATTCTATTTTTATTTGGAAATTTTATAAATTCCTTGCAAAAAGAAATGTTTTAGAATTAAATTTAAGAAAATATAAATATTCAAAACATCCAAAATTAGAAACGATCTTTGCAATGGTCCTATATACTATTGAATACATTGTAATTCTTCCGTTTTTAGTTTTATTTTGGTTTGTGATTTTAGCATTATTTTTATTGGTTTTGTCCAAATCTACAACCGTAAATCAGATTTTATTAATTTCTGCGGCAATAATTGCTTCCACAAGAATAACTGCATACATGAGTGAGAACTTATCGAAAGATTTAGCAAAGATTTTTCCATTTACTGTTTTAGCTACTTTTCTTTTAGATGCCAATTTTTTTAATTTTTCAAGTACAATTCAAAAAATTTTGGAAATTCCTTCACTTTTTACAAATATCCTTGGCTTTATTATTTTTTGTTTTGTTGTAGAACTTTTGCTTAGAATCATTTATTTTTTCACAAAAATTAATCACCCTTCAAGTAAAACAAAGGAAAACTCTTCTAAAAAGAATTTTTCTGATGAGACCCCTAAAAAAATAGCGCCCTTAAATACAGAACTCACAAAAATAGGACCCACAAAAAAAATTCCTGAAAAAGAGTTCTTAGAAACAAAATTTTCGAAAAATCATTTTGAGAAGGATAATTAAAAAAGGCAGGAAATATTTAAATTATACATTATCAAGAATTTTTAATAAAATTATTTTATATTAAAATTTAAAACCCTTATATCTGGAGATAAAAGATAGAGTTTATCTTTTTTTGACCGCAATCCCCGATATATTTTTTGCAATAATTCTCTTCTCGCCTTATCAATATAAAAACTTCGAAAATGTGTTGGTTTTGTTTGCTTAAGTAATCTCCAAAAAATAGATGAAATATTAGGATAAGGGAATCTTGTGATTATAATGGTATTACAAATTTCTCCTGGAAAATCAATGCCACGATTACATTTTGTTGTAAAAAGAACTTCGATTTTTTTATTTTTAAAATCTTGTACTATCTTTCCAAGTGGGTCTTGCCTTTGAAAATTAATTAACTGGGCCCTTGCTGGCAAATTATCTAAAGAATACTTTTGCTTTTCTTTTTCATCAGGTAAATCTGAAAAACTAGTTAACTGAACAACTAAGGGTTTTTTTGAACATTCTACTGCTTTTGAAAATGATAAAAGAAAATCTTCCCTAGTTTTTTTCCCGGTTTTAAAATTGGAATATTTACAATCAAATTCATAACCATATTTACATTTAATTAATTCTCCTTGTGATTCTATCTCAGCATTGATTAATTTATAATCTTCAATTCCAAAAATATTTCTTAGCACCTCTGGAGAATGTATTGTTGCACTCATAAAAATAAAAATTTTGTTTTTGGAAATTATTTCTTTTAATTTTTTTGCCAAATCTAGATTAACTAAATTAATTATTAAATCATTTTCTTTTTTACTAATTGAAAAGTAAGTTTCATCAAATAACTCTGAAAAGACTCTTGCTACCCCAATTAAATGATATAAATATGTGGTTTCATCATTCTCAATCTCTTCAATTAATTCTGGATTTTTTATTATCAAATTCAAAAACTTTTCGACGGCAGTATCTTTAATTGATAAAATTTCATCTGTATTTTGAATTTTTTTGAATTTTTTTGAATTTTTTATAAAATTTAAAATTGAAATTAATTCATTAACAAATCTCTGAGTTTTTTCATTTTTTAAAAATAAATTACTTAAACTAGAAAGTGCCCAGGTTACATTAAAATTTTCTTCATTGCCAAGATTATCTAAAAAATCATCGCATTCATCAATTATCTCTAATTCGGTTTTAGGCTTTCTATCCATTAAATTTTCAATTTTGTATTTTTCACTATTAAAAATAAGGACCTCTGCGTTCTTATAAAATTCATATTGGTCATAATATTTGCATCCTTTCTTTCTTTGATAAATAATAAACTCTTTATTGTTTAAGCCCAAATATTTAATTTTTTTTTGATGAAATATCTTTGAAGAAATATTCAAATCCTCAGATAAAATCGGTGACCAATAAGGGCATATTGATGCAATATCTGCTCTTTTAATTTGATTAATTGAATTAAAATCTGAAAACTTAATGTTTGGGTTTCTATTTATAAATTTTTTTATTTTGTCTAAATTTTTTTCTTTGATCTCTATTTTACAGGGCAAAAAAAGGTTATCACAAGAATCATCTTTTTCTTTAGAAAAAATCTTTTTATCAAATAAAGAACTTTTATTAAAAAAAATATCACTTAATTTTGCATTTCTTTCTATGTACTCTTTTTTTATTTCTCCATTATTCTTTTCATTTTCCAAAAATTTGCATTTAAAATTTGCTCTTCCCAAAATTGGATGAATTTTCAATTTTTTTCCATTTTTTAAAACATATTTTTTTTCTGAATAATCATTGATATATTGTTCTTGAAGTGATTTTATTGGAACTACTAATGATGTTTTTCCAAAAATTCTTGCTAAATTCAATGCAATTGCGGATTTTCCTGAGCCGCAAAAACCTTTAATAAAAATAATTCTATGCCCTTCTTTTATTGATTCTACGACTTCCCGAATAATACTCTCCTGAGTTTTTTTATTGGAAAAAACTAAGGGGTCTAATTTTTTTCCTTGTTCATATAAATTCCACATTTTAATATTTAAAATTCTTTCCTTTCTTTTAACATTTAATAATCCTCGCCTATTAATATTTAATTATAATGGTTTAATTATATTTTATAATTAATTTGTGGTTATTTTATTAAAATTTTGTCTGCAGAAAAACAAAAACTATTTTATTTTTTTAAATAAAGGGCAATAACTTTTAAATTCACACCATTTACAAAGGGGGCTTGGATTTGGTTCAAAATTTTTTGCTGCTTCTATTTTGTTAATTTTATTTATTATTTGCTTTTTTAATTCTTCAAATTGAACCTCAGTTCTCTTTGAAATCCTTATTTCATTAAATGCGAGAAAATGCCAAACTAATAAAATTTCTTTAACATTTTCAAAATTATTTTTTATGGCAAGGCCATAGAGGGCCAATTGTTCATCTTTATCCAATTCTTCTTGAGTTTTCAAAAAACTACTTGTTTTATAATCATGGATTTCATAAATTCCTTTATCTTTATGGTGCACTATTCTATCAATATATCCTTGCAGTTTATATTTTCCCTCTATATCTAATTTAAAAAAGATTCTTTTTTCCGTTGCAATGGTATTGTCTTTAAAAGGGGAATGTCTAAAAAAATAATCTATTAGAAATTTAATTCCCTGATTAAAGTAGTCTTCGCTAGTGTGCTCTTTTTTTATAATTTTAATTTCTTTATTAAAATTCTGCGTCCATTCCTTTGCAAAATATTCTATTACTTGATCTAATTTTAAGGATTCTTTAATATTTATTTGCTTATAAATCCATTCAAGTGTTTTGTGGACTTGATTTCCTAAAAATCCTTCAATAAACTGTTTTATTTCTGGTTTTAATCTATCAATATATCTAAATTTAAATTTAAGAGGACATTTCTCAAATGTAGAGATTCTTGAATAAGAATAAATAGTCATAATAACTTATAAGAATTACTGCTTTTAATTATTTCTTTAATAAAATATAACTTTATAAAGGAGTTCGCATAATCTATTACAATCTATGCAAAATCTTTGCTAAATTCTAAAAAATGAATAAACAAGAATTTTTGGAAAAATTGAAAATTGAAATAAAAATTGA
>CAYYIN010000028.1:0-4580 GCA_964472025.1 Candidatus Woesearchaeota archaeon | reverse complement strand
GGTACAGAAGTTATTTATCCTACAACAAGTGCATAAATAAGTTAGAACAATTTTTTATTTTTTTTCTTTTTTTTTTTATTTTTTTCTTGAATTTTATTTTTAAAATAAAATTCTAATTTTTATATTGCCCTTTAAGTGAGTTTTTTTAGGAATTTTAATGATTTTTAAGCTTTAAATTCTTAAAAGATAAAATAGATTCAATAAGATTTTTATATTGAAACTCAGAACAAAAAGAATATAAATCAAAAATATGTAATAATAATAAATGGATGAGAAAATATGAAAAAAATTATATCAAAAAAACAACGAGAGAAAAAAGAAAGGAAAAACCAGATTGTTCTTGGGATAATCCTGGTTTTGCTAATGGTTTTAAGTCTTGGAGGTTATGCTTTAATGAGTGGTTCTAATAAGGATAACACTAAGGCAAAGATTATAGAGTACAATCAAATAGAATTTATAGAAAATTCTGGCAATTGGTATTTTAATTTATATGGCTTTGAGTTTGAGACAAGATATAACCCAAAAGAACTTGAAAATATCTCTAAAATTATTTTCAATAATTTTAATAGTGCTAATTTTACTAAAACTTTATTAGATTATCAAAATAAACCCCTTTATTTTTCAGGGGATTCTGAAAATTTTATTAACTGCTTTTATGAAATAAATAAAAATATTAATCCTTTTATTTTAAGGCAACAATTGGCTTGTTTAGAAAATGAAACATGTTCTAAAGATTTACCTATAAAAAATTGTGAACAAGATAATATTATTATAATAAAAAACTCTGAAGAATCTAATTTGGGTGTGGAAATCTATCAAAAAGATAATTGCGTATTTATAATTACTAATGAGGAAGATTCAATTAAATCTTGTGATTTATTTTTATTTAAAATATTGGGGATTTATTGAATATATTTAAAAGTTAAATCTTCTTAATAAAATAACATAAAGAGAAAATCAGAGGAAAACTAATAACCACTAATTTAGTGTTTATTGAAATTTATCTAATCAAGGTTAGATAGTTATCTAATTAAGGTTAGATAATGAAAACAAAGATAAATAAACAAATATGGGATATAATAAAACTAAGGCCTAAAGGGTTTTAGGGGGATATAGGGGTTAAGAGATATAAAATATATTAATAAATATAAAATGGATAAAAAAGAATTAAAATTTATTTTACAGGAAGGGGAAGGATTGAAAATAGAGTTCAAAGAAAATATTAGTAATATTGACAAAGAAATTATTGCTTTTGCTAATTCCGGTGGGGGCAGAATATTTTTAGGCATTGATGATAAGAATGAAATAAAAGGAATAAAAATAACTAATAAATTAAAATCACAAGTTCAGGACATTGCAAGAAACTGTGACCCTTCAGTTAAAATTAATTTAAAGGAATCTGAGAACATTTTAATTATTAATATTCCTGAAGGAAAAGACAAACCTTACAAATGTTCTTCTGGATTTTATTTAAGGCAAGGACCAAATTCCCAGAAAATGAGCAGAGATGAAATATTAGATTTTGCAGTTAATGAAGGAAAGATTAAATTTGATGAACGATTTAATGAAAAATTTAAGTTCCCTGAGGATTTTAACAAAAATAAATTTTCAGAATTTTTAAAAAGAATTAATATTTCTAAGGTGATTCCTATAAAAGAGATGCTAGCGAATCTTTCTCTAGGTTCTATTACAAAAAATAAATTCACATTGAATAACGCAGGCATTTTATTATTTGGCAAAAATCCTAACAAATTCTTCAGACAAAATTTTGTTACTTGCGTTTTATATAAGGGTAGAGGAAAAGTGGATATTATTGATAGAAAAGATTTTAATAAAGATTTATTAAGTAATTATGAAAACACTTTTGCATTTTTAAAGCAACATTTGAGATTAAAATATGAATTTAAAGGATTTGGTCCTAGAAAAGAAATTCCGGAAATACCTTATGAATCATTAAAAGAAGCAATAATAAATGCTTTAATTCATAGAGATTATTTTGAAGATAGATTTGGAGTATTTGTAGAAATATTTGATGACCGAGTGGAAATTGTTAACAAAGGGAAATTATTTTTTGATAAAAAGGATTTAGGAAAAATAAGTATGCCGAGAAATCCAATTCTCTTTGATGTTTTTCATAGATTAAATTTAATTGAAAAAGTGGGTTCCGGGATTAATAGAATTAAAAAAGAAATTAAGGAAAGGAATTTAAAAGTTAAATTTGAAACAAATGGTTTTTTTAGGATTATATTTTTTAAAGGCAAAAGTTCTTTAGAGTTAGTAGAAAGGGTCGGAGAAAGGGTCGGAGAAAGGGTCGGAGAAAAACTAACTAAAAACCAAAAAAGAATACTTGAATTTATTATAAAAAAACCCCTTATCTCAGCAGTTGAATTATCTAAACAAATTAAGATTTCCTCAAGAAAAATTGAAGAAAACATTTCAAAACTAAAACAGAAAGAATTATTAAAAAGGGTTGGTCCAGCAAAAGGTGGACACTGGGAGGTTTTAAGATAAAAAAGATACAAAATGGGGGAAAAAGAAAATAAAAAAAAGAAAACATTGAAGAAAAATAGGGAAATTTTAAAGAAAAAACTAATAAGTAAAAAAAAGGATAAAATTAAAGGTAGAAAAAAATCCCAAAAAAAGAATTTAAAACAAAAAAACAAACAGAAAAAGGAAAACAAAACCACACTTAAGCAAAAACAAGAAAAACAAATAATGTGGATTGTTATTTTTATGAGTTTGTTGATTTTAATACTTGTTTTAGTGCCCTTTATTCAAAAGAATTTCATTAATAAATTTAGAGTAATTAATTTAGAATTTCAAAAAACAAAATCTGGAGATTTAATGTTTTATTCTACAAGACTTCCAGTAATAGATTCTTCTGGAACAATCACTGGAACTTATTCTATGAACTTTAGAAATGATCCCAGAAAATTAATAAAAATAGAATTAGATGGGGAAATAAAAGAAAATGGAATTACATTTATAAAAGAAAAACCAGTTTATATTTCTATAGACCCTAATATGACTCCTTGTGAGGATAATGTTCTTGCAATGTTTATTTTAGCGAGTTTTCTAAGAGATTTTAAAATGGATGTTAAATCTGGAATTTCAAATGAAGATTATGCTATTTCAAATAATCTTACATTTATTGACTGTGAAAATTCTTTAGTAAATAGTGTCATAGAAATTACTAATGGTAATGAAACAAATATAATTAAAAAAAATGAGAATTGTTACAAAATAACATATGAAAATTGCGAAATAATGCTTTCAGTAGAAAGATTTATTTTTGCAATAATTGAAGAATATATGAGCCATTTTACTAAAATATAATAAACCAGTGGTCTCAAAAAAATACAAAATAAAATGAATCCTTATCTCTTAACAATAATTTTATCAATTCTTCCCATTTCAGAATTGCGTGGAGGTCTAACCTATGCAATTTTAAATAAACTTCCAATACTCCCTTGTTTTTTTATTTGCGTTTTCTTTAACATTTTAATTATTCCAATACTTTTCTTTTTTTTAGATTTTGCTAATCCTTATCTATTAAAAATTAAATGCTATAAAAGATTTTTTGAATTTGTTCTTAATAAAAAAATAAAAAAATTAAAGAAGAAATATGAAACCCTTACTTTCCTTTTACTTTTCTTATTTGTAGCAATTCCTGCACCTGGAACTGGAGCATATACTGGAGTTTTACTTTCCTGGTTTTTTAAAATGAATAGAAAAAAAAGTTATTTAATAATTGCCCTGGGGGTTTTTACTGCAGGGATTATAACTTTAATGCTTTTAATTGGACTTCAAAATTTAAAAATTTTTCTAAAACTTTAAATGATTTTAATAATTTGAATTGCTTTAAGATTTTACTTTAAATGATTTTAATAATTTAAATTGCTTTAAGATTTTACTTTAAATGATTTTAATAATTTGAATTGCTTTAAGATTTTACTTTCTTATTTTTTATATTTTTTAATAAAAAACGAATATCTGAACATATTGGAATTTTCTTAAGGGCAAAAAGCTTATTGGTCAAAAACCAGATTCCTACAACAAAAATACTACTTAAAAAATACCAAAATAATTTATGTGCAAAATTAAAAGCACCAGCATTAGAAATATATAACATTGATAAAATAAAAATTCGTAGAATATTTAAGATTAATAAAAAACTAAAAGAAACTAAAATTGAAAAGATTCTTTTTTTCAAATCCATGGGGGTTGTCAAATTTAATATTAGAAGCAATAAATATGCAGAACCAGCAATACATGAGGGAATTATTTTAATAAAGATTTCTAAATTTATTATTAATAAATCTTTATAAAGAAAAACATTATGAAATACCCCTAATAAAAATTTTACTGGATAAAGTGTTAAGGGTGTGAAAATTTGATAAATTACAGATAAACCAAACATTGAACAAAGCAAGATTAAATATCTTAAAAAAATTAATAAAATTCTTTTGTCCTCTTGATTATCTTTATTGGCTTTAATTTTTGTTTTTGCTTTCATTTTAAAATCCTTTCAATAATTTAACTAAATGAAAAGTTATTTAAATATTTAATTGTCCCTTTAA
>CAYYIN010000027.1:0-4596 GCA_964472025.1 Candidatus Woesearchaeota archaeon | reverse complement strand
CATCTGCGAACTAATTTTCGGTTCTTACGACATATGTCTATGGGTCGCACACTATGTCGTCGGCAGTTTATTAAAATTTAAATTCAAACCATTAGATAATTCTGAAAAAAAATTAGAATTTATTGGAACTTCTAAAAGTTTATTAAATCTAAATTTTGGCTTAATAAAACTTTCAAAGGATTTTATAAATCTAAAATTAATGATTCTCTCGTCGCTGAACCATATTGCAATAAAAGGCAAACAAAAAAAAGAGTGTATTGAAATAGAAACTTTCTTATTAAAATTAAATAAGAGGGGTTTACTTTTCAAATGAAACATTAATCCACTTAATTTAGAAAAAAAAGAATTGCATTCTTTAACATCTATACAAAATTTTTTCCTTTTATAATTAAAATTAAATTTCATCTCATAATAAAAGATTTAATAGTTTAAAAATCTTTTAAAAATCTTTTAAAAATCTTTTAAAAATCTTTTAGAAAACTAAAAGAATCTCTTCTCTTCTGAATCTTGTATTTTAAGATATTTTTTATACATCTCTCGAACATTTTTTTCGCAAACATAATCATGATATTTAAATCCCCCACCAAAACTTTTTGGGATATGCATTAATTCATGTATCAAAGTTTTTATTCTCTCTTCTTCATTAAATTTATCAAATCTTTCAGAAATAACTTCTATGACATAAAATCCTTTTCTTCCCAAAGCAATTTGCATTGCTTTGCCTAAAGCATGGCATCTAGCAATTGTTCCTCGAGATTTAGAACCAAAACTTCTTAAACAAACAACCGAATGCAATTTAATATGGGGAAATAATTTTAAAACTAATTTATTAACCTTTGATTGGATATCGTCTGCAATTTCATATCTAATTTTCATTTTTAATTTATATTACTTCAATAATTTTTTTCTTATTTTTTAAACCTTTAATTATCTTTATTTTTTTATTAAAATATTTTTCTAATAATCTAATTAATTCTAAATTTGCCTTATTATTCTCTGCAAGATTTTTCAAGGAAACTGTATATTCCTCAGAGGAAACCATTTCTATCTTCTGTTTTTTAGAATTTGGTTTTACTTTAACATAGATTATCATTTTAAATATTAATCATAATAATTTTTCATAATGACTAAGAATTTTTAAAGCTTCCTTAATCATTTTTAAAATGATAAATAAAATAAAATCTAACCTTTTTCAACTTTATTTTAAAGAATTTGGTTCGACAGTTTATCTATTAAAAATAGAAAATCAAAATATACTTATAGATACTTCGTCTTCAAAAAATGAAAAGGAATTAATCAATGATTTAAAAAAACTAAATTTAAATCCAGAAGACATTAATATAATAATTCTAACACATCAGCATTGGGATCATAATGAGAATATTAATCTTTTTAAAAATGCAAAGCTCTACAAATATGAAAATATAAACCAACTACCAATAAAGAAATTTAAAATAATAAAAACACCAGGGCACACTAAAGATTCTATTGCCCTTTTATATAAAAAAATCTTATTTTCAGGAGATACTCTTTTCAATAATGGAATCGGAAGAACAGATTTCCCAGATTCAGAACCTGAAAAAATGAATGAAAGTCTTAAGAAATTAAAAAATTTGAATTATAAAATCCTTTGCCCAGGGCATATTTCTTAATTATTTTTTAAAATCATCTCTAATAAAGCCATTCTTATAAACAACCCATTTTCAGCTTGTCTAAAATAAGCTACCTTTTTATCATTTTCTTCAACCTCAAAAGGCAAGTCAATTTCCTCAACATGGGGTAAGGGGTGCATTATTCTTGCATTTTCTTTAATTAAATCCAAATTCTTCTCACTAATAACATATTCTCCCTTTGCTTTTTCATAATCTTCTAAACTAATTCTTTCTTTTTGAATCCTAGTCATATAAACAACATCAGCTTCTGGAAGAACTTTATTCAAGTTATTTTCTTCTCTAAAATTTACATTATGTTTTTTTAAATATTCCTTTATATCTTCTTTTATCTTAAGATTTTTAGGAGACACAAAAATTATTTCATTTCCCTTAAACTTCCCTAGTAAATAACATAAAGAGCGAACAGTTCTTCCTGATGCTAAATCTCCGACCATTAAAATTTTTAGATTTTCTAATCTGTTAAATTCCCTATAAATAGTATAAACATCTAAAAGTGCTTGAGTAGGATGCTGCCCTTTTCCATCACCTGCGTTTATTATTGGAATTGTGCTAACCTCAGAAGCTTGTTTAGCTGCACCGGTTTCAGAATGTCTTAAAATTATTATATCAGCATATTTTTCTAAAACTCTTATTGAATCTTGCAAAGATTCTCCTTTAACAGCAGATGAAAATTCTCTTGCATTTTCAGTTCCTATAACTTTCCCACCTAATTTTAACATAGCAGATTCAAAACTTAATCTAGTTCTTGTGCTTGGTTCATAAAATAAACTTGCTAAAATCTTCCCTTTTAAATTTTCTTCACAATTTTCTCTTAATTCATCTGCTCTTTTAAATAAACCAAAAAGAGTTTCTGGACTAAATTGTTGTGATTTAAGAACATGAAACATTTTATCTTTATTTATTTTTATTAAAAAATAAAAAACATTTATAAAAATAATTATACTCAAGAGTAATCATCTTGTCATTATTTCAAGCCCATCTCGATTTTTTAGTAAATGCTCCTTCCCTACTGCTTTTTTTGTTCTAATATCAATTGCTTTTACAAAATTATCCCCGATATCTGTATGAAGATGATAGGCAAAATCAAGTGCAGTAGTTCCTGGGGGTAATAAAAAACAATCTGGCAGAATATTTCCTTTAGAATCTTGTAATTTAGATCCTGCTGGAAAAACTGCAATATATCCTAACAAATCAAAAACAATATAATTTAAAATATTTTGAATCCCCGTATCTTTATAAATATTTAAAACTTTTTCTTGTATATCCCTTAAAGCACCCTCTTTTCTTTCATCTAAATTTTCTTTAATTATTTCGAAATCTGATTCCCCCGGGGTATATTTTATCAAGTGATTGTTATGTGCTTGCCTCAAAGCTAATTCAAAATCTGCAGAACAAGGTATTATTTTTATTTCAGGATAATTTTGTTTTAATTTTTCAAAATTTTCTTTTGCATTGGGTCTATCGCATTTATTTGCTGCAATAACTACTGGTTTTGAAAGATGCCTTAATTTATGAGCAAAGATTTTTAATTTTTCTTCACTCCACTCAAAAGGTTTTTTGAAATCATAATCTAATTTTAACATAATTTTTTTAACAGTCTCTTCTTTAACTTTGAGTCCTGAAAATTGATTTGCAATAGATTTTGCAAATTCTGCTTTAGTATTTTGCAATTTTTTAGAAAAACTTCTCCATACTTTTTTTAAAATTCCTAAATACCACAAATCTAATTCTTCCTCCAAAATCTCAACATCTTTTACTGGATTATAATCTTTTGTTTCTTTTCCTTCTGCATCTGTTTCTCCACTAATATCTACAATATGAATAAAAGCATCAGCACTTGATAGATTGTCTAAAAATTGATTCCCAAGACCCCTTCCTTCAGAAGCGCCTTTAACTAATCCTGCAACATCTATTAACTCTACTGGAACAAATCTCCACCCTTTTTGGTAATATCCTGTTCTTGGGTTACATCTCACCCCTAATTCATCACATAATGCTTTAATTTTAACATACCCTATACCTTGATTAGGTTTTATAGTTGCAAAAGGATACTTTGCAATAAGAACATCTGCAAGTGTTGCTGATTTAAAAAAAGTTGATTTTCCGGAACTAGGACATCCCACTAATCCAATTAACATAATTTATCAAAAAAAATATACTATAAAAGTTTATTGTAATTTATAAAAATTTATGAATTTTATGGAATTTATAAAAATTTATTATAATTTAAAATTGACCCAGATAAATTAATCCATATAAGAAAATTTAAAAACAATAAACCTTTTAGAAAAACGTGAGCCTGTAGCTCAGCCTGGTTAGAGCACTGCTCTTATAAGAACTTGTTTCGTTAGAAATAAATCATTCGAGGCACTTTGCTAAGAAAGGCAGGGGTCCCAGGTTCAAATCCTGGCAGGCTCATATTCATAGAACCCACAATAGATTAAAGATGACAAAAAAAAAGAATACAAAAAGAAAGAAGATAAATCAAAGAAAAAAAGAAGAGGACAAAAAATTATTCGCGTTTTTAGCGACTTTCTTAAGTCTTGTTGGTTTTGTTATAGCTTTAATTGTTAAAAGAAAAAATGCTTATGTTCTATATTATGCTAAGCAAAGTTTAGTTATTTTTGTCTTCGGAGTCATTGCTGGAATCATTAGTAATATTTTAGAATGGATTCCAATAATGGGTGGTTTGATTAGGTTTGCCTTAAATATTTTAATCTTTATTGTATGGTTAATAAGTTGGATTAATGCGTTAAGTGGAAAAAAGAAAGAAATTCCAATTATAAGTTATTGGTCTAAAAAAATTAATTTATAGTCTCAATCTTTAAGTAATGGATAATCAGTAATAGGTAGTAAGTAATAAACAATAAGCAATAATTTTAAAAGCAGAAATTCTTTAAGAAAATTAAGCCCCTGTAGTGTA
>CAYYIN010000026.1:0-4640 GCA_964472025.1 Candidatus Woesearchaeota archaeon | reverse complement strand
TAGTTAGAATGGCTCAAGATTTTTCTTTAAGATATCCTTTAATAAAAGGTCAAGGAAATTTTGGATCCCTCGACGGAGATAATCCTGCAGCATCAAGATATACTGAAGCAAAATTAACTAAAATCTCTAATGAACTCTTAGAAGATATAGATAAAAAAACTGTTAAATTTATTCCTAATTTTGATAATTCTCTTAAAGAACCAATTATTCTCCCAGGAAAAATTCCTAATTTGTTAATTAATGGTGCAACTGGTATTGCAGTTGGTATGACTACAAATATTCCTTCACATAATTTAATAGAAGTTTGTGAGGCAATTATAAAAATGGTTGATAATCCTCAAATTTCACTTACAGAATTAATGGAAATAATTAAAGGCCCTGATTTTCCAACTGGGGGAATAATTATTTCAAAAAATTTAAAAGAATTATATGAAACTGGAAAGGCAAGTTTTATTGTTCGTGGAAAAGTAGACACAGAAATTAAAAAAAATAAAATAAATATTGTGATAAGTGAGATTCCTTATCAAGTGAATAAATCTGTTTTAGTCAAGCAAATCGCAGAACTCGTAAAATCAAGAAAATTAATAGATGTTTCAGATATTCGGGATGAAAGTTCAAAAGGAAAAGTAAGAATTGTTATTGAACTTCGAAAAGGTGCGAATTTTCAATTTACTATCAATAGATTATATAAATTCACAAGATTACAAGATAGATTTGATGCAGTTTTTGTTGCATTAGTGTCTGGAGTTCCTAAATTACTGGGTTTGAAAGAGATATTATCTTGTTATATTAATTTTAGGAAAAAAATTGTTACAAATAGAACTAAATTTGATTTAGAAAAAGCAGAAATAAGGGAGCACATTATCAAAGGATTACTAATTTGCTTAGACAATTTAGATAAGATTATTCAAATCATCAAAACTAGTAAAAATCCTTCATTAGAATTAAGTCAAAAATTTAATTTTTCTAAAGAACAAATTGAAGCAATACTTGAAATAAAATTAAGACAATTAACCTCTTTAGAACATGAAAAATTAAAAAAAGAAGAGGATAATTTAAAAGAATTAATTTTAAAATTAAAAAAGATTTTAGGCAATGAAAAAGAAATTTATAATATAATCAAAAAAGAATTAGAAGAAATTAAAAATAAATATGGTGATAAAAGAAAAAGTAAAATAATAAAATCTATAAAAGAAATTAAAGAAAAAGATTTAGTGCAAAAAAAGGATGTAATTATTTCTATTAGTGATAAAGGTTATATAAAAAGAATGGCTTTTAAGGCATATCATGAACAAAAAAGGGGTGGAAAAGGAGTAATTGGTGCAGAATTAACTAGTGATGATTTTATCAAACAAATTATTTGCTGTTCTACTCATGATTATTTATTATTATTTAGTGCAAAAGGAAAAGTTTTTTGGTTAAAAGCATATAAAGTTAGAGAAGCTCAAAGATATGGGCGGGGTCAGGCAATTGCAAATTTATTAAATATTAAAGAAGATAAAATAACTAAAATTATGTCTATTAAAGAATTTAAAGATAGTTTATTTATTGCAACAAAAAAAGGCCATGTTAAAAAAATCAAATTAGAATCTTTTTCAAAACCAAGAATTGGGGGAGTTCGTATTATTAAATTTCCTTTAACAACTATAGATTCTGTTGTTGATGTAGAAACAATAAAAGAATCACAGGAAATCATGCTTTTAACTAAAAAAGGGTTAGCAATTAAATTTAATTCTAATAAAATTCGTTTGATGGGCAGAGCAAGTTATGGGGTTACTGGAATAAAACTTGAAAAAGATGATGAAGTAGTTAGTTTAAGGATTATTCAAAATCCAAATCTTTCTGTTTTAACAGTTACAGAAAAGGGTTATGGTAAAAGAAGCTTGATTAAAGATTATAGATTAACTGGAAGAGCTTGTAAAGGAGTTATTAATCTGAAAATAACTGAAAAAACAGGAGATGTTGTGAATAGTATAGAAATGGATAATGAAGATACATTTATTGTTTCAACAAAAAAAGGAATAATAATAAGAACTGGTGTTAAACAAATTAGGATTATGGGGAGAGTAACCCAAGGAGTAAGAATTATCCGATTGCAAAAAGGGGATAAAGTGTGTGACATTGCAAAATTAATAGAAGATAAAGATCTAAAATCTTTAGAAGAATAAGTATATAATCAGAAAATTTTAAATTAGGAAATTTAGTTAATGTTTTTTCTTTAAATTGTTACGACTTATTTTATGAATGTGGTGAATGGAAATGGGGGTGGGATTTGCCAACAGAAAAAAATTATTGTAGAAAAAATTTAAAAGAAATAGAAATTTATGTGGGCGCAGGCATTGATTCTTTTGATAAATGATTGGTTTGAAGAAAGAGAACAAAAATAATTTTTAAATTATTTTTCCATAACCAATTAATCTCCAGTGGCCCTGAATATTTCTTGCAATTCCTATATTATCTTTTTTTATTAAAATTGTTGGTGTTTTCAATTCTAATTCTGCATTTTCATTTTTTATTTTTTTTATTTGGCCGAGAGTTGTTGCAGTATTTATTGAAAGTAATAAAAATTCATTAGTTTTAAGATTCTCAATTTTTATTTTTTCTTTAATTCCAAAAACTTCATTAAAAAGAGTATATTTTAATTTTAATTGTTTAGATATTTCTGGAAGTTTATTTAATTTTGAACAAATACTTCCAGATAAAGAATCTGTTTTAGTTAGAATATTATCTAATTCAGTTTCAAAAGCTAAGCTCCCCCCTGGTGTTGCTTTTTTTATAGAGTATTTCCCCCGATAAATTGAAGTGATTTTTGTTTTAATTGTTTTATAAATTATTTTATTTGCATGCTTTTCTATTATCCCTGGTTTTATTTCAATTTCATCGCCAACCTTTAAAATTCCCTTTTTTAAAATTCCTGCAATTATTCCACCATGAAGATTTTGAATTTTTGTTCCTGGCTTGTTTATATCAAAACTTCGTGCAATTAAAAATTCTGGATCAGAACTTAAGTCTCTTTTCGGAATTTTTAATTCTAATAATGATTCTTTTAATTTATCTATATTAATTTCTTGTTGAGCAGAAATTGGGATTACTAAAGAATTTTCTGCAATTGTTCCCTTAGTGAATTCTTTTATTTTTTTATAATTCTCAATTGCTTGTTCTTTTGTTATTAAATCTATTTTGTTTTGAACAATAATTATCTGAGAAATTTCTTTTGCTTTTAATGCAATTAAATGTTCTTTTGTTTGTGGTTGAATTCCTTCTTTTGCATCTATAACTAAAATTGCTGCATCTATTAGAGTTGCTCCAGAAAGCATAGTTGCCATTAACATTTCATGACCTGGGCAATCTATAAAACTTATATATCTTTTTTTATTATTTTTCTCTAAAATTATGTCTGCATAACCTAATTTTATTGTAATTCCCCGCTTTAATTCTTCTGAATGAGTATCTGCAAATTTCCCAGTTAATTTAGATAATAAAGTTGTTTTACCATGATCAATATGTCCAACAACCCCTATATTTAACATTTCTAAATCTTCTACATTTAAATTTGATTTTTCCATGATGGGTTTTGTTTTTTCCATAATTAATTTTATTTCCTTATAATTATAAAAATAATATATAGTTTTTAAGAGTGTTGGTTTTTTCTTCTGTGAAACTTAAGAGCATGGACGATGAATAATCCCACATCCTTTTAGAAGTCTCAGGGGTTTAGATAAAACTTTTGGTTTTATAATCATAAAAGTTTAATGTAGGCCCTTTAATATATAAAAGACTACCTTTTTTTAATTTATCTTTTAACACCACATAAAAAGCATTTCTTTTGGTAGTTCAGTCTAAATCATTAAATTTAACTAAGGGGGTGTTGCATTTATCTGTAAGCATAATAGAAATCTCTAGACTTATTATTTTTTTTCTTCTGGAAGATCTTTTTTAATGGCAAGATCTGAAAATTTCTTTTCACCTTCTTTTAAAACTTGGGTATTAATTTGAATTGTTTTTAAAGAAATTTCTTCTCCACGTAAAGTCTTTCTTTTTCTTAGACCTTTTCTTTTATCTTTCATTCCAAAACCATATGTTAATAATTCCCTATGATATCCTTGGCCTTCAAGTTTTTTCTTACCAGGAATTCCTGAAAGATCACTTGTTCCAGTAATTTTTAATTGATAACCTTTTAATTCTTGGGAAATATCGTCCCCTTTAAATGATTCCCCGATTTTTTTCCCAATTAAAATTTCTGCTTCGCTTTCTAAGTTATATGTTTTATTATTTTGGGATATATTAATTTTAAATGTCATTTTTAAAATATTTCTTTTAATTTTAATTAATATTTGATATAAATAAAGGTTTTTAAAGATTGCTCTATGAATTTAAGAAAATATAAATATTGAATTGTTTTAAAATAAGATTTAAAAACTAGCGGCAGATGCACAAATTTCAATGTTTATTAAAATTTATCAAGAAAAGATAGTTTTGATTATCTAGGAATTGTTAAGCATTTTAAGGTTTTTAGGAAGATAAAATTCTCTAAAATTAAATTACTAATTAACAAGTAGTAACATAATAGAAAGGTTTATAAAGCATAGATTTCTAAATAAAATATGGAAAACATTCAATTAGAAGGAAGAACAATTGAA
>CAYYIN010000025.1:0-4839 GCA_964472025.1 Candidatus Woesearchaeota archaeon | reverse complement strand
AGTTTTTTTATTCTTTCTATGAAGATTGGTTTTGGATGATATTGCATAGAATTATCATTTAAAATTAGTTTAATAAATTAATGATTTTAAAAATAATTTATTTTTTAGAAGAATAAGAATTTTTTCTTTTTATCACTTACATTTTAGAAATCTCTGATGCAACTCTTTTCTTTTCAAAATATTTGTAGGATTCTGGGAATAATTCTCTAACTATGTCTTCAAGAAGATAACCCAATGGGAAAAGAGCCATTGCATCTTCTGTTCCTACTTGATTTGCTCCTTTTGTAAAAGGATTTTCCCATTCATAAATTTTTGGAATCTCTTTTTTACTCCTTATTGTGAGGATTTTGTATAATCTTTCTCCCCCTAGTAAGCAATATTTTAAGTATTTCAATTCTTTATCAATATCCATTACTTTTTTCATTGCAGGATGAAAGGTGTTTATATTTAATGCAACCCAAGCATTTTCAATACTGTGTATAGCAATATATGGATTAGTAATTCTTTCTTTTGTTTCGAAATCTTCAAGTAGCATAAAAAAAAGATTAATTAATGTTATATAAGCATTATTGTTGTTATTTAATTATAAAGCATTATATGGGATAAATGTTTTAGCTTTTCAAAACTCAAATAACTTCTTCTGCTTTTTCCCTTCAATAAATTCTTTAATATTTACTTTGAAAACCTCAAAAATATTTTCAACTGAGGGAAGAACTTGGTTATTTAAATAATATCCTATATCATATTTTCCAGGCTCATTAGGAAGTTTTGCTTTTTCTCTAATAAGCCCCCTTTTATTTTCATTTTCCCTCTTATTTTCATTTTTATTTTCAGAGATATAATATGTAATTAATCCTCCAATATCAATTGGAATTCCTTGTTCTTGCATTTTTTTTGCAATCATTACATGCGGGCTTATTGATTTATATTCTGATAATGGTTTTTTTAATTGAGTTTTAATTAAAAGTTGGTCTAATGGAATTTCTCTATTTTTAATTTTTTTTATTATTTTTTTTATATAATCCAAAGCTTTTTGTTCATTCCCAGTTGTTAAAATTAAATTAAGAATTTTGTTTTGGGTTTTCCTTGCTAAATCACACCAATCTCTCCGCACTGTTTCAAAACCTCTGATTTTTATTTTATTTTTTTCATTTATTAAAGCGTATTTTTTTTTAGCTCCGAATTCTCCAGTTCTTTTTGTAACCCAAATCCCTCGTTTGTAAAAATCTTCTAAATCCAATTCCATTATTCCTGGAAGTTGCTTGTTAATTTTTTCTAAAAGACTAAGTGTTTGTTTTTTTGTATGTTTATTTAATTTAAATATAACACTATCTGTATCTGCGTATATGGAACTATACCCTTGTTTATCCATTTCTTCAATAATCTCTTTATTAAATTTTCTTACAAATGCTAAAACAGAAGCAGAAGCTTCTAAAGAATAATATCTTGCACCAAAAAATCCTTGATAACCATGAATAGATGCAGACAATAATTTAAAAGCATTACTTCTTGCTTTTGTAAGTGGATTTGGATTTTTTTTATATTCTTGTTTAAATTTTTTTCTTTTTTCAAATAATTCTTTTAATATTAATGGGAAAAACCCTGGTTTTTTAGAAAAATAAAATTTTGTTTTTTTATTTTTAAATTCTAATTCTGGAGATTCATAAGAATTTTTTTGTTTTTTTTCTAATAGGGTTGCCTTTGAAATATTAAAAGAGACGATAATACTTGTATGCATTGATGTAAAATCAAATATCGCAAGATTTTCATATAATCCTGGTATTGGTCTAAATACAAAAGCACCTTCCACACTCTTTTGTTCTCTTCTCTTACCTATTTCTTCATGAATCGGATGTTTTTCAGCGATTTCATTATATTTACTTAAATTATGTATAATATAATTTTCAACTAAATTAGATAAACCGGCTCGGCTTATATTAAATAATGGTTCTTGAACTATTTTTGTGAGTTCAAGCAAATCTGGCCAAAGTTTTTCAGTTAATTTATATGCAAGAATAGAATCTTGTAGATTATATTTAAAAAAATCTTCCCAGTTTGGATTTTTTAATTTAGTTTGTTTTGATGGAAAAAAATCTAATTTTTTTTCTCCTAATAATTCAAAAGCAACTTCATTTAAAGATAAAGTTTCTGATTTGAGATACTGAGCATATACAGTTCTGATGAATCTAAGAAGATCAATATGGGTAATTCCCTTTATTTTCCCAGTTAATAATCTGCCTCTTGAAAATTTTGGTTGAGAATTATCTAATCCAAGATTTAATCTTATTTTATTTTTTTCAGCCCTTATTTTTAAATAAGGCAAATCAAAACCATCTGAATAATACCCCACTAAGATATCTGGATCATATTTTTTTATAGATTTTACAAATTCTTCGAGCATTTCTTCTTCATCTTTTAAGGTTTCAACATAAAGTTTTTTGGATTTTTTCTTCCAAGTTAAAACCTTTTTATAATTTTCCCCGACTAAGGAAATCATTAGTATCGGTGTTTTTCCTATTTCAATTCCTTCTGTTTCAATATCATACGCCAAGATTTTTGGTTTGAATGGGATTTGTTCTGTTTTTTTTATTTCTTTGATTTTTAAACAAAAATCAACATCTAAATTAGAATCAATTCCCCCAAATTCTTCTGAATTATTTAATAATTCCCCAGTGATTTGGTACCAAGTTAAAGGATTTAATTTTTTTTCTAAAATATATTTAGTTGTAAAATTAAGATCATATTCTCTTCTTTTATAAACTTCTTTAAAATCAATTTTACTTGCAATACTATAGGCATCTTTAAAATTTGTTACAAAAATTTTAATTGCCTTATAAGACTTTCCAAGATAATTTTTATTGCATAGTTCAGTTTTCAAAACTCGTGAAACTCTTTCCCCTTTTTGAATTTTAATTTTTTCAATTTTCTTTTGCATTTGTTCAATCTTCTTATTAGAAACATTTGAATTCAAAATTGCCCAAAAATAAATCTCACAGGCATCAATTATGCAGACCCTTTTGCCCTTATCACTTCTGCCGATTATTTTAGCATAACTTTTACTTTTCCAATCAAAATAGTCATAATCTATTGGGATAAATTTAATTTCCATAGGATATTTAATTTAATAGGCTTTTTATATTTTTAATTTCAAACAAAAAGTTTTATTAACATTTTTTAATTAAATAAACCATGGGATTGCAAATTGGAGAAATTATATCTAAAAAAGAAATCAGTTTTAAAGATTTAAAGAATAAAATAATTGTTGTTGATGCATTTAATACTCTTTATCAATTTTTAACTACAATAAGGCAACCAGATGGAAGTCCTTTAATGGATAATCAGGGTCAAATAACAAGTCATTTGTCAGGATTGTTCTATCGAAATTTAAATCTAATTTTAAATGGTGTTAAATTAATCTATGTTTTTGATGGGGAAGCACCTGACCTAAAAAAAACAACTAAGGGATTAAGAGAAGATGCAAAAACAAGAGCAAGGAAAAAATATCAAGAAGCAGAATCTATCCAAGATATTGATGCAATGGGAAAATATTCTAAAAGGGATGTTAATTTAAATGAGGTTAAGATTAAAGAAAGTAAAGAACTTTTAAAAGCAATGGGAATTGCGATTGTGCAAGCCCCAGGAGAAGGAGAAGCTCAAGCAAGTTATTTGGTTAGCAAAAATCCAGAATTTTATGCAGTAGCCTCTCAAGATTATGATTGTTTAATGTTTAAAGCAACAAAAGTAATTCAAAATTTAAGTCTTGCTCGTAAAAAAAGAACAATTTATGGGTTTAAAGAAGTTTTTCCACAAATAATTCATTTAGAAAATGTTCTTAAAGAATTAGAAATTAATCAAGAACAATTAATCTGTTTAGGGATTCTATGTGGGACAGATTATAATCCCCAAGGTATTAAAGGTTTAGGGCCAAAAAAATCTTTAAAATTGGTTCAAGAATTTAAAGCAAAAGAAAAGATTTTTGAGGAAGTTCAGAATAATAAAAAATATGAAATTAATTTTGATTGGAAGGAAATTTATGAAGAAATTAATAATCCTAAAGCTGAAAAAAATATTCAAATTGAATTTCCTAAAATAAATAAAGAAAAAATAAAAGAGATTCTTCTAAAACATGATTTTTCAGAAGAAAGAATTGAAAATCAATTCAAAAAATTAGATGAATTAAAGAAAAAAAAGGCCCAGAAAACTTTATTTTAAATAAGTCTTATTTGTAAAATAAATAAAGTTTTAGAGTAATCAATTTTAAGAAGATTTCATAATCTATATTAATAATTTATTATCTTCTGGCAAGAGAGTGACTTATTTTTTAAATGAAGTTAATTTAATGGGCTTGATTTATATATTTTTGTTTTTTAATAGCTTTGATTTGTATATTTAAATTTAAAATAAAAAAATTCAAAATAAAATTTTTAATTCCTTAAATTTAAGGTAAACCTAAAGCGTCTTTAGAAGATTCAGCATAAGTATCAATTATCTTTTTGTTTTTTTCGGTTTTTTCATCATCAGCCTCTTTTTTTAATTTATCACCATAGCTTTTAATTATTTTTTTATAAAAGAAAACAATAACAAAGGCGATTACTATAAATAAAATCAATTTCCAAATGTCAGATAAAAGATATATTAAAAGATCAATAACTTGTTTTATTGCTCCACTAATTCCAATAAGAACCACTACTAAAAAACTAATTATTAAATTTAAAATCGGATTGAATTCAGTGAAAGATTTTAATGGGCTATAAATAAATATCATAATGGCGATGAAAAGCACGAGTGAAAGAATAAATGCCCAAGACCAAGAAAAATTAATTTGAAAGGTTAATTTCC
>CAYYIN010000024.1:0-5020 GCA_964472025.1 Candidatus Woesearchaeota archaeon | reverse complement strand
CTTTTTCATATTATAAATTATACAAATCCTTATAAATTTATTCAATTCATTTTCTAAATGGAATTACTAGCCTTACTTAGTTCTGGAAAAAATACTTGGGGGCAAGTTGCAGGAGTTATTAAACGAGGTTCTTGGGATAATATTACTTTGATTGGAGACCATTTTGCTAAAAAATTCACTGCAGAAAAGAATTTTGAATTTATTGAAATAAAATCTCAGTCTCTTGTGGAATTAAGAGAAGAATTTCTTAAAAAATTAAAAGGAAAAATCAAAGGAACAGAAGTTGTATTAACAATTGCAAGTGGGACCGGCAAAGAACATATGGCTTTAATATCTGCCTTGTTAAATATCCCTGTCGGAGTAAGATTTACAGCATTAACAAAAGAAGGATTAGTTTTTTTGTAATTAATATTCTGCTTTTTTTATTTTCATCTTCTTTTTTTCTTTGCCAATCAAAACAACTCTTGAAGGAATATGGGTGTCTAAAATTTTATAACCTTCTTGATTTAATTTTTTAGTTATTTCTTTAGAATATTCTAAAATTTCATCATAGTCAACCATGGCATCATACCCCATATTTTTTCTTTTTCTTGCAGCACCAACACTCATATAAGATTTTATTTCAATAAAATCCGGGTTTATTTTTTTAATCAATTTTGCATATTGGGGAATTAATTCTGGTTTCAGATTTATCCCTCGGACTAAAGTCATTCTAATTACTTTTCTTGTTTTTAATTTTGGAAAAATTGAAATTGTTTTATTAAACTTTTTCCAGGCATTTGGGTCAGGATTTCTATGCCATTTTTCATAAAGAGTTTTATTTGGGGCATTTAATGAAAGATATAATTGCGTTGGTAATTGATTTTCCTTCTGCATCTGAATAAGTTTTTCAGGAACTAGGCCATTTGTGACAATAAAACTAGTTTTTCCTTGTCTTCTTAATTCATCCACCAATTCCCCTAATTTTGGATAGATTGTTGGTTCTCCAGTAAGGGAAATTGCAAATTGATTAGGGTTTTGAGCTTCTTTAAATTTTTTCAAATTTATTTTTGAATTCCCTTTAAATCCTTCAATTAGTTTTCTTTGATGCATTATAGAACCAGAAATTATTTTTTTTGGATCATCTATTTTTTTCAAATTTAATTGTTCAGTATATTCTTGATCTCTCCAGCAATGGATGCATTTATTTTGGCAATTAAATAAACTACAACTAATCTGGCAACAAAGATGGCTTTTAATACCATAAAATTGTTCTTTATAGCAAACCCCTTTATTGGTTAAAGAATTTTTTGTCCATGTGCAAATTTTAACAGCACTATTTCCTTCCACAATTCTATATCCTTTTTTTTCAAGATCTTTTTTCGCCTTTTCTTTATTCATTATATCTCTAAGTTTAATTTAATAAAATGTAAATCAATGCAGAATTCCAAAAACCCAACCAGCCATCGCAAGTAAAAATAAAAATAAAATTAAGAATCCAAGAGATTTATATATCTTTTTTGAAATTTTTTCCTTTTTTGTGATTCCTAAAATGGTTAGATAGAAAAATCTTCCACCGTCTAATATTGAAAGTGGGAGCATATTAAATAAAGCCACCAATAAATTAATTAAAAAAATCCAAAATACAAGATAATATAAAAATTCTAAAAATTTCCCACGAGATTCATAATATGTAAATTTTTCTTTGAAAAAAGCCAAGTTTTCCGCAATATTCGTTTTTATTTCTTGATTAGAAATTCCAATTAAAGCCTTCTCAGGATTTCTTAAATTGGAAACAAGAGTAAGATTATATTCTAAAATATTTTCACCATTTTTCGTTTTTAGATTTATTTTTTCTCCAGGGGAATAATTCTTAATTATTTTTTCTAGATCATTATAGGTTTGAATTTTATTATGGTCAAATTCAATTATATTTCCTTTAAGTTCAAGATTAATTGCTGGGAAATCTTCATATAAAACTAAATATTCAACATCTTGTTGTAATTGTGTTTTTAGGATTTCTATATTGCTAAAATAATAGAGGTCATTTGCAAAAATTCTAAGAGATTTCAAAGAATTATTTTTTTCATTAATCAAGGAACTATCTTTTATTTTATCTGAATCTAGAAAATTAATTATTCCTTCATTTGTTTTATTATCAATGGTAAAATTATTTATTTGATTTATAGAATCAATTTTAATAATTGATTGAGCATAATCATTAAAATTAGCACCGGCCGGTGCGAATGTAATAAAAAATATCCCCGCCCAAATTAAAAAAAAGAAAATTCCAGTAATTACATTTGCAAAAACTCCAGCACCTAAGATAGTCATCTGATTTGTTTTTGATAATTTTGTCATATCTTTTTCGTTTTGCTCAACAAAAGCCCCTAAGATAGGTCCAAAAAAGACAATGCCTGTGCTTTTTATTCTAACCTTATTATGTTTCATGAAAATTCCATGAGAAAGTTCATGAACAATTGCCACAATTGCTAAGGCTAAAATAAAATATGTGAAATAAAAATGTGGGAAAAAAGATTCCATCTGAAATAATTTTGGAAAATAAGGAATTAATGGGGCAATTGGGGGTGCTTTTATTAATTTAGTTATTAAAATAGGATAACGAATGTACAAAAATAAGCTTTTTCCAAGAAGAATGCAAATTCCGGCCATTAAAAAGTAAGAAGTAAAAATAATTATATATTTCAATGAGTTCAAAAGTTTTTTGTATTTCCCCCCGATATAATTTATTAATTTTAAACCAAGTTTTGTTTTATACAAAAAAGCTATTTTCATTTCTCTTTTTAATTTCTTCCGATTTCTATATAAAAAAATTGCAATGAATGCACAAAATAAAACTAAAAATATTAAATCATAAATATAAAATTCCATATAATTCTTTTAATTAATTTATTTTTTCCTGATTGGTCTAAAATTTTTCTTTAAGCACTTTCTACATCGAATTTTTCCTTCGATAATTTTTCTAGGATCTGCCCTAACTTTTGCTTTGCAATTTTTGCAAACAAAGATATTTTTAAATAATCTTGCCTGTGTTGCTGCTAATTTTGTTGCCATTTTATTTATATTTTTTTCCGAAGTATATTTTTTCCTTCAATTACCCAATATTCTATTTGTTCTCCCTCATGGATTTTTCCTTTTAATTCTTCTGGTAAATCTATTTCAATAGTCTCAAAATTTCTTAAATCCATTAAACTAATAGTTTCTTCTTGAATAGAAAGAATTTGCCCCTTATTTTTATCAATTCTTGGGGATTCTAATTTTTCATGCCCACCTTTAAGAAATACTCTCTTTTTATTATCCTTAAGTCCTAAGGCCTCAATTCTACATTTAGCATGCCCATGTTTTCCAGTTTTACTAAGATTATTAGATTTAACCATACAAGGAATCTGATCAATTAAAACTATAGCACCGGGTTTTGCTTCTGTAGCATATATTAATTTGTAGGCCATGTTTTTTACAAAAAATATAGATTTATAAAAGTTTCTTTCAAAATTCTAATTATATTATCTAATTATTTTCTTTCTTTAATTAATGTTTTTTCTTTTTTAAATGTATTATTCTTATTTGTTAAAGAATAATTTGGAAGATTCTTTAGAATAATAGAATTCCATGAAATAATTAAACTTTTAAATGCCGTAAATAAGTAATAATTATGAAAATTAAAAAAAATGAGTTTGTTGAATTAGAATTTGATGGGAAAACTAATGGAGAAATTTTTGATACAACAAATAGTGAAGTCGCAAAAAAAATGAATCCAAATTCAAATTCCAAACCAATTATTATCTGTGTTGGAAAAGGGATGTTGTTAAAGGGATTCGATGAAAGTTTAGAAGAAAAAGAAATTGGAAAAAAATATTCAATTCAGTTAAAAGCAGAGCAAGCATTTGGCAAAAGAAATTCTTCTTTAATTAAAACAATTCCTTTAAAAATTTTTAAAGAAAAAGATATTCAGCCATCTAGAGGCATGATTTTTCAGTTAGATTATAATCTCGTGAAAGTTCTTTCAGTTTCTGGTGGCCGGGTAATTGTGGATTTTAATAATTTATTGGCTGGAAAAGAAGTCACTTATGATTTTGTTATCAAAAGAAAAGTTGTGGAAATTCAAGAGAAAATAAATTCCTTACAAGATTTTTTCTTCAAAAAAAGATTTAAATTTGAAATCAATAATGAAAATAAAAAAATAATCTTTATAGAAAAAGAAGCTGCCCCTTTTATCAGAATTTTTGAGAAAAAATTCAAAGAAATTTTAGACTATGTCTTAGAAGTTAAGGTTGAAAATAAAAAAGATTTAAAAAATAATGATTAATCTAAAAACAATTTTGTATATCTGAACACAATAGTAAAAAAGCAATAATCTTTAAATATTGATTCAGTATTTTTTAATTATGGAATCAGAATTTCAGAGACAAAAATTTAGCAATCCTTCAATTAATCAAATTTCTAGAAATATTTTAGAGAAAAATCCAGAATTAGCAGAGATAGATCGAGAATTAGAAGAACTTTTAAAAAAACAAAATGCCAGAGTTAAGGTTTTTGGAATTGGTGGCGCCGGTGGGAACACAATAACCCGGATGAAAGAAATTGGAATTAAGGGTGGGGAATTTATTGCAGTTAATACTGATGCACAGGATTTACTTTATTCAAACGCAGATCAAAAAATATTAATTGGGAGAGAATTAACTCAAGGCCTTGGTTCTGGGAGTAATCCTAAAATTGGAGAAGAAGCAGCCCATGAATCAGAACAGGATATTAAGAAAAAACTTTTAGGAAGTGATATGGTTTTCATTACTTGTGGTCTTGGTGGTGGAACTGGAACTGGCGCTGCGCCAGTTATTGCAGGTTTAGCAAAAAAACAAGGGGCCCTAACTATTGGAATTGTTACTCTACCTTTTACAATCGAAGGAAGAAAAAGAATTGAAAATTCTGAATACGGTTTAGAAAGAATGGAGTCTATTGTTGATACATTAATAGTTATACCAAATGATAAATTATTAGAAATTGCACCAGAACTTCCATTACA
>CAYYIN010000023.1:0-5130 GCA_964472025.1 Candidatus Woesearchaeota archaeon | reverse complement strand
TAATGATTTTAAGTTATTGTTTTAATCTACGACATATGTCTATGGGCTATACACTGAAGAATTTTTTAATTTTAAAATATGAATTTATTTTTATGTTTTTTAAGCCTCAAAAGGATGTATTTTTTCTAGTGTTTTTCCATCAATTTCAATTTTTCTGATTATTTCTCCTTTTCTTTTTGCAAGCTCTCTTATTTTTGCAAAATCTTTTTCATCTTTTGGAAAAATTATCTCTTTAATTACAAAATCATGATTTATCTCAATTTCTTTTGAAAAATCTAAGCCTTTTTCAAAAATTAGTTTACTAAAAAGTTCTTTATCAGTTGTTTTTAATTTGCAAAAATTTATTGGTTTATTTTTACTGTCTTTAGATTTTGGTTTTGCAGATTTTGGGGCTTTTGGTTTAATTTTTAATTCACTGTTAGCGGTTTTAAATGAAAATCCAATAAATGCGTTTGGAAAGGCATCGCATAAGTTTAAAATTTCATCTCCGGACATTTCTTTTTCTATAACATATTTTTTAATACCCATAAATTGTTTTTTATCTTTAAAAAGGAGTTTCCCAGTCAAATCTTTCGTAGAAATAATAACCCCCTTAACCAAGGTTTTTTTATCTTTTAGTTTGATTGCCAAGTATCTTACTAATTCATTGGCATATTCTGGATCACAATTTATTTTAAATAATTTATTAGAAATTTTTGCATGAATTTTAGCGCGATCACAGAATTCCCCCCTACTAAATTTTTGAAATTGTTGATGAACCAATTCATCAATTTTATTTTCAAAAATCTTTTTTATAAAAAAATCCATGTCTTATCTTTATTTTTTCTATTTATAAATTTTTTTGATGCAAATTTTACTAAAACAATTAAGGAATTTTATTGAATTTTTCTAATCCAAACCCCAGATAATTTTTCTAATAAGGTTTATAAATATTTATATCTCTATTAAAGAATGTTTGAAACAAAAAAAAATATTAATAATCTTTTGAATATAATCTTAGTGTGTGCTTTATTTTTTTTGGCAATCCTAGTCATTAAACCAATCATATCCCAAATAATTGTGGGAATTTTGTTAGCATATATTTTTACACCACTCAATAAAAAAATTTCAAAAAAAATAAAGAATAAAACCCTTTCATCAGTTTTAGTTTGTGTGTTTTCTATTTTAATTATTTTTATTATCTTAGGATTAATTTTAAGTTCTTTAATTTCAGAAGGAATTAATATATTTTTATCTTTACAAAATATAAATCTTTTGGATGTTTTGCAGAAAGTTTTGCCAGCATCAATAGTTTCTTCAGAATTCTTTTTAATTATAGGAAATTCTATTAAAACTTTTATTTCAAATATTATTGCAGGTTTTTTTAGTAGTTTTGGAGATTTTATTTTAAATCTCCCTTTATTTTTCTTAAAGTTTTTGGTCATGGTTTTTATTTATTTCTTTTGTTTAAAAGATGGAGAGAAATTAATTGAATATATTAAATCTCTTTCACCATTAAAAAAAGAGCTCGAAGAAAAAATCTTTAAAAAATTTAAAAATATTACTCATTCAGTTTTAATTGGAGAAGTCATTATTGGTTTAATTCAAGGTTTGGTTGCTGGAATAGGTTATTTCTTATTTGGGATTCCTAATGCTTTTCTTTTGACAATTTTAACAACCTTTGTTGGGGTAATTCCGGTTATTGGTCCTGCAGTGATTTGGATTCCTATAGGAATATATTTAGTTTTAATGGGTAATTTAACTGCCGGAATAGGAATTTTAGTTTATGGAATCGTTATAATGTCTTGGTTAAGTGTAATTATCCGGCCTTTAATAGTCTCCAAAAAAACAAAGATAAATTCTGGAATACTCTTTATTGGAATGATCGGAGGTCTTTTTGTTTTCGGAGTTTTAGGATTGATTATTGGCCCCCTTGTATTAAGTTATATTCTTTTAATAATTGAAATTTATAGAAAAGGAAAAACAGAAGAAAGTTTAATTTTTAAAAAAATTGAATAGAATTTTTGTGATTAATATTTAAAGTAAAGATGAAATTAAAAATAAAAAGATTAAAATTTTTAGCAGGAAGGCCTGTCTCTATGATTCATCAAAATACTGCAAAAAAGATGAGTTTACATGTGGGGGATAGAATTTCTATAAAAAATAAAAAAGGAAAAAAATTAATTTCAATTATAGATATAATCTCTGGATTTTTAAAAGAAGAAGAGGTAGCAATTTCTGAAGAAATAAGAAAAATTTTAAGTTTAAAGAATAAAGAATATGTTGATGTGAAGATTGTAGAACCCCCACATAGCATGATTTTAATCAAAAAAAAATTAGAAGGGGGAAAATTAAATAAGAAAGAAATTTATGAGATTATTGAAGATATAAAAAATAATGCTTTGACAGAAATTGAAATAGCCTTTTTTGTTTCTGCAATTTGTACTAATTTTATGTCTCTAAAAGAAACAAAAAATTTAACAAAAGCAATTATAAAGAGCGGGAAAAGAATAAAATTAAAAGGAAAAATTGCAGATAAACATTGTATTGGGGGAATTGCAGGAAATAGAACAACTCCAATTATTGTTTCTATTTGTTCTTCTGCAGGATTAATTATTCCAAAAACTTCATCAAGAGCAATAACAAGTGCAGCAGGAACTGCAGATGTTATTGAAACCGTCTCAAGAGTTAATTTTTCAATAAAAGAGATAAAAAAGATAATAAAAAAAACAAAAGCATGTCTTGTTTGGGGGGGCACTTTAGGATTAGCACCTGTTGATGATAAAATTTTGAAAATAGAGAGGATAGCTAATTTAGATTCAACCGCCCAATTATTAGCAAGCATTTTATCAAAAAAAATAGCTGTTGGTAGTAAATATGTTTTAATAGATATCCCTTATGGAAAATCTGCAAAAGTTACAAAAATACAAGCAGAAAAGCTAAGACTTAAGTTTTTAAAATTGGGTAAGGCCTTTAATCTAAAATTAGCTGTTATTTTAACAAATGGTTCAGAGCCTATTGGAAACGGGATTGGCCCGGTTTTAGAAATGAAAGATATATTAAAAGTTTTGAAAAGAGATTGTCCTCCAAAGGATTTGGAAAATAAATCTTTATTTCTTTCTGCGAAACTTTTAGAATTGTGCGGAAAATCAAAAAAAGGAAAAGGCATAGAATATGCAAGAAAAATTTTAGATTCTGGCCAGGCTTTTATAAAGTTTAAAGAAATAATTAAGGCTCAGGGAGGTTCTATAAAGAATTTACAAAAGCCAAAGATTAGTTATAATATAATTTCTGAAAAAAATAAAAAAATAAAACATATTGATAATAAAATGATTAATAATCTTGCGAGAATTTTAGGATGCCCAGAAGATAAGGCTGCAGGAATTTATATTCATAAAAAAAAGAATAATTTTGCAAAAAAAGGAGAAAAAATATTTACATTATATGCTCTTTCAAATGAGAAATTAAACCATGCTAAAAGGTTTTACAAAAAAAATCAAAAGCAAATAATAGAATTTAGATAATTTTTATAATTAGAATATTAAGTTTTAAGTAATAAAATATTTTAATTGATTTAATATAAAATATTGTGAATGGAATTTAGATATTTAATATGGTCTCTTTTTAATTTTTTTAATTTAGACTTATCTTTTTTAATTTCTTCAAATAACTTAAAAGTATGAGTTCCACTAATAACTTGTGGGAGAATCACATAGTCTGCTCCTGCATCATATAATTCTTTAGCTTCACTAATTCTTTTTGCTACGACAAAGATAAGGGTTTTTTCATTAATTTTTCTTATTTTTTTAATTAATAATAAATTATCTTCAATATCCCCAATAGTGCTTATGATTCTTTCAGTTTTTTCAACGTTTGCTTTTTCAAGAATTTTAGGATTCATAAAATCCCCGTAAATACAAGGAACTTTTTTTTGGATTAAAGATTTAATTATTTCAGGATTATAATCAATTACTAAAATATCTTTTTTTTCTTCTTCAAATTCTTTTAAAAGCAAACTCCCCATCCGATGGCATCCAAAAATTATGGTTTTGTTTTCTTGATCTTCGGTATATTCTAAATTTTCTTTTTTAGATTCAAGTTTATTAAAAAGATTTAAAGGCCATGAAAAGATTTTAAATAATTTTTTTTCATATTTTATTAAATATGTTGTAAGGCTTATAGTAAAAATTGTCAAAAGAATTAATACACTGAATAATTCTTGGCTTAGATGTCCTAAATTAAATCCAATAGCAGCAATAATTAAAGAAAATTCACTTGTTTGAGCAAGAGCATTTGCAGTTAAGAAAGAAGTTTGTTTTTTATATCCTAAGATTCTTATTAAAATCATAATTATTAAAGGTTTTATTATAATCACAATACAAATCAGTACTAAAAGAAAAATTAAAGAACTCATTCCAATGATTTTTAATTGCATACCAAGTGTTACGAAAAATATAACTGCAAAAAAATCTCTCAAAGGAATGATTTTTCCTTGAATCTCTGTTTTATAAGCAGAATTTGCTAAAACAACCCCTGCAAAAAAAGCACCAATTACTAAAGAAAGTTTAGCCAATATTGCCCCTATGCAAAATAAAAATAAGAAAGACATAGCAACCAATAATAATAATTCTGGACTTTTAGCAGAAGTCTTAATGATTGGATTAATTAATTTAGTCAAAACAAATGCAATTAAAATAAAAATTCCTATTTTTAACAAGGAGATCAAGATAAAATTCAGAGAAAGAGGACTTCCAAGGAGAGCCAAAGCAATAATTGCGGCAATGTCTTGAATAAGAAGAATTCCAACGATAATTCTACCATGCAAGCTATTTATTTCTCTTCTATCAGATAATAGTTTTACAAGAACCATTGTACTGCTAAATGCAACAATTAATCCAATATAGATCAATGAATTATCTGTAAAACCTAAGGATTTAGAAATAAAAAAAGCAATTATAAAACATAATAAAATTTGAAAGATTCCTGCAAGGGTGACGGTCTTTCCTAATTCTTTTAATTTATTAAATTTGATTTCCAATCCTGCAGTAAAAATAAGAAAAGTAAGTCCAATTTCTGAAAGAACTTTAATCAATTCTGGATTTTTAATAAGATTAAATAAAAGTGGCCCCATTAAAATTCCAGTAATAATAT
>CAYYIN010000022.1:0-5160 GCA_964472025.1 Candidatus Woesearchaeota archaeon | reverse complement strand
ATATCTGCTTTATCTTTATTTTTCCATAATTCCTTAAGGAAATTTTTATCCAAAATAACATCATTATTTAAAATCATAATATAATTTCCTTTAGATTTTTTTACCCCAAGATTATAAGATTTACTGCAACCAAGATTTTCTTTGTTTTGAATTAATTTAACAAAAGGAAACTTTTTCTTGAGATATTTAGAAGAGCCATCTGTTGAACCATTATCTACCAAGATAACTTCATAATTTTTGAATGTTTGTTTTTCTAAAGATTTTAAACAATTTTCAGTTACTTTTTTTCCATTCCAGTTTAAGATTATTATTGAAATCATATAATTTAAAACAATAAAGGTTTTAAATAGGTTAAGTTTTTAATTAACATGAAAGAAAAAATAAATTATTATTTAAGAACTTTTAATTTAAATTTAATATGGTCAAATCCCCCAAGAGGATAACAAAAGAATCTTTCAGAAAGAAATGGTTTTATATTTATTAAATAATTGATTACTTTTTTTATTGGTCTAATCCAAAACCAATTTCTACAATTTAGCCAAATCAATTTATTTTCTAAAACTTTAAATTCCACATTACTATATTTTTCCCAACAACTTGATTCAAAATTACCGAAGGTTCCTGCACAAAAAACTCTTTTATGAGTTATGTGTCCCAAAGCCATACACCCAGAATAATGTGGAACTATTATTGTTATCGTTGCATTTGGTTTTGAAATTCTATGTAACTCTTCTACAACTTTTATTGTATTCTCTAAATGCTCTAGAACATTATCCATAAATATTTCATCAAATTGATTATCCTTAAAGGGATATGGAAATTTTTCTAAATTGTGAACCACTTCTGCCCCGTGCTTATCTGTTAAATCTACATTAACCCAGCCTTCCATTATATTTAATCCACAACCCAAGTGTAATTTTTTCATAAGATTTTGAATAAATAATACTTTAAAACTCTTTTCCTTCTTTAATCCAATAATTTTCAAAACAATAAAGATTTTTAAATAACTTATTCTTAAAAAATTTTATGATAGAAAAAATAAATTATTATTTGGATAAATTTTTTGGTTTAGAGACTATTAGGGTAATGCCTAGGGAAGCAATCAAATATGCTAAAAAATACTTCAAAAATAAAAAAATAATTGTCGTTGAAATAGGGGTATTCAGGGGGAAAAACTCAAAAAATATTTTAAAAAGTTTTAATATATCAAAAATTTATCTTGTCGATCCATATATAAACTATGTTGATTGTGAAAGTAATTTAAATGATATGAATATTAAAATTGCAGAAGAAGAAGCAAAGAAAAGATTAGGAAAATTTTCAAATAAAATAGTTTGGGTAAAAGAATTTTCTGAAAATGCTATGAAAAAAATTCCTTCAAATATAGATTTCATTTATGTTGATGGAAATCATGAATATGAATATGTAAAAAAGGATTTAGAATTATATTGGAAAAAGCTAAAAAAAGGAGGGGTTCTGTCGGGGCATGATATTCAATGCTTGGGTGTTTCAAAGGCAGTTCTTGAATTTGCTGAAAAAAATAAACTTGATGTTCATTTTGGGGATAGAAGAGATTGGTGGATTTTAAAATGAAGAAATTAAAAGTACAATTAGATTTTAATATCTCAAAAAAAAGCCTCTCACTTGAACATTCTTTTTTTAATAATCCTCCAAAAGGAATAGAATATTCAAAATCAGAGTTTAAAGGAATAAATAAAAAATCATATTCTTTTCTTGGAAAAGTACATAAACTTTTAATTAAAATTCTTCCCCCTCTAGAAAAATTAGATAAACTCATAATATCATTATTAAGAAAAGAGTCTAAATCTGATTTGATTCATTTTATCTTTCATTTAGGAAACACAAATAAAAAATGTGTAATAGATTATGAACACGCCTATAATTTTATTGATATAAAAAACATAGAAAATAAAGAAAAAACTATAAAGAAATTAAATAAAGGAAATATAAAATATTTGATGCCAATACACAAGGAAGCACTAAAATCTTTCAAATTATTTTTTAAAGAAAAAATAAAAATCCCCGAAGAGATAGTTTATCCAACAATATTTATCCCAGAAAAATTTAGAAAATCTAAGAAAAAGAAAAAGAAAATTATATTTATTTCGACCTCTAATATTTTAACAGATAAGGTTTTTTTAATTAAAGGAGGGTTAGAAACATTACAAGCCTTTAAAAATTTAGCAAAAAAATATTTAGATTATGAATTTATAATTTTAGGTAAAATTCCAGAATATTTAAAGGAAAATTTTCCAAGAAATCTAATTTTGAATGATGGTGTTCCAAGAGAAAAGATGTGGGAATTATTTAATGAATCTCAAATCTTTGTTCAACCCTGTTACCAAGCTCCTGCAATGGCTTTCTTAGAGGCAATGTTTTTTAAATTACCTATAATAACAACAGATTTTTGGGGAAATAAAGAATATGTTGATAATTTAAATGGTATAAGAATTAATTCAAAACAAATAAACCATATAGATAAAAATAATGTCCCTGTATATCCTAAGGAGATTTTGCAAAAAATAATAAAAAACTCCTCTAAAAACGCAAAAAAAATAGAAAAAGCAATTGAAAAATTAATTAAAAATCCTGCATTAAGAAAAAAACTAGGCGAAAACGGGTTTCAAAGAGTATTGAATGGAAAATTTTCAATTGAAGAAAAAAATAAAAAACTAAGAAGGATTTATGAAGAAGCGCTAAAATAAAAATTATTTCTTAATAAGGTCAGAATAATCTTCTTCAATATATTCTTGTAAACAAATTTGCCAAGGCCTCATAATATTTAGCTTTTTAATATTTAGTTTTCGGTTTAATAATCGTTCAGCTGTTGGCCTTTTTGCATAATAAGTATCTTGAAAATAAGACTCATCAACAGGTAGAACTTTTATTTCGTTTTCTCTCCCAAGTATTCTAACTAATTCTTTTGTTACAATCAATCTATTATCGGTCTCATTTCCTGTACATACCATATTGTATAATCCTCTTTCATTTTTTTCTATAAGTAGTTTAACATTTTTTGCAAAATCATATGTATATGTTGGAATTCCTCCACATCCATCAACAACATGCAGTTCTTTATTTCCCTCTCTTATTTGTTGCATAATTTTATTAATGTATTTTTTATCTTTTTTTGGTCCCCCTCCAACCATCCATCCCGCTCTGCAAATTAAATATTCTTTTGCAAACTCTTGTATAGCTTTTTCTCCTAGATATTTTGACCGCCCATATACATTTAGAGGATTTGGAGTATCCCAATCATCATAGATATCTTTTTTTCCATCAAAAATTCCAGCAGTACTAATGTAAAGAATTGGTATGTTAAGGTCATTAGCAATTTTTGCAGCTTTTTCAACAGCAAGAGTATTATTCAAGTATGCATCATCCGGATTATCAGCGCAATATTCTAAATCAGTATGAGCTCCTAAATGAAATAAATAATCTGGTTCAAATTCTTTAACATCTTTTTCATAATTTTCAAAATTTCTAAAATCTAAAAAAGATAGCCATTCACTATTAACATCTTTATCTGTGCATTTCAATTCATAATCTTCTTTGAATATTTTATAAAATGCTTCCCCCAACATTCCCCCGCAACCAGCAATATAAATTTTTTTCATAAAGACAAAAAGAATAATTGTTTTATAAATTTAAGTGTGATTTATTTTATTCCCTTTTCCTAAACCAAACAAAACATCCAAAATAAACAAATCTTGAAATTATTGAAGCAAAACAGACACCTAAAACAGCTTCAAACATCCCAAACCTTAAACCATAACTAATAAAAAGAAAGTTTAAAACAATGTTAATAATTGTTGTTAGGATGATAATCTTAGCCATAATTGCTGTTCTTTTTTGAACGAAAAAATAAGTAGTATACAAACTATTTATTGGTAAGATAATAATTAAAAGGGCAAACCATTTTAATAAAGGCACGGCAGTTAAATAAGCAGAACCATAAGCTAATTTAATTATATAATAAGCTAAAAAATAAGTAAGTGTTCCTGCAGAAATTGAAATCAAAGAAATTAAATTTCTTGATTTCTTAAACATTTTTTCAAGAACAGGTCCTTCTAATTTAGAAAAAGTGCTAAATAAAGGAGAAGAAGCAAAACTAAGAATAGAAATTGCAGAACTAATCAAGGCAAAGGCAACACCATAATAAGCAATGAATTGAGCTTCAACAAAGCGACCCAACATAATAGTATCTATATAACCAAAAAAAATCCCCGAAAGAATTGTTACAGTTAAAGGAAGGATAAATTTTTTCAACCCTTTTACTTTTTTCAAATTTAAATCTTTTGCCTGAATAGATAAAAAAGAAATTTTCTTTTTAGCAAGAATCCAGAAAATTAAAAGAGTGATCAAAGAGCAAAAAATAAGAACGCAAAAAATAAGAGCAATAATTATTTTGACTGAAAGGGTTGTCTTTAACAACAAAAAAATTGCTAAAGGAATAAAACTAAGTTTGAGAAGTTGAAGAATAATTTCTTTAATTAGGGGGTGTTTAAAATTTCCAACAGCATGAAAGATTATTTCTAAAAATTCCAAAAACCCAAGTATTGGAAGATAAATTGCTCCAACTAAAAGAGCATAAAAAATTGGTTTTTGATAAAAAATTTCAGAAACAAAATAACTTAAAATTAATAAAATTACAGATGCAAAAATTAGTAAATAAACTTTCCATTTCAATAACTTTTTAACATATCCTTTAGCCTCGGCATCTTTTCCTTTTGAAGTTAATTTTGCTACAAAGACGAATAATGCAGAACCAATACCAAAATCACTTAAAATAGAAAACATAATGATTGTTGATAAAGCCAAAGTATAAAGCCCCATTAATTCTGGCATTAATAACCTAGCAACCACTATAGTAAATAAAAATGAGCTAATTTTAATTATTAAATTTTGAGCCAATTGATAACTTGAATTTTTCATTGCTTGACCAGTATTTCCTGAAAAATCTCTTTTTTTAAATCTTTGAAAAATATTCTTAAAGGTACTTTGAGTTTCATTAAAATAATTCATAAATTAAAAAGAAGAATTTTATTTTTAAAACTAAGCTATTTTAACTAACTCTCAATTCCTTTCACAACATCTGAAAAAGCAGGTCTTGTAATGAAAACTCCGACACTAATTCCA
>CAYYIN010000021.1:0-5394 GCA_964472025.1 Candidatus Woesearchaeota archaeon | reverse complement strand
TATTCTTAAAGTGTTTAGATTCTACAAAGAACATAAATAGTTTATACGCAAAGCCCTTAAATTAAACTTCAACGAGATTTATCAGGATTTGCAGGAACCTATTAAAAATTTGGGATTAAAAAATAAAAATCCAATTCTAACTTTTTTCTCATTTAAATATGAGAAACAGAATAATATTCTAACTCTTGAATAGTAACATACAGAAAGATTTAAAAAGTCTTTTTAGATTAATTAAATATTATGAAACCAAAAAATCTAAGAACAATAACAAACAAAGAAGCAGACAAAGCTGTAGAAAAAGGTATGGCAAAATATTTAAATTTTGGAGATTCTAAAAATTATATTCTAAAGTATTATGATCTGGGATTTTATATTAAAAGAGAAACAGCATATGAAATTCTTTCAGGCAGTTGGATAAATTAACTAAATTAAATTATAAAAAATAAAAACTAAAATGAAAACAAAAGGAAATTATGAATTATTAAAAGAATCAGGAATTTCAAGAATAGGAAATTATGAAAGGGAATTTGATTATTATAAAATAATTTTTGAATCAAAACCTGTAGATTATATTTTAAATTTTTTAAGTGATAGGCCTCTTTTAGAAAGGGCTATTGCATATCTCCCACGTTCACAAGCAAATGCTCGAAAAATGGCTGCAAGAAAAACTTTAGAAAGGAAAAGGTTATAACATAATAATTTAGGAGAGTTTAGTGAAACTCCCTGTTAAAAAATAATTAAAAAATTCTTGAATTATTTAGTTTTTCAAAAACATTTATAAATCAAATTTTCAATTCATTTTTATGATAAACGAATCAATAGTAGAAAAGAAAGAAAAGAGCCTATTAGAAAAATTAAAAGAAAAAATAGAAAAATCTTCAAAAGAAAAATCATCTGGGAAAGAAAAAATTTCTAAAAAAGACTTGGGAACTAAAGGTAAATTAAAAAGTGAAAAATCTATAGAAGTCGATATAGAAAAAAAATATAAAAAAAAGGGAATAGAAAAAAAAGGCCAAAAGAAAACATTAATTCCTTTGGAAGATTATATTAAATGTGCAGTACATTTAGGAACAAAAGTAATCACCCCAGGAATGAGAAAATATGTTTATAAAAGAAGGGCAGATGGTTTAGCAGTAATTAACACAAATATTATAGACGATAAATTAAGGGAAGCTATAAATTTCTTAAATAAATATGAAACAAAAGACATTTATATGGTTTGCCGAAGAGATGCAGGATTGGATGCTGCAAAAAAATTTGAACGAGCAACTAATATCCGAACATTCACAAAAAGATATCTCCCAGGAATAACCACAAACCTTCTTCTTGATGATTTTTTTGAGGCAAAACTTACAATAATTTGCGATCCTTGGGTTGATAAAAATGCTTTACGAGATAGTATAAGATTAAGAAAACCAATTTTAGGGCTTTGCTGCACAAATAATTATATAAAAGACATCACTCAATTGATTCCTTGTAATAATAAATCTAAAAAGTCAATTGGTTGTATCTTATATATTCTCGCAAGAGAATATTGCGCAAATAAAAAAATTCCTTTTGATTATAAATTAGAAGATTTTACAGGAAGCTTAGAATAAACATTAAAAATCTTTTCAATTATTAATCTATAATTTTCTTTAAATTATAATAATCAATAATCTCTTCAAAAATATTTAAAAAATTAATTTATCTAAAAACTATCTTTTTACTTAAATTTTATCTGGAATTTTTGATTTTTCAGATTTATATATTTCTGCGAATTCTGGTGTAGCAATAATTATATTGCTCCCAAATCCTGAAATACTTCCTTCTAAAGCATCTACTGTTTTTTTAATCTTAGAAATTGCTCTTTTTAATTCAATTAAATCTTTTGTCTTTAAGGGTTTGAAATCAATAATTGCAATAGTATATCCTTCCCTTAATGTGTTTAAGATAGAATTAACATCTTCATAATCTTTTAAAATAAAAGGTCTAACAAGAATTTTAGATCTTTTTAGTTCTTTTCCTAAATCGATTTCAAGATATTCTTGAGCTTGTTCCTTTTTATTAAATGCTTTTGAAAGTCTTTTTTTTATTTTTTTAAATACCATACGTAAAAATTATCTCTTCAAGTTTATAAATATTTCTATGATTTTATTGAATTTTCTTAAAAATTTCTTTTTGTAAAATTTCAATTTGTTTTGTTAATTCTCCTTCTTGTTTCTTTATTGAATCAAATCTTAAAGATAGTAATTCTTTCTTTTTCATTAAATCTTTGTTTGTTTGTTCCTTATCTGCCTTGATTATTATCTGGCCAATTAATCTAAAAACATCTTCTTTAGATTTAGAAAGTTCAGATATAGCTCTTTCTGTTTCAAGAAGTTCTAATTGAAATGCTTGTTTTTGTATAATTAAATTTTGCAAAGTTCGCTCGTAAAATTGCAATTCTTGAATTTTTTTTGTGTCTTTTTTATCAATTTGCATTTTATTATTTAAATCGCTTTTACTTTTTTTGTATCTTTTCTTGGTTTATAAAAAATCTTGCCACCACAATTTACGCAGAGAAATCTTTTATCTAAATCTTTACTTTTTATTTTCTTTCCACATTTAAAACATTTATATATTGCCATTTTAATAATTTTTATATCCCATTCTATTTAAATTTATTCTTCTTTTTTAGGTAAATAAAAAACATGCTCTGCAAATTTTTTTCCGCATTTTTTGCATAACCAAATTCCTTTTGAAAGTCTTTTTGCCACACCATTGCAAAAAATACATTGCTGTTTTTTTCTTTGAACAGATTCTACTTCAGTTATTTTCTTTCTTACTTTTTTACCATATCTTACACCATATCTTCCTGCAGATTTAACCTTTTTTGTTCTCATTTTAATTTATTTTACTGATTTACTTATAAATTTACTTATAAAAAAGTATTTTTAAATTATTGTGTTTTGCCATTTTAAATTATTAAACAAAATGGGGATGCCCAGATTTGAACTGGGGTCGCGAAGTCCCAAACCTCGAATGATAACCAGGCTACACTACATCCCCTAATTAAATATATTTGAATGTATTTATAAAGATTTATGCAAGATCTTAAATTATTAAACGTTTATTATTTCTTCTTCTTCTTTTCTTTAGAATCTGTTTTATTCACAGGAGTTTCTTTTTCTTTACTTTCTTTTTCTTTACCTTCTTTTTCTTTTTCTTTTTTTTGCTTTTCTTCTTCGACTTGTTTTTTCTCTTCAATTTGTTTCTTCTTTTTTTGAAGGACGAGGTCTTGTTCTGCTTTTATTTTAATAAAAAAATCATCTAGCTTTTTTCTCTTTTCTGATATTGTTTCTGTAATTTCATTATTAATTTCATTATCAAATTTTCCCTGGTTAACTTCTTCGATTATTTTTTTTGGGTTTTCGTTTTCAACTAAAACCCCCAAGGATAAACACGTTCCTAAAATTGATTTAACTGCATTTTTAAGATCCTTTTCAAGCATTTCTGAATATTTTATTTTTACAATTTTTATTATATCTTCTATTGAAGCATTTGCAACTTTTACGTTTTTATGATCTGCTGAACCTAATTCAATACTCAACTCTTTTTTTAATAATTCTGCAGTTGGTGGAAGGGAAGTTTTAATTTTAATTTCTTTTGTTTTATCATCTATATCTAATTCAATAGGAATTTTCATTCCCTTAAAATCCTTAGTAAGATTATTTACATCTAAAATTATTTTATTTATATTTAATCCTAAAGGGCCTAATTGCTGAGCAATTGCTGGACTTGGTTTCATATTTGCTCCTTCAATCAATAATTTAATAATCATCTGGAATTAATCCCCCACCAAGATTCTCATGTTCTTTATTTATTTTTAAGCCTTCATCTGATGGAGGCTCTTCTTGAGAATTTGTTTTTTCAATTGAATCTTCTTTTTTCTCTCTTCTTATTACTCTTATATTATCTAATTTAACAGTTACTGGAATTGGAACTACTGCTGCTAAAAGTGTTACAACTGCTTCACCTTTGGATTTATCGAATCTCACAACTTTTGCCTTTTCTTTTTTAAAAGGTTCGCCGATAATTTCTACAATATCTCCCTTTTCTATATTAATTTCTTCCATTACTGGTTCAATCATGCTTTTGATTTCTTCATAACTTACAGTTTTACCTATTATCCCCTTAATATAGGGGAGATTATAGGCTGCTTCTTCTGCAAAATCTCTATTTTCTGCTTCTAAAAAAACATACCCTTTTAGGCTATGTGGCCTTGCTAAAGAATATACTTTCAAATTTTTTTTATGAACTTTCTCTGAAATTAATTCTAAGGCCCTATCTTCCTTATTTGTTGTTACTTTAATAATAAATATCATTTTTTATTTTCTTTATTTTAACTTTATCTATTTTTATAATTTTTAAGTTTAACTGCTTCATAATCTTTTTAGAAGTAGTTAATAATACTTAAAATTTTGGTTTTATAAAGTTTATTCTTTTTATGACCCACATTTAAATTGATTTTTAATGAAAAATACTCTTAAGATTAAAAAATTACTCCATTCAAAAGAAAATTTGAAAAATTAAAAAATATTTTTAATTGGACACTATTTTATTTTTAAAATAATCATAATCAAAGAAATAATAAATCCAATCAGCCCGATTAAGGATAATCCAATTGCAGAAACTTTTGAAATTGTTTGGAATTCTTTTTTAGATGGTTTAGACAAGAGAGACCAAACCCTGTGACACTGCTTGACAAAAGATTTTAAATTAAACATACTTCTTTTGAGAATAATTAGTTTTTAAGTTTTACTTAAGTTTTGATTCTAGAATTTATTCAAAAAATAGGAATTAAAAGATTATCTAAAAATTATTCAAGAAACTCTATGCCGAGTTCATCTGAAATCTCAGATTGCTTTTTTATTTCAAAGGGGGTTCCTCCACCGATTATCTGAGAACTTTTAACACCTGTAATTATAATCATAACTCTAATTGATTTATCCATTTCTGGACTAATCTGAGCACCCCAGATTAATTTTGCATTAGGACTTAATTTTTCTCCAGTTTTTGAAATTATTTCTCTTGCTTCATCTAAACTCATATCTTCTCCCCCAATAATATTAACTAATGCTCCACAAGCATTAGAAATATCTACATCTAATAAGGGGTTTGTTAATGCCTTTTCAACTGCTTCTTCTGCTCTTTTTGCAGAATCTGATTCTCCCATGCCCATTAAAGAAACTCCACCATTAGACATAATTGCCTTTACATCTGCAAAATCTAAATTAACTAATCCAGTTTTTGTTACGAGTTCTGTGATTCCTTTAACTGCATTTGTTAAAATTTCATCTGCAACTTTAAATGCAGTTTGTAATGGAAGTTCTGGTGCAATTTCTAATAATTTATCATTTGGTATAACTATTA
>CAYYIN010000020.1:0-5917 GCA_964472025.1 Candidatus Woesearchaeota archaeon | reverse complement strand
ACATCTTCAACATAATTAGGATTTCCACTATCACAATTATTTGGTGCCCAACCATTATAATATCTTAATGCAAGTTCCCAACCCCCATAATGTTTCCCACAATAATCCTGTCCTCCAGGATAATTTTGTAATTTATCCCTATAATGATCAATTAAAAGATTAATGCCATATTCAACATTTTCTTGAAAATTAATAACATCTACTTTATCATGAACATTTGTATTTATTTGCATAACCCCATAACTTTCTTCATCCCCCCAAGATTTTAAAACTCGATGTATGTTTTGTGTAGTACTGCAGTAAAGGGGATTATCTAGGTAATTTGCATTATATATACAATGTTTAAGATTGCTTTCTGTTAATGCTTGTTGTAAAATCAAACATTCAAAAGATTTTGCCCCAGTATCTTTTGAAACATTTTCATTATATTGATTAGTATTTTTTGTTTCTATTATTTCTAAAATTTTAAGCCCAATAAATTCTTGCCATTTTATAAGGTTTTCCTCTAATAAATTAAGGACATGTTTGATATTTTCTTGTGTATCAAATAAACCTTTTCCCCGAATATCATTCCATTCTTCTTCTGTTAAAAGATGATTCAGGAATAAATCATTAATAAATTCTCTATTTTTGGAATATTTTGAATCTGGGCTTCTGTTTTTTAATTCTAATATTGCAGATTCTATTGTCCATTCAGGTGTGGCATCATCTACAGAGGTTAGATAAATATCTTCTTTACATTCTTCAGGTGCAATTTTTATTCTTCTTTCATATTCTATTTGCAATTCTGGGTCATTTAATTTTTCTAGAATTCTTTTTTTCTCACTATCTAAAATGAGCCCTTCAGGTGTACATTTCTTTGTGGAATGGGATGCTGATAAATATGGGAACCCTTCTCTAAAGTAAATTCCATAATATCCTTGATATCCCCAAAGACAATATATTTCTAAAATTCTCTCTACGAAATTTTCCTCAGTTCTTGCTTCCATAATATATTCAATATGGCTCTTTTCATCTTTGTGTATTTTTTTTGTTCTTTCAAAATTATCTAAAATGTTTGGAGAAATTAACCATTCTTTTGTGGAATAATAATCCCCATTTATCATCGGGATTATTTGGGGGCGACCTAATTTTTTATTAAATCTAAATCTAAAAACATCTGGATAACTCCCCCAATATTCTAGGTAAATATCTTTATAGGGGCTTGGGCAAGTTAATGATTTTTCTTTGTATGGAGTTTGTTCTTGCATTTTTATGATTGAAGGAAGATTGTTTGTTGGGTTTGTATTATTTTTAGGATCAGGATTTCCCCAGTCTGGAAGCAAATCCTTTATTTTATCTGGAAGTTTTAGATAAACAATAGAGAACACGATAATAGCTATTACTAAGAGTATTATAATTAAATTTAATAGTTTTTTCATTCCTGAATTTTCAGCTTTTTTATTTATTTTAATTATGTTTTGCATTCTCTTTTATTTGGGAATTTTAATGAGGTTTAACTTTTAAATCTTAAAAGATTTTTCATAAAATCCATTGCAGATAACCCTTTATCTTTAAGTATAAGCACACCAATAATCAATATTGCCAGCATAATCAATGCAAGAATTAGCCAACCAAGATTTTCCAATTCAAAACTTGCTTTGTTTTTTAATCTTGATATAATGCCTAACATAATAATTCCAAAGAAAATTACTTAATAAATATTACTTAATAAATAATCTTCCAGAAAAACGACAATTTTATTTTGAAGATTTATTTATAGAAATTTTTATCTAAATTTATGGAATTTTTATTAAATCAAATTTTAATTTTTGTTTAATAGAGTCTATGAATTGTTTTTCTTGATTTTTATTAATTAATGCTCCTGCAGCTACTTTATGCCCACCAACATTTTCTCCAGAAATCTCTTCTATGACCTCTTCTAATAATTTTTTTAGATTTCTTTCTGATTTTTCTCTTCCAGAGATTCTCGCAGATATTTTAATTTTATTTTCATTTTCACTATCTTGCGCCATACCAATTAAAATAGTTCCAGAGGCATATATTGACGAGAAAGATAAAATGCTCATTAATATTCCAATTAAACCATCATTTATTTTATCTTTTGTATTTATAATAACATAATTTTTCCCAATTATTTTATCTGATTCGTCTAATTTATCAATATATTTTAATCCAGAAACTATTTTTTGTCTATATTTAAAATAAATTCTTTCTGCTTTTTTTCTCGCAGTTAGATTTTTTAAACATAACATCAATGCGATTTCTGAATAACCCATCCGCCCACAAGCATTTATTATTGCAGAGAGCTCTCTTGCATCTTCTATTTTGTTAAAAAATTTGATCAAATATAAATTCCCAAGAAACTTTGAAGTTTTTTCTTTTATAGATACTCTTAGCATTATATTTGTCATCAAGGCTTTCATTTCTTTTTCAGTTAATTCAATTAAAGATTTGTAGTGTTTTCCTATTCTTGAAATTCCTGATTCTTTTAATAATTCATAAGTTCCTTTAGAATTTCCACTAACTCCTGGAATAAAAGGTCTAGGATTATATTCTAGGGCTTTATCTAAAGGTCTTGTGGAAGGGTAAATTAAAAAGCCTTTTCTGACTATTACTTCTGCATCCTTTAAGATCTTATTTCTAATTTTGTTTATTTCTTCCCCTAATGAATCTCCGACCAAGCCAATTATTGCTAGTTTAGCTAAATCTTTATTTTCTTCAGAAATCTCTTTTGAAACAAGGTAACTTAATTCTGAAGCGCATAAGTTTTCATATTCTTTTAATAAATGTGTGTTTAAAATGTTGAGATTTTTTGCTTCAAATTTTTTATTTTTTATTTCATGATGATCTATTATAAATATTTCATTTTCTTTTTCAGATAATTCTTTTAAATATCCAGAACCCAAATCTGTTAAAATAATAAGTTTATTTTTGGGTATAAGTGCAATTTCTTTTTTGTTTAATTGCTTAACTATTTTTAAAGAAAATTGTTTAGAAAGTCTTTTTAAGGTTTCTGAAATAATTGCTGCAGAAGTAATGCCGTCAGTGTCATAATGACTAATTACATGGATTTTTTCATGTGCTATTTTTTTTATTAGTTCTTTAGAAAAAGTTTTAACTCTTAATTCCACCATTTTATTTATAAAAAAGAGAATTATTTCTTCTCTCTTTTTTTATGATAATCTTCTCTTTTTTTTAATTTTGCTTTTGTGATTATCAAAGATCTTTCTGCATTTTTATCTTGCTTGTTTTTTTTATAATGTTTAATTATTTGATCTAATTTTTCCTTAAGATTTAGTATAGTTGGTTCATCACATTTTTCTTTTTTCTCTTCTTCGATTATTTTTTTTATTTTTAGCCCAAATAATTTTACTTTTGGAATTCCATATTGATCTTTTAAAATCAAACCAATTTTTTCAATGGAATTTCCTTTATCAAACAAGTCTAAAACCATTTTCTTGACTTCTTTTTCTGAATATTTTAACCAAACTGGTTTTTCTAGAGTTTTTACAGTTTTTATTTTTGACATGGTATTATATCTAAAATTTGCTTATTTAAATTTTATGCAATTTAAACGAATTAATTTAATTTTATAATAGCCCTACCAGGATTCGAACCTGGGTCGCGAGCTCCAAAGGCTCGAATGCTTGACCACTGCACCATAGGGCTATATGACTCAGAATTTTTTTTAGTTTATAAGTTTAATCAATCTCAATTATTTTTAACGACAATTTACTTATTTCTTTTTATATCTTCCACGAGATTCAACTTTTTTTATTCTTGAAATAATTTGAATATAATCTTCTGATTTATAATTATTTAAGATAATTGAAAAGCATTTCTTAGAGATTTTGTTATGCCTTGCCTTTAATGATTGTTTTAATAAATATAGGTCTGTTGCTTTATCTTCGATTTTTCGTGAATGAAATGAAAGTCCAAAATCAATCAAATAGATTTTATTTTTAGCATAAATCATATTGTTTGTTGTAAGATCTCCATGAATAATATTTTGATTATGCATTTTTGTTAAAATTTTTCCCAGTTGTTTGCAGATTTTTTTATATCTTGATTTTTCTAGATTATCTGAAAGTTTTTCACCACTAATATATTCCATAAGAATCTCTTGTTTATTTTTATTGACTTCTAAAATTTTCGGAACATCAATAAATTTACTCAATTTGTTCATGATTTTGGCCTCTGATTTTGTTCTAGAATTCCTCAATTTTTTATCTATTTTTTCTATTCTATATGATTTTTTTATTCTTTTTTTTAGAATTTGATTATTTTTTAAATAAATTATTGCCTCAGCACCCTGTTGGATAATTTTTGAAATCATTTTATCAAAATTTAAACTTTTTCCCAAATTTTTTTGCTAATTTTTGCATCTGCTTTTGCGAAAGTCCTTGGCTAAAATCATTAGAAATCTCTTGGTTATTTAAGCTCATTTCTTTAATTAATTTATATTGTTTTAATAACTGTCTAATTTCATTAGTTTTTGATCCAGAACCTTTAGCGATTCTAGACAATCTTTCAGTTTGTTTTTCAATTATTATTGGATTTTCTATTTCTTCTTTAGTCATTGAATCAATAATATGTTCCCAATTTTTAATTTTCCCTTCTTGATTATCTAGTGTTTTTTCAGGGATTTTCATTTTATTTACTCCGGGGATCATTTCCATTATTTTAGAAAAATTTCCAAGACCCTTCATCTGTTTTAATTGTTCTTGAAGATCTCGTAAATTAAATTCCCCTTTTTTTAATCTCTCAGTTAATTTCTTTTCATGTTTTTTATTCACTGCAGATTGAACTTTTTCAAGTAAGCCGTCTAAATCTCCTAAACCCAATAATCTTGAGATAAATGCCTTTGGGTTAAATTTTTCTAAATCATTTATTTTTTCACCATTTCCTATGAAAAAAACCTGGGCCTTTGTTTCATTACAAGCAGTTAATGCTCCACCGGCTTTTGCACTTGAATCCATTCTTGTGATAATTACTCCATTAATATCACATGCTTTTTGAAATTCTAATGCTTGAGTTTTTGCAGCCTGACCAATATCTGCTTGAATTACTAAAAATCTATGTTCTGGATTTATTTTTTTATTTAAAATTTTAATTTCTTTAGTCAATTCCTTATCTAAGTTATGTCGGCCTGCACTATCAATTATTATTAGATTAAATTTTTTCAATTCTTTTTTATATTTGTTATAAATTTTTAAAGGATCTTTTTCTAGTTTATCTGTGAATACAGGTACTTTAATTTGTTCTCCTAATTGATTTAATTGTTCTGAGGCTGCTGGGCGATGAACATCCAAGCCTAAAATCGCGACTTTATACCCTCTTTTTGAATAATATGCAGCCATTTTTGCGCAAGTAGTAGTTTTACCAGCACCATATAACCCAAGCAATAAAATTTTATTTTGCTTTTTTAAATCAATGTTAATTTCATGTTTTTCTTTACCCAATAAATTTAATATTTCATCATGAAGAATTTTTGTTAAATGTTCTTTTTTCTCAATCCCCTTTATTTTTTCATTTTTTCCTTCTTCTTTTATTTTTTCTCCAATCTCTTTGACTAAATGTATATTTACATCTGATTGAATTAAGGCTCTTTGCAAATCTTTCACTAAAGTTTCTATGAGTTTTTTATCAAGAAAGATTGCCCCAGCTATTTGATCAAAGCCTTTTTTTAGTGTTTGAGCTAATTTATTTAACATATTATGATTTATTTCTAGGGTTTTTTATATCTTTATAAACCTAAATCTTCAATAAATTTATTTTTATTGAATAATTCAAGGTCTGCATATTTTTGACCTTTTCCTAAATAAAAAATAGGTTTCTTTGTAGCATAACTTATTGAAATAATTGTCCCGCCTTTTTCATCTATATCTGTTTTAGTTAAAATTGAGCCATCTAT
>CAYYIN010000019.1:0-5940 GCA_964472025.1 Candidatus Woesearchaeota archaeon | reverse complement strand
TTCATCTGCGAACTAATTTTCGGTTCTTACGACATATGTCTATGGGTCGCACACTCAAATTATTTTTTATTTGCTTTTTATCTTCTAGAATACAATCCAACTAAATTCACACTACTAATAATATGATTTTTCATTGCTTCTTCAACTTGTTTTTTTGTTGCACCCTCTTTTAAATCAAGTCTTGAATCTAATGCATATACTTTAAAGAAATAATGGTGTGTTCCAAAAGGGGGACATGGTCCTCCATAATCTAATTTTTTAAAATCGTTTTGTCCTAAAATTCCTCCTTGAGGTATTGAATCCTCTTGAATTTTTAATTCTTTTCCAAAAATTGGGATATTAAAAACAATCCAATGAACCCAAGTTCTGCCTGGTGCATCAGGATCATCAACAATTAATACTAAATTTTTCGCTTGCTCAGAAATCTCACTAATTCTCAAAAAAGGATTTACATTCTCGCCATCACAGGCATATTCAGATGGAATTTCCCCATTATTCAAAAAATCATTACTAGTTATTTGCATATTTAAACAAGATAGGAGATATATAAAAATCTTTTTATGAAAAATTTAATAAATATTTCTTCTTACACCTTTTTATGAAAAAAAGATTAATTTTAATGATTGCGGTGTTAGTGATTTTATCGCTTGGAATCTTGTCTTCCTTAGAAAAACTGTCTTCATTAAAAAAAACAACTAACGCTGATAAAAAAGTTTAAAAAGTTCAACTTGTTATCTAATTTATCTAAAAAATGTTGAATATTAAATTTTAGATACTTACACATATGACCCAAAATCTTTTATCAATAAAAAAGAGAAACAAAAGAAAAAATTTCAAAATTTCCACTAGAAAAATGGAATGGCTGAGTGCTGGAGGGAAAGACCCCCTAAAATGGAAAACAAATTTTTCAAGAATTTCTTATTGCAGAAGGCCTAAATGTAAAAGAAAATTAACTTGGGGAGATAGAAGTTATGAATTTGATCATAAAGATAACATTAATTCTAATAATTCTCAAAGAAATTGCTATTTAGTGTGTAAGATTTGTCATAGTAAAGCCACCGTAATTAAAAAGAAAAAAGTTAGAGATAAACTAACTGGAATGACTACCGGTTATAAAACAATTAAAATGAAAACAGGCTATAAAAAACCCCTTAAAAGAAAAGTTACTAAGAAAAAATTAAATAAACGAAAATCTCCTAAAAACAATTATTGGATTACTCCTATAATAAATAAAAAGGAAAAAATAAAATCCTTCTTTGGTTTTTGATTCAACTAAACTTCATTTATCCGTCAAAACCATTTCTCCATACTTTCCTGCTTTTCATTATCTTTTCCAAAAATACTTTCTATGTATTTTTTTGTTAATTTTAAATCTTGTTTAATATATTCTGGAACATTATAATTTTTTGCTAAAGCTAATGCCGGTTCTAAATATTTTACTATCCCCCCATAAGAAATTGTAAAAATTATATTGCCATTGCAAATTGGGCATTTCCTATTTAATGGGGGCCTTCTAAAGATATGATTACATCCAGTACATCTAAAAGTTTGCTGACTAAATTTCCTTAAATTTCCTTTTAAATCTTTCATAAAATGTCTATCAATAATTAATCTTGCAACATCTCCTTGATTAACACTTCTTAATTTTTCACATAATTCCATTTGTGCTTTTACTTTTTCTTGCATTGTAGGAAGAATTTTATAAGAAGAACAACAAACCCCGTGATTAAAATTATCTGTTGAATGTGTAAATCCAATATTAATAAAAGGATTTTTATTTTTCCAAATCCTATCTTTTACCATTTCAATATTAATATCCCCTGAATGTAATTCTTTTTCGGCTTTTTCATAAAGACTAAGGGGATAATTATTTACTAATTCAAAATCTAAGATTTGCTCATCAACTTCTTCTGCAGAAATTTTCCCATTTAAAACTAAGGGAGCATCTTGGGTTCCTCCCCTATGAGACGGCAAAAATTTTCTTGAAAAATTTATTAAAACATCCATTAATAAAATTAAGGCGATTTCATCACCATCGCAGTCGCGTCGAACAGCAGCATGCATATAAGGGCTTGCAAACAATCCTTGTACTTTAGAAAAACCAATAATCCTGCAAACAACTCCTGCACAATTATGGGGAGCTATACAAACTCCTAATTGCCCAATTAATTCCTCTCTTTTCTTTATATTAAAAAATTTTGGTAATTTATAAAACTTTTCTAATAAATCATCAATAAAATTAGCTATATCCATAAAAACTTTATCTGCTTTTTCTCCCCCAGATTCATTATTGCATGGAATAATTATATCGTGCGGTTTTAACTCTAAAATCTGATTATCATTTATTAAATTATTCCCTAAATAATCTTGGATATATCCCATCTCCTTCAATTTTTCTATATTTACTTCAATTTCTTTTGGTTTAAATTGAGTTAGGGGTAATTCAGTTAAATCATATCTAATTGTTCCGTCTTTATTCACGCAAAGATTATATTTTGCTCTTAAAATTCCTTTTATTAAATTTTCTAATTCATGATTTTTAGAAATAGTCCCACGAACTCCTTTAATTAAAGGAGGAATTTCGGTTTTTAATAGATTTAATTTCTGCCTTGCTTTTTCAAAATAATGATTTATATCTAATTTAATCTCTTTAGAATTGCTACCCCTATCATGAATTTTACATTTTTTCTCAAAAATTTCTTTGTTGCACATTTTACAGAAATATTTTTTTACTGTTTTAGAACCACAATCTTCGCATAAATTATAAATTGTTTCTTTTTTGCATTTCTCACAGTAATTCATAGGAAATTCTGACATTACAAATCCTTTTTTTAACGCTTCGTTAACACTTCTTAATCTTCCACCTTGACTTCCAACAGGAAATAAAACATTTGGGCTTCCTTTTAACTTTCTTAATTTTGCTTTCTCAGGTCTGCCCATCCTTGCTCCGATAAATTCTCCGGCCTTATCTTTAATTTTATATTTACTTAATTTATTAATAACTTCTAAGACATTTTGCTCAGTTTTTAAATTAAAATTTATTGAAAGATTCTCTAAATCTTTTATGCTTTGAATTTCTAATCCTAAATTAATTAATAAACTCTGAGTATTGGTTTCATCTAAAATAACATTTTCTATACTAACTTCATGGGGTGTCCCTAACAATTCCAAAGCTCTTTTTCCAATTTTAAATCTTTCTTTTTCAGAACTATTATAAGGGAATAATAATTTATTCTTATTTATTCTTGCATGTTGAAACCAATCAATGAATCCTAAAAATTGACTATAAGTTATTTGTGTCCAATAATAAATATAATTTGGATGTAAAGGTATTTTAAATTTTTCAGAAAAATCAATTGCGTCTTTCAAAGTCACACTATAATAATCTTTAACTTCACCACCTTGCTTTAATAATTCTAAATTCCACCATTCTTCAACATAGCCTGGCTTAATTAGGGGGGCATTTCGATTTATGAGATCTCCTAATGGGAACAAAAGATCTCCTAAATAAATAATCTCTTTAACTTTTTTATATGATTCTTTTGCAGTTTCATAATCTTCTAATTTTTTTACACTACCATCTAAAAATTTAACTATGGGTCCATCAATACTATCACAGCAAGTGGTTACACACCCCTTAGTTGGTTTTTCTATTTTTAGTTGTGTTCCTGTTGCAATAAATCCATTAGTTATTGCCATTGTTGCAGGATGTATAGAAACTGCAGAAAAACCAGAGACCCTACTTCTTCCATATCTAAATCTAAAACCTTTGCCTGGATGACCAAAAACCGGTCGTCCAGCCACTAAATCTTTAATATATGTTGGACTTTCTTCTGTTTTACCTAAATCTCTTTTTTTATGTAATTGAACATAGTCTTCTAACCATTCCCAGTCTTTAATTTTAAATCCTTGTTTCTTTAAATCTTTTAAAATTCTTAATCCTTTTGCTGCTTTTTGCGCAATGCCTTCTCCAAGAATTAAACAAAAACCTCCACGAATAAAATTTGTTTCTACTCTCTCTAAATCTTTATAATTAGAAACTTCTCTCTTCTCTGTTGGATCTCCTGCAACTTGGATTGATAAATTTTTTGCAATAAACATTATTTCTTCTTCAGTTGGCAAATATTGTAAATTCGTAATTCTTTCATGATAATCATATACTTCTGTGCTGATTCTCTTACATTCTTCCTCTGTTGGATCATATTTTGAATAATCAAATAATTGTCTTAAGTAATCAATTAAAATTAAAACAACACAACCAGCAGTAGTTCCTGCACTCCTAATTGGCCCTGAAAAATATGCTTTTAAATAAGTTTTTCCATCTCTTGTTTTTCCTGTTTTTAATTCTGTGAATCCTTCAATTGGTGAACTAACAACCCCTAGAGTAGTATATGCAAAACCAACCCTTATTGCTGCATCAATAGATTGCAATTGACTTTCAAATTTACAATATTTTTGCTTAGCAACTTCTTCAGCTATTTTAAAACTAACTGCATTATTTAATGCCCCATATTTTTTTTCTAAATTAATTATTCTATCTATCACTTCTTTCTTATCTAATTGGGGATAAATTGTTGCGACTAATTTAATAACCTTTGAGGCCATAGTTAAAGCAAGAGGCGTTTCAACAGTATTAACCAAATCTAAACCTTTAGCTCTTGCTTTTTCAGCTACCCTATAATTCACTTTAATTTCTTTATTTAAATTAGAAAAATACCTTTCTATTTCAGGATTGTTCTTTGATGACTCTAAAGATTTTGGCCGCTTTACTTCTAATTTATTTTTTTTATTCATTTTTTATTAAAATTCTTCTCGCATTCTTTGCATTTAGTTTTTCTATTTCTAATTTTTGATGATAATCTGGAAAAATTTCACTTAATTTTTTAATATGATTATTAATCAAAACCTCTGGATCAATAAATCTAAATTTTTTATATAATAAAATTCCATTTGCACTTTCTTCAAAAAAATTTTTCTTTTTTAATAAATTTAATTTATTTAAAATTTCTTTATCCTTACTATTAATTAATTTATTGATAACTTCTTCATCTGTTTTCTTAAAATCTATCACAGAAATTATTCGATCTTTTAGTGCTTTCTTCAAAATATTCGCGAATAAATAATATCTAGCCATTGCTTATTCCCCTGCCCAATGATTTTTTTTGAAGTTCTAAATATCCTTCTGCAAATATTTTCGCAGCTTTATCAGAATTAAAAACAATTTGTCCATTATAATTAATTAAATTTTCAATTAAAAAATGAACATTTTTTTTGTCTTTTTGTATAAATTCTCTTAATGAATAATCAATCCTATCTGCACATAAACTTGGTGCTTCTTTCTCAAGCAAAGAAAATTTTTTTAAATCTTTAATTTCATTATGATCTAAATTATGTTTTTTTAAAATTTTGGGAATTTCTGAATTTTCTAAAACTTCTTCATAAATACTGTCTTGATAATCCTCTTTTGCAGGATTCCCAATAACCCAATCAATAATATGAGAAAAAGAAGTATGGGAAATATCGTGTAATAATCCTGCTATTTGTTCTTTTAAATTTGCATTTAATTTTCTTAACAAAATTAAAACCCCAATAGAGTGCTCATATCTAGAATAAACAGGTAAATGATAATAAATCTGTGGTAATCCAAATTGAGACACATATTTTAACCTTTGAACAGACTTTGAATTGATTAAATCAATCAAAACCCCTTCCCAAATTTCTTCTTCACCATAAACCTTGTCTATTATTTTCATTTTTCCTTATAAAATTCATCTGATAATCCTTGAATCTTCTAACTAAAATCAAGAATTTTTATGCCCCCTGTTTTTAAATTGAAAATAGGAACTTTACAAGGATCTGGACGATTTCCTACTTTTTCTTCAAATGCTGTTAATGATTGCCAGCAAGAACAATTAATTATTTGAATTCCATTATACTTAT
>CAYYIN010000018.1:0-6075 GCA_964472025.1 Candidatus Woesearchaeota archaeon | reverse complement strand
CATAAGGAAGAGAAGCCATACCATGTGCTTTTTTATAAATATCAAAAACATTATAACAATTATTGATGGCATTTGCCTCTGCAAGACTCCTTAAGTATTTTTCAGGATATTTGTCTGGTTTAATCCCTATTTTCTTTAAAATTTTGATTTTTTCTTTGTCTTGTTCTTTAGAATCTTTAGATTTATCTTTTGTTTTTTTATTAGGTTTTAAAAATGCAAAAAGTGCTGAAAAAGGGTCTGTATTTTCTAGTCCTTTTTCAGAATTTTTATCCTCTTCTTTATCAGAAAAAAACTCTTCTATATCTACTTTTAATTGTAATAAAGAATCATCAGTCATTCCTTCTACTAATTTCAATGAATCTTCTAAATCAGATTCATTTAATTTTTCTTTAAAGAGAAGAAATTCCTCATTATTTAATGCATAGGCTTTAAATCCTATTTCGACCCTCCCTCCAAAAACATAATGTTGGCCTGCCTTACTTGGTATTCCCCTAAATTTAAAATCCACGAAAATAATTGGATAATAATCTCTTAAATTCTTTATTTTTTTAAAATCTTTTGGTAAATTCTTAGAAATTATTTCTTCGTCGATATTAATCTTATTTTTCCCCATTAAACTTAATTGCAACAAAATTGTATTAAAAACATTAACTAATGCTGGATCCGTCGATAAATCATTATTAGATGTTAATCTCTGACTAGCTTTAAGATAAGGTTTTGCCCATCTTGCATTTAATTTTAATGCATTTACTTGGCTTTTTAAATAAATTTTTTCAATTTCAAATCTTTTTTTTAATTCTTGCTCACTTCTTTTTTTCCATTCAAAAAATTCCTGGACTCTTGGTTTTAAAATTCTTTTAACTCTTTCATTAAGATCTATATTATCTATTTGTTTTATAGAATTTATGACGAGAAATGCGTCCCTTAATGTAACAAAATTTAAATTTCCTGCGGTTAAAGCATTTATACTTCCTTGACCTCTTTGCAAGTCTACTCTGTCCATCCAGATTTGCTTTAATGCAAGAAGTCCTGCCTCAGATTCTAATTTATTATTAGATTTTGCATTTTCATATTGCTTTAATCTTAATTTAAATTCTTTTAAATCATAAATTAAATTAATAATTCCTTTCAGAATAGAATTAACAACCCCTAAAACCCTAGAGGCTTCCTGTTGCATATGGCTTGCTTTTCCTTGTAATTCTGAAAAATGCCCACTTCCTGGAGAAGAACAAAAATTATCAACTATTTTTTCTACGTCCCCACCAAACATGCCATTTAAAAAATCTAATATCCAAAAATAAACTGGCTCTAAAGTTTCTGTTGGAGAATCATATGTTAAAATATGCTCTGCAGACGGTCTTCCCTTTTTTTTATAATATGGGCTTATTTTCTCAATGATTTCTTGAATATATTCCATTTTCTTTGACTTTTATATAAGTTTCTTTAATTTTTATATATATGCCTCCAGAGTTTATTAATTTTTCTTTAGTTTATATAATTATAATCTATCTGATTTTATAATCCCTCTGATTTTATAATTTATCTTATCATCCCTCTTATTTACTCTTATTACTTTTAATAAAATCCATTAGATTTTTCCTTTCGAACTTGATTATTTTTTTATCTTCTGCGTCTATTAATACATGAAAGATAATTAATTGATCTAACATACAAGTTAAATTCCATGTTAATTTCTTTTCATAATTTTGAAGGACTGCAATTATTTTATGAACTTTTGCGGAAATTTTTCTATCTAATTTTTCTTTATTAATTATTGCTTCTAATTCTTCTAATTCAACAGAAATCTGTGGCTTTTCTTCAGAAGTTTTTTGTTGTAGGGGGGTTAATTTTAATTTATTTGAAATCTCAGATTGAATTAATTTATCTCTTTTAAAATTTATCTCATCTTTATCATTTAATTCAAATGTGAAAATCTTTTTAGAATTTTCATCAAGATAATCTAAAGATCTTTTAGTATCATTACTTAAAAAATCAAGAATAAAAAAGCCAGCACAGAGTTTTATAGATGGATTTTCTTGCTTAAATTTTTTAAAGACCATTGAATTAGTAATTCTTTCATAGGTATGTTCAAATATCTTCATATTTTAAAAAGAAGAATAGTGTTTTTAAGATTTGTTATTTAGAATTATTATTGAAATTTGCTAAGTACCAGAAGCCTAATCAACTTAAAAGAGACTTAAAATATTAATTTAATGGTCTAAGTCTGAAATCGCAAAAACTTTATATATGGGGTTTAATTAATTTTATAATGAAATTAAGATTAGTAACTTTGGGATTTGCTTTAGGAATCATCCTGTTTTTAATAAATTTTGTCTGCGCAGGAGTTTATTTTTCTCAACCAGAATCAATCTATAATGTTGGGGAAACTATTTCAAATAGCATAAATATAAATCCCTTAGAATCTGGCCCTTTAAGAGTTGAACTTATATGCGAAGATGAAAAAACCCTTGTTTTTTATGATAGTAGCCCATTAGAAAATATTGATTTTAAATTGCCCCTAACTTTTAAACATGATTCAAAATTGATTGGAGATTGCTATTTTTCCGCAGAATATTTTAGTCAAACATATAATAGTCGCGAATTTGAAATTTCTAAAACATTAATAGTTTCATTAACCACTGACTCTTTTTTTGCTAAACCTGGAGATCAAATTATAATTGAAGGTAATGCTAAAAGATTAAATGATGTTCCAATTAATGGGGGGGTTGAGATTACCATTCCTTTACTTAATTTATTTTATTCAACTCAAATCCAAGATAATTCTTCAGGAAATCAAACAGAAGAAAATTCTTCTTTAGAAAATCAAACGAGCACTAATCTAAATGAAAGTTTTAATGAAAGTTTTAATGAAGATAATGGAATTTTTTATGGAAAAATTAGTGATGGAAAATTTTTATTAAATATTACCTTAGCAAAAAATATTGCTGCAGGAGATTATAAAATCACAGTGTTTGCTTATGAACCAAATACTTTTGAAGAAAGAACCAGTGAAGGTTTTGCGTATTCTAATCTAAATATCGCGCAAACCTTAACAAAAATTGATTTAGCAATAAATGAACAAAGCTTAGATCCCGGGAACATAATTGAAATAAAACCAAGATTATATGATCAATCTAATGTTTTAATTTCTCAAGATGTTTCAGTAATCATCAAAGACGAAAATTTAAAGAGAATCTTCGAGAAGATAGTTAAATCAGGGGACACAACAAAGTATGAAATTCCAACAGATATTAGTTCAGGATATTATGAAATTGAAATCACTGCTGGTTCTTTAGAATTAATCAAAAAATTTTATATTAATAAAAAAGAAATTGTATCTTTTGATTTAAAAAATACAAGCCTTACAATAAAAAATATCGGAAATATCCCTCTTGATAAATATCCTATTCAAGTTAATTTAAATGGCAAGTCTTTTATTAAAAAAGTTGACCTTAAAAAAGGTGAAGAAATAGAATTTAAATTATTGGGGGATGGAGAATATGATATTGAAATTTCTAGTGGTGAAAATAAATATTCAAAAAATGGAGTTATCTTAACAGGATATGCTACCGAAGGGGTTGTTTCTATTAAAGAAAATTCTATTCTTTTTTTAAAAACTCCAATAGTTTGGATTATTTTTATCATTATTCTTTTAGGGGGAGGATTATTTTTGTTCAGAAATATTTTTAAGAAAAAATCCTTTGCATATTCTGTTTCTAATGAAAAAAATAAGATAAGTCATAGACCAGAAAGTGAATCTAAGATAAAAAAAGAAGAAACAATAATAAGAAATAAAGATCCTAAGGAATTTATTGGATCACAAAAACAAGATAAAATCTCTGAAGAAATTACTAATAAAAAATTAATTCAGGCAGAAAAAGTTCTTGTTTTAAACGGGCAAAAAAATTCAGCATGCATTATTGCTTTAAAAATTAAAAATAAATTGTCGCAATTTGCTAAGGAAGAATTAGAGAGATTACTTGAAAAAATTTCTGAAAAGAAAGGTGCACCATATAGGCAAGGGGATTTTATTTTCACAATATTAAGCCCAATTATAACTAATTCCTTCAAAAATGAATTAAATGCTGTAAAAATTGCAGAGGAAATTCTTTTATTTTTACGAAAACATAATAACAAATTTAAAGATAAAATTGAATTTGGACTTGGAATTAATTCTGGAGAAATAATTAATACATTTAATAAAAACAAATTAGACTTTACTAGTTTGGGGAATTTTATTGTGATTGCAAAAAATCTTGCAGAAATTTCAAATGAACAAATTTTAATCTCTGAGGAAATTTATAAAAAAAGCTTTTCTGAAATTAAAACTAAAAAAAGCATTATTGATAATAAAGAATTTCATGAACTTGAGAAAATAATTGATAGAGAAAGAAATCAAAAATTCATTCAATCATTCTTAAAAAGGATGGACAAAGAAAAAGCCTAAATTAAGATATTTCTTTTTTTATTTGATCACTTTTTTTAAATAACCCATAATCCTGAAGTATTCTTTCTTTTTTAATAAAATATGAATCATTGATTTCTAAAGAGATTATTTCATCTTCAGAAGAAATTTTAATATTTGAAATATAATTTAGATCTAAGGGATTATATTTTATGATAAACTTTGGGTGATCTTCTTCCATGCCCCTTATAAATTAAGTGTTTGACGCTAATCTATCTGTTTCATATGCCACACCAAAAATTGACCCTATTTCATTTCTTCTTGGTGCCCTTATTAAAATCCTCTCTAAAATAAGTCCTTTCATATCCCCTTTTTTCATAAAAATTTTTATTTTATTAAATAAATTCTTTTGAAAAATTTCTAGAATTTCTAATTTTTCTTTGAGATGATTTTTCATATAAAAAGAAGGAAAGAATTTTATAAAAATATTGCCATAATTTATGATACTATAAAAATTAGATTATAAAGATTAAAATAAAGATTAAAATAAAGATTAAAATAAAGATTAAAATAAAGATTGAAATATAGATTAAAAAAGTATCTCTTCTAAAAAACTACATTCTTTCTAAAACTTTGATTCTCTTTTCAATTGGGGGGTGTGTTGCGAATAAACTCTCTTTTTTTCTATTCATTTTTTTTCTAAAAGGGTCAGAAAAAAATAAGGGGGCAATAGCTTTATTAATTATCTTTTTATTTTTGGATTCATTTTCTAATTTTAAATGCTTAGATTCAAAATTTATTTTTTTTAACGCCTTGATTAATCCAGTTGGAGAACGAATAAATTTAACTGCAGAAGCGTCGGCTGCATATTCTCTTTTTCTAGAAATTGCTAATTGAATAATAAAAACAGTTATTGGCGCAAGAATTGCAAAAACAATTCCTATAATCATAAAAATTGCTTGAGAATTATTTCTATTTCTTCCAGAAGAAAAACTACTAAACCAAAGACTCCTTAAAAAAATCTGGGAGATTATTGAAATCATTCCAACCATTACTGCAACTAATGTCATAAATCTTATGTCGTAACTAGCAATATGGCTTAATTCATGTGCTAAAATTCCTTCGATTTCTGACTTCTCTAATTTTTTAAAGGCCCCAGTAGTAATACAAATAATAGAATTTTTAGGATCTCTTCCAGATGCAAAAGCATTTATCTGGTCATTTTCCATGATATATAGCTTGGGCTTAGGAAGTCCTGAAGCCAAACATAATCCCTCTATAGAATTATGATATTGGGGATAATTTTCTCTTTTAGCAAGTTTAGCATTTACAGAAGCTAAAGCAATTTTCGAAGAAGAATAATATACAATAAATAAATAAGATGTTGAAAAAATAACTGCAATAATCATAATCAAAGTAAAATATTCAGAACCTATTGAAGAACCTATAACCCATCCTAATAAAAGAAAAATCAAAAAGATAATACACATTAAAAAGAAAGATTTTAGTTTATTTTTTAAAATTTGATCATAAAAGGAAATTCTAGTTTTTGTTTGTATCTTTTCCATTAAAGAAAGAAATATTTATAGTTTTAAAATTTAACTAATAACAAATAATTGTATTCAGAAGAGACATATGTCGTAGGCTAAAATAACAAATTGAAATCATTA
>CAYYIN010000017.1:0-7890 GCA_964472025.1 Candidatus Woesearchaeota archaeon | reverse complement strand
TCATTTGGTGTTTTAGTAGTTTTGTATTCAAATGGTTCAACAGTGATTTGTTTTGGTCTTGTCTTAAATGGTTTTTTCATAAATGGAGTAACTCTTAGGTAGTATATAAATCTTTTTGTTGCTTTTTTATAAAATTACAATTTTCTTTTTTAAAAAATTTAATTACTACAATCAAACTTAATTACCACAATCAAACACTAAAACAGCATTATCACTATAATCTGCTTTTATAGGATAGGTTTTTGTGAGATTACATTCTTTTAACAGAAAATCTGGTTCAATAATTCCATTCATGTGGAGAATTTTACCCTTTTGATCTAAGAGTGCTTTGATTAAAACAAATTTTGTATTTCCCCTTATAGCATTAGTTCTTTCTTTGATATTATATAAGCCACTGATAAATGTTTTCTCATTTGTGTCGACGTAATTATTAGTAATTTCTCTTTTAGACATTAGAGCAACTAATGGGGCAATTTCAAAATCACCATATATTTTATCCTGTGGCCTACTATTTTCTTGAACATATTTTACTATATCATATATAAAATCTATTTTTGCGGTTGAAGAGTGGTTTTTGATATAAAATGCAGAATTATTTATTATAATTATTCCTAGAAGAAAGATTATCAGTATAAATAAAAATTTCTGTGGAACTTTTTTAGTTAATTTATATAAACTATATCCTCCGAGAATTGCAAGAAAAGGCATAAGTAATCCAAAATAAAGATAATATATATCTGCATAGAATATGTAGAATAGAAGAATTGTGCCTGCGATAATTAATGGCAATAAGATTTTTTTCTTATCTTTAAAAATCAAGGCAAGAGCAGACAGTGAAATTAATATAAAATCCCATTTTAAAAAGAATTTCAAAATTGTTAATTTTGGTATACCTTCTGATTTTAATAAATGATATAAAAAAACAGAATTGAGATAATTTCCTTTAAAGAGAAGAATTAATAGTAAATTTACAGGAATAAAAATTATGATTATTCCTAAAATGAAATTCAAAAAAGCCTTTCGATTTTTTATTAATAAAAAAATCATTATTCCAAGAACTGCAAATGCAGCATATAATCTGGTTAATAGGGAAAGAGAAGCAATTATTCCGCCTAAAAAGTATTTTTCTTTATAAATTAGATAACAACTAAGGACAATAAATAGTGTTGTGAGGTGTATTCCTGTTGAGTAATCTGTAGTAGTTAATACCACAAATGAAAAAAGATAAAGGGTTGCGGAAATTAAAGCCCATAAAGAATTAAATTTCTTTTTGATTATAGTGAATATAAGGGTACTACTAATAATGCAAGCAAGTATTGGAATAATTTTTAATAAGATAACTTTTGCTCCGAATAAACTTAAAAAACCAGCTATTACAAGTATTTGCATTGGTGGGCTAGCGAAAAAAAAGTTTTGATAAGGAAGTTGGCCTTGCAAAATTAGCTTTCCCATATAAAAATAAATGTTTCCATCACTAAATCTAAAGCAAATTTCAGAGATTTTTATTATTAAAAATAATAAAATCATTCCAAAAAAAGCAAGAGTATTTTTGTTTTTTATCCAAGAAAGCCTATCCCATTTCATATTAAGGAAGTAAGAAAATCTGATTTAAATATGTGTTGCTAATATTCTTTTAAGTTGCCAATATCTTTTTAAGGTTGCCAAGATTTTTTTGTTTAGTTTTAAAAAATGTTTTTATTCTTTCTTTTTAAAATTTTCTTTATTTTTTATGTGTTAATTCATTTTAATGGTATTTTTTGCTATCATGTCCTGCGTCAGGACATATTTTTCGCTATCATAAGCTTTATATACTCCCCATTTCTAATTTTTACATTAGAATAAGATAGATTATCCTTGTTAATAGGTTAAAAAATCTTATTTTAAATATAAGAATTATAAGGGAGAACAAAAGAACATGAAGTTATACGTAGGTAATTTACCTTGGAGTGTTGACGAAGCAGGATTGAAAAAACTTTTTGAAAGTTACAATCCTACAGAAGTTTCTTTGATCAAAGATAAGTTCAGTGGAAGATCAAAAGGTTTTGGTTTTGTGACAATTTCTGATGACGAAGTTGGAAAAAAAGCAATATCTGAGATGAACGGAAAAGAAAATGATGGAAGAGAACTTAAAGTTACAGAAGCCATACCAATGGATCCGGACAGACAACGAACACCTCAAAGAAGCTTTGGAAACCGATCATCAGGTGGAAGAAATTTCAGTCGAGATAATAACAGAAGAAGATTTTAGAATCTTATAAATCTGTTTTATTTTATTTTTTATTTTTTATTTTTTTGAAAAGATTATTTTTATAATCTTATTTTATTCTAGTGTAAAGCCTATTCTTAAGAATTCTTAAATAATTATTATGTTAGAAATTTAAATTAATTAGAGATCTATTTTTTTATAGGTAATAATAAAATTAAAAGAGGTTATGCCTTTTTTATTTTTTTTTCTTTTTGCTTTTTCTACCCCTATTACTTCTAGAAAAAATGCTTATTAAATTATCATCAAGTTTTTCTTTTTGAGAACTTGAAGAACCACGAGCACAGCTCCTTCTTAAAATATCTTCAATTTGTTCTGAAATGGTAAATAAATTTTTCTTAGACCTTTTTTTAAGAGTCTTGAGTATTTCATCTGATAAGAAAATGCAAACTTGGTTTTTCATTTTAGGTTTAGATCTTAATAATCCAAAGGCTTTTGTGATAATCTTTACAGGCCAGTTGTTTTTTTTTAATGCTTTATGAATCTCAGAATCAGAATATCCTTTTTTTCTGGCATTTATAATAAAATTTAAAAGAGTTTTCTGAGAAGTTTGAGAAGTCATTTTTTCCTCACATATGTTTTTTGAACTTTAAAGGACTTATAGATTCCCTCTAAAATATCTGTTCCAGCATAACCTGCTAATAAAGAAAGTCTTGGATCAAAATCAAAAATAACTCCAATAAAAATTCCAATAATCATAGCAACTAATAAGGTAATAGCATAATACCCCCATAAAATTCTTCTTCTTAATGAAAGTGCCTTAAGTAATCCAACAACACCCCTGGTTAAACCACCAATTCCACCCAAAAGTCCTGCTAATATCACCCCATTCATATATTTTATACTTAAAACCTAATTATAAAGATTTTGGTTTTATAGGATTTAGGGGTTCTATGAAATTTAAAATAATTCCTTAATTTGCAATCTTTAATTTATAATCTTTAATTTGCAATCTTTAATTTACAACTTGGCCATCTTTTAATTTATAAATTTTATCAGCATGTTTTGCAATATCCATATCATGGGTAACTAAAATAATTGTTTTCCCTTTTTTACTTAAATCTTCAAACATCTTGGCAATTTCTTGGCCTCTTTTACTATCTAAATTTCCAGTGGGTTCATCAGCTAAAATAACTTCTGGATCATTTGCTAATGCTCTGGAAACAGCAACTCTTTGTTTTTCACCACCACTCATTTGTTTTGGAAGATGATTTAATCTATGGCCCAGTCCTATTTTTATTAAAAGTTCTTTTGCTCTTTTAACTCTTTTTTCATAAGGGATTCTTTGAAAAATCATAGGTAACATTACATTTTCCAAAGCAGTTAATGTAGGAATTAAATTAAAATTCTGAAAAATAAAACCAATTTTTCTTCCCCTAATTTGTGCTAAATCAGATTCATGTAAATGTTCTATATTTATGTTATCTAAAAAAATATCTCCTTGTGTGGCAAAATCCAAGGCACCCACTAGATTCATCATAGTGCTTTTTCCACTTCCAGAAGGTCCAACAATAGCAACAAAATCCCCTTTTTTTATTAGGATATCCACACCATCAACTGCTTTTATTTTTTCATCTCCGACAGTAAAATACTTATAGACTTTTTTTAGTCTAATTATTTCATCTTTGTCTTTAATTTCTTTTTTAATCTTTTCTTGAATTATTTTTTCTTTGTTTTTTATCATATTAATCTTTTGAAATTTATTTGTAAAATTTATTTGTAAAATTTATTCATATCTTAGTGCATCAACTGGTTTTAATTTTGATGCTTGTAATGCTGGTAAAATCCCAGATAACGTCCCGATTATAAATGAAAATGTTAATGCCCCAAACATTATCAAAGGATTCATACTTGCTTGAAGTAAAGGCGTTCCAAGATAAATTTTTGCAATAGATTCTGCACCTTTAGCTAATCCAATTCCAATCCCGACTCCGATTAATCCTCCGACTAATCCTAATAAACCAGATTCTATTAGGAATAATAATAAAATATGAGAATTTTTAGCACCAATAGCTTTCATGGTTCCAATTTCTTTTGTTCGTTCTATAACTGAGGTGTACATTGTATTCATAATCCCGATTCCACCAACTAATAATGAAATAGCTGCAATACCTACTAAAACACCCTGAACAACCCCAAAAATATTTTGGAAAGTATTTAGTAATTGTTCTGAAGTCTGGATAGTGAAAGTTTCTTGATCTTCTTTTTCTCCTCGAAATTTTCTTAATTTTCTTTTAATTGTTTCAGCAAGATCTGAAGGTTCAAATCCTTTAGCAACTTTAACAAGTATTTGACTTTCTTCATCTTCTACATTTAATATTTCTGCTAAAACTTCTTTTGCAACATATAGAGATCCATCATCATAAGGATTTCCAGTAGTTTCTAAAACCCCAATCACTTTAAAATCTTGTCCTTCAATTTCTATTGTTTCTCCGACCCTAATTCCCCTTTTCCAGATATCGCCAAAAGCATGATTATAACCTACAACAACTTTAAATTTATCTCCTTTCTTTAATCCTCTACCTTCAATAACATCAAAACCTTGCATTGTTAGACTAAGATCCCAATCTTCTGGATTTAAACCAATTCCAAAACCAATCCCTGCTTCATCTTTAAATTTAGCTTGCCCTGTTTTAACTAAATAACCAATTACCCATTCAACTCCACGAATATTCTCTATGAATTCTAAATCTTTTTGTTTTAAAATAAGTTGGTCACTTACTGCACTTCCAGGAGTCCCCATTCCTTTTGGTTGTATAACTATTTTATCACTGCCTAGCATTTCAAATTGTTCTTTGATAGTCTCTTGTAATCCTTGTCCTAAAGATATTAAAGAAACAACAGCAGCAATACCAATAAAAATACCCAACATGGTAAGCCAGCTTCTAAGTTTACGTCTTTTTAAATTATTTAAACCCAATATAAAGAAATCTCGTAGCATTTTAATTAATTAGATTCTTTAATCTTCCTCATTCTTTTTCTATTCTTAACTTTCTTGTAAATAATATAAAGAATAACTAATGCAATAAGAATTATGGAATATAATCCCACCATGCTCTTTTTTATTAATCCTAATTCAATTGCTTTTTCTCTACTATAAATATCTAAAGGAACATAAAAATTTTTTACATAATCATTATTAATTCCATCTTTATAATGGATTGTGACTGGGAAATCTATCTGGTCTGGGATATTTTGTTTAAAATAAATTTTAAATTTAGCTGAATCAAAATCATTACTATCAATATCCCCGATATAGGAAGTTTTAGGACCCAATATTTTATAATATATAGAATCTGCAATTTCAATTTCTAAAAATCTTGTATCACTTAGTCCTTTATTTGTTACTTTAATTAGAATTTCACCTTCTTTATTTTTTAATAATAAATTATCTTCAATAACAACACTAATTATTGGTTCTGAATTAACAATAATACTAATTAAAGAATTCTTAACAATTTGCAGGTCATCTTGGATATAGGTAATTTCTACAGGGATTTTATAAATCCCAGATTTAGCATTATTTAATGCAATTATTTCAAATCTTGCATATTCTTTATCGTCATTTTTGATTTTTTCAATATTATAATCTGTTGCAGAATTATAAGGTGCAAAAGGAATTCCTTCTAAATTTAAACTAACACCAATATTTTTAATATCTTCTTCTCCATTATTTTCTATTTCAATATTAATAATTGCACTTTCTCCTGGAGCTATTTCTTTAGGAGTCATAGAAACAGTATCTATAATTAAAGCAGAATTTAGATTAATTAGATTCATTAGGAACAAGATTCCAAGTATTATAATTAATATTTTCTTTTCCATATAAATTTCTACTCAGAATTAATCTGAGGTTTCACCTCAATTTATCTTAATTTAATTGATTTAAAAGCTTTTTGCATGCAAATTATAGATAATAAGTCAGTTGTTTTTAGCAAGAAATTCTACTTTAATGTACCACAACCTTTCTAACCTTTAATTTATATTTTTTTTCTAAGTCTTTTGCTTGTATTTTAATCTTTTCACAAAAATCTGTATAATTGTTTATCATGTGTTTGAATTCATTGAATCTATCTGGAAAATTTTCTTTAATAACTGGTAGGAGTTTATCTTGAACAGATTTTTTTATATTAAGAATCTCAACCCAGACATATTCGCATCCAATTTCTTTAAGTTCTTTAAATAATCCTTCTAAATTTGTAAAAATTGTAACAGGAGAGATAAAGCCGAAAATTTTTATACCTTTTTCTTTAGCTTGTCTTAATGTTTCTATTCTCTTTTTTGGTGAAGATGCAAGAGGTTCAATTACTTTTGCAAATTTTTCATCTAAACTATTAATTGACATTCCCAATTCAATATTTAATTGTTTAATTAAATCAAAATCTCTTTTTACAAGACTCGATTTTGTAAGAATTTCAATTGTGAATTTATCTTTAAATTTAGATTTGAAAATTATTTCTAAAATTTTCTTTGTTAATTCAAATTTTGATTCTATAGGCACATAACAATCACAGACACTAGACATAAAAATATTTCCTGGTTTATTTTTTTCAAGTTCTTTTTCCAATAAATCTGGGCAATTTACTTTTGCAAAAATAAATTCCCCCCCATTTTTCTTTTATATTTTGAAATTTTCTTATAAAATCTGCATAACAATAAACACAACCATGTTGGCAGCCAGTATACGGATTAATAACATAATCTGTAAGCTTAGATTTAACCATGCAGGTTTTGCATTTAATTTCTTTAATTATCATAAGATTATATATTTCTGATTCTTTTAATATTTTCTAAAATAATAATTTATAGAAATCAAAAAGAATAATTTATAGAAACTTATTCTTCTAATTCAATTGCTAAAAATGCCCACCAGGGTTTTTTTATTTGAATTTCCCCTGTTTCAGCATTTACTTGTGCTTGAATATTCATTTTTGTTTTAAATAATCCAAAAACTTTTGATTGTTTTCGAGCCCTAATTTCATAGGCAATCTTTGTTTGATTTTTTGAACCAATTTCTTTAAGTTCAATAGAACATTCTTGTTCTTCATTGCAATTTTTTAATCTTAATCTTTGTAATGCAGTTTCTGAAGCAGTATTTGGCATAATTTTTATTTCAGCATTTCTTCCATTACTTAATTTTACTTTTAATTTAGTTCTATTCTGAATTTGTTCTTGGGTCATATTACAAGAACAATTTACATTTATGCCTCCAACTTCAAAGCTTATTCTATTATTCAGTTGTTGTTGAATTTTTATCTGTTGCCCATTTTCCCCAGTATAATTTCCAGACCTAATTTCTTGTTGATTTTGTATATTTAATTCTTGGCCTTGCCCATTTTCTTGCCCAGTATTTGGTCCAGATGCAATCACAAAATGTATTAAAAAAATATTTATAATCAAAATAATTATAACTAGAGTTATTATTTCTTTTTTCATATCTCTTATTTAGGATTTGTTTTATTTAAATGCTCTTAAAATTTTGATTCATTTATGAATTAAAAAGAATAATCTGTGAAAGATAAAATAATAATTTAGAGAAATCAAAAAGAATAATTTATAGAAACTAATAAACCGGCTTTGCGTATAAACTATTTATGTTCTTTGTAGAATCTAAACACTTTAAGAAT
>CAYYIN010000016.1:0-9085 GCA_964472025.1 Candidatus Woesearchaeota archaeon | reverse complement strand
AATTGTTTTTTAGTTATTATTGCTTTTTCATAATCTAATTTAAGATGTTTTGCTTCCATTTTAGAATTAATTTAATTTATTAAAAACATCCTTATCAATAAAGTCTAATTTTGTTTTTATAATATAAATTTCTTTTTCCCATTCTTCTAATTCTGTTTCTTCTTTCTTTCTTGTTTCCTTTATTTTTTTCAATAAATCTTCAATTTTTCTAATTTTATTTTTTGCTTCTTTTAAAGTTTCATTTGTGGTGTCGAATTTATCTAATCTAATATATATTGGTTCTGGTTTTTTTACTTCTGTTTTTGTAAATTCAGTTACTTGAGAATTAGATAAATCCAAATTAGAATTCTTTGATAAATCCTCTTTTATTTGAGATTGATTAGGCATAAAGTTTGATTTTTGCATATCTTCTGTTTTATTAATAACTGATTTTATTTTATTCTGTTCATTGAGTTTTGGTGCTGGGAGAATTATCCCATTTCTAGATGAATCAAAGGACATACCACCAATTCCAGGTTTCTGATAATTAATCAAAGAAGTTTCTTTAAGTTCTGGCAAGTCAGGTAATGTTGGAATTCTTGGTAAATTAGAATGTTCAAAGTTTTTTTCCGAAATTTTTTCTTTAGGTCTTTTTTTGCTGAATAATCCCATATTTTACTAATTCTGAATACAATATATATAGTTTTGGTTAAATTTTTAAGTGACGACAATTTAATAAAGTTAATAGAAAGTTATTAAAAGTTAATTTCCAATTAAAATCTAAATTAAAGATGAAAATTAAAGATGAAAATTAAATTCCTTAAATTAATTGTTGAAAGTTTAATAAATAAATCGTCCATAACCATTATAGATCTTTTAGTTGGGAAAAAAGATGTCAATGAATTTTTAATAGCAAAAAAATTGGGATTGACAATAAATCAAACTAGGAATATTTTATATCGATTATCAGATTATCGATTAGTTTCTTTTATTAGAAAAAAAGATAAAAGAAAAGGTTGGTATATTTATTTTTGGACTTTAGATGTTCATCAATCTTTAAGTTTGTTAGAATCTAAATTAAAAGTAGAATTAGAACAATTAAAAAATCAATTAAAAAATAAAAAAGAAAAAAGATATTATTTTTGTAATTCTTGTTCTATTGAAGTTACAGAAGAAACAGCTTTATTGAATAATTTTACTTGCCCAGAATGTGAGGGGGTCTATGATTTATTAAATAATAAAAAAGATGTAATTTCTTTAGAAAAAAGAATAATAAAAGTGAAAAAGGAAATAGAATTAGTCACTTTTGAAAAAAATAAAGAATCAAATAGATTGATCAATAAAAAAAATAAGAGGATTAAGAAGGAGCAAATAGAAAAAATTAAAGATAAGAAATCCAAAAAAATTGCAAAAAGAAGGGCTATTGAAAAAACTTCTTTTAAAAAAAAGGAACCTAAAATTTCTAAGGTAAGAAAATCTAAAAAATTTGAAAAACCCAAAAAACCCAAAAAATCCCAAAAGCCTAAAAAAACCCAAAAAATCCCAAAAAAATCTAATTTTAAGAGCATAAAAAAACCTAATTTTAAGAGCATAAAAAAACCTAAGCAAAATTTAAAGCAAAATTTAAAGAAAAATTTAAAGAAAAAATTAATAAGTAAAAATAAAAAAAAGAAATCTAAAATATTAAAAAGATCTTTAAAAAAGTAAATGGAAAAATTTGAAACAGAAAGATGGCAATAGAAATTTTAATTTATATATATGCTTTTTTAACACCCATTCGAGGCTTGTAATCAATCAAAATAAATTTTATCTAAAAAATAAGAATTATTAATTTATTAAATTATGAAAAAAACATTAAGAACCTATACTAAAAGAAGATTAAAAAGAAATTTTTCTGGCAAAATTTTTAATAATTTTTTCAAAAGATTTAGTGTAACTAATTTAATTATATTTATTAATTTTTTTGTTTTTATTAGTGTACTTCTTTTATCTTTAATTTTTGGTCAAGAAAAGATTTTTTCTGTTTTAGCATTAAGGCCCTCTGCTCTTTTTTCTGGGGACATATGGTTATTATTAACTAGCTTATTTCTTCATGCAAATCTCATGCATTTAATCTGTAATATGATTTCTTTATTTTTTATTGGAAATTTTGTAGAGAAAATTATTGGTAAAAAACGGTTTTTTTATTTTTATTTAATTTCGGGGTTATTCGCTGGATTTTTTTATTCTGTTCTTTCTTTTTTCTTTACTAAAACGTCTCTTGGAGAAAAACTTTTTTCAAATCCTTTAATCTTTGCAATGGGTGCAAGTGGAGCGATTTTCGCTTTGTTAGGATTGCTTGCAATTTTAACTCCTAAGAATAAAGTCTATTTAATTTGTGGCCCTTTAATAGCAATAGTTCTAGAATCAATTCTTTTAGGGGTATTTCCTGAAGTCTCTTTTATCAAAACCCTAAGTTTTTTAATTACTATTTATTTATTTATTTCAATCTTTGCTATTTTTTCTTTTAACCCTAAGATTCGAAAATTAGCAATCCCCTTAAAATTAAGCTTTTGGATTTTACCAATAATTGCGATTGTTCCTTTATCTATTATTGGACTATTTGTTGAACTTCCAATTGGAAATAGTGCCCATCTTGGGGGATTATTAATGGGCCTAGGTTATGGAATTTATTTAAAAAGAAAATATAAAAGAAAAATTAATTTATTAAATAAATTTTTTCAAAAAAGATGAAAATTAGCAGATTTAAAAAGCATTCTATTAACTTTAATAATTTTATTCATGAAAATCTTAAGAAAAGTTTGAAACAAATTAAGATGGGAAAATCTTATATAATTTTTTCCATATTTTTATTTTTATTTTTTATTATTTTAGGATATTTTTTCCCGATATTTTTCAAACAAGAGATTTTAAGATTGATAAAAGAGCTTTTAGATAAAACAAAGGACCTTAATCTGATTAATCTAATTTCATTTATTTTTAAGAATAATATTAAAACTTCTTTTTTAGGCATGATTCTCGGAATTTTTTTCGGCCTATTTCCATTGATCATTTTAATTATTAATGGATATCTTTTAGGTTTTGTTATAAGTAAAACTTTAATTAGTTTTAATTTAATTTCTTTATGGAGATTATTCCCCCATGGAATCTTTGAAATTCCAGCAGTTATTATCAGTTTAAGTCTTGGTTTAATGTTAGGTGTTTATTCAATAATTTTTATCATTGATTTTATAAAAAACCACAAAGGGAAAGTCCCGAAAGCAATCTTAGTTATTTTATTTTTGCTTTTTCCAGTCATTTTTTTATTAACAATCTATTTTTTTAATAAAGATAAAAAACAAGTCAAAGAATTGAATATAAGGATAATTGATTCACTTAGGGTGTTTTTTATGATTGTGCTTCCTTTATTAATTCTTGCGGCAATTATTGAAGGAGTCTTAATTTTTTTAATTTAAATTGATTTATTCAATAAATCTAAACCCCATTATAAAATATTAAAGAAATATTAAATCTAAAAATGTTTTTGATTTATTATAATTTGTACCATAAATTTTTATAAAGAATAATCATTTAATTCTTTTATGGAAAAAAGTAAACCAGATAACTCTCAAAATATTAAATTAAATATTAAAGAGAATCCTGGAGTAAATATTAAAGAGAATACTGAAAAGCAAGAAAAAAATATTCAGAGATCAATTGATTTTAGAAAGCAAAAAAAATTGACAAAATTAAATTTATTAAAAAAATTGAGTCCGGGGACTGGTTTAAGACAAGGATTAGATAGTATTGCCCAATCTGGAAAAGGGGCCTTAATTGTTATAAATAATGGAAAATTATCTGGAATTTTCCAAGGTGGATTTAAGATTAATTGTAAATTCACTCCAAAAAGATTATTAGAATTAGCTAAAATGGATGGTTCGATTATCTTATCTGAAGATTATAAAAAAATATCCTATGCAAATGCCTTATTAATTCCAGATAAAAATTTAACTAGTAATGAAACTGGAACAAGGCATCAAGCTGCAGAAAGAACAGCAAAACAGATAATGGGGTTGGTTATTGCTATTTCTGAAAGAAGAAGGGAAATCACAATTTATTTTGGCGGATTTTCTTATGTCTTACAAGAAACATCAGAATTATTAAGAAGGGCTACAGAAACACTTCAAATTTTAGAAAAGCAAAGAGAAATTTTCAATGGATTATTATCTAATTTCAATATTCTTGAAATGACAAATCTAGTTTCTGTTAGGGATGTTTGTAATATCCTAAAAAGATTAGAAATGATAAAGAAAATGTCAGAAATAATCAATGGATATATTGTAGAATTGGGGAAAGATGGAATCATTGTTAGGATGAGAATGAAAGAATTAACAAAAGACCTTCCAAAAAAAAGAGACGAAATAATTCAAGATTATTTTTCTAAACCTGTGAGGGTAAATCGATTTTTTGAAAGTTTGAGTTTTGATGGACTTTTAGATGAAGAAAACATTTCGAGATTATTATTTGGAGAGTCCTTTGAGAAGGAAATTAATCCTAAGGGAATTCGCATTTTAAATAAAACTAATTTAAATAAGAATGAAATAAAAAATTTAATAGATTTTTTCGGAAATTTAAATAATATCCTTAGTGCAAATGAAATAGGATTAAAAAGAATTCTTAAAAGTAACGCAGAAAATTTTAAAAAAGAACTTGACAATTTAAGAGAGCAAATATTATTGGGAAAAGAGTTTTAAGAAGCATTAGATATCTTTTTATAATTTTAATAATTTAAAATATTGGAATTTAATTAGGAATAAGCAATTTATGTTAACAAATAATCAAATTAAAGAAATAAGAGAACATTTAGAAAAGGCACAAAATCCTTTGTTTTTTTTTGATAATGATAATGATGGATTAATAAGTTTTTTATTATTAAGAAGATTTTTAGGGCGTGGTAAGGGCGTTGCAATTAAATCTTTCCCAGAATTAAATCTTTCTTATTATAAAAAAGTGGAAGAATTAAATCCAGATTATATTTTTATTTTGGATAAACCATTGGTTTCTGAGGAATTTTTAGAAAAAGCAAAGACCAATAATTTGCCAGTAGTTTGGATTGATCACCATGAATCTAAAAAGATCTTAAAAAGAAATGATTCTATTTATTATTACAATCCTCTTTTGATTGATAAAAAAAATGAACCAGTTTCTTATTTATGTTATAAAATTATAAATAATAAAAAAGACATTTGGTTAGCTTTAATTGGTTGTATTAGCGATTGTTATTTACCAGATTTTTATAAAGATTTTAAAAAGAATTTCTTAGAATTGAGTCTTCAGAAAAAGGATCCCATAGCATTTGATTTATTCTTTAATTCTGAAATTGGAAAAATTGCAAGGATTCTTGATTTTTCTTTGAAGGACAGTACAACAAATGTTCTAAAAATGATGAAATTTATGATATCTGCAAAAAATCCCCAAGATGTTTTAGAAGAAAATAAATACACAAAGCAAATTTTAAATAGATATAATGAAATAAATAAAAAATACCAAGAATTAATTATAAAAGCTAGAAAAGTAGTAAACAAGAAAATTCTTTATTTTCAATATGCTGGTGGCCTTAGTTTAAGTTCGAATTTAGCAAATCAATTAATTTATGAATTCCCAGATAAATTGATAATTGTGGTTTATTTTAAAAACGATTTCGCAAATATTTCTTTAAGGGGAAAAAGAAATATTAAAGGATTAACAGCTAAATTTATTAAAGACATTCCAGGGGCAGTTGGGGGTGGGCATAAAAATGCCACAGGCGCAAAAATAAATTCAGAATATCTTTTTAAATTTAAGGAAAATATTAAAAAAGCACTTAGTTTAAAAGAGCAATTTTAATTTTTAGAAATCAGGTAATTTAAGTAGATAAGGCGATATAATTTTTTTAATAAGATTTCCCGATTCTTGCAAAATATTTTGCTTTTTTATTGCAAATAATGCATTTTGTGTTTTCCATTATTTTTTCTTTAGAAATGTTTAAAACTTTTGCGCCTTGGGATTTATATTTTAATATTTCTTCACATTTTTCTGAATCACATAATGGAGCAATTACAATTTTTTTGTTTTTTATTAATTGGAGGGTTTCATTTAATTCATAAGCTCTTCCAACATTTTCATTTAATAATTTTTTTGCCTTTTTCAACAATGAAATTTGCATTTCTTCTAAAATTTTTGGAATTTTCTTTTTTAATTCTGAAATTTTTATAGAATGTTTTTTATTATTATTTCTTTGAGTCAATGTAACTTGTTTTTTAGTTAATTCTTTTTCCCCAAGCTCAATTCTTAAAGGAATGCCTTTTAGTTCGTATTCATTGAATTTGAATCCTGGACGATAATCTTTTCTTTTGTCTATTATTGGGTTAAATTCTTTTAATTCATCAAAAATTTCTTGAGATTTTTTTATTATCTGTTTTTCATTTTTCTTTGAAAAAATAGGGATTATAACAATTTTATTCTGAGCCATTTTTGGGGGAAGAATCAATCCTTTTTTGTCTGAATGAATTGCAAACATAATTCCAAGCATTCTAGTAGTTATTGCAAAAGTATTTTGATAAGCATATTTTTCGTTTTCATTTTCATCTAAAAATTTAATATCATAAACCTTTGAAAAATTTTGACCATCAAAATGAAAATCTGGGCCTTGAATAGATTTTCCATTTGGCATATAAAATTCCATAGATGTTGTATATTCTGCTCCGGGAAAGGTTTCTTTTTTAGATTTCCTCCCAATTAATGACGGAAGTGCCAAATAATTCTCACAAAAGTCTTTATAAATTTTTATTATTTGTTTTTCTTCTTTCTCTGCTTGTTCTTTTGTTGCATAAACTGTATGCCCCTCATTCCATAAAAATTCCCTGGTTCTTAAAAATGGAATTGGGTGTTTAAATTCCCACCTTATTACATTATTCCATTGGTTTAATTTTAAAGGAAGATCTTTATAGCTTCTGATCCATTTAGAATAAGATTTATACATTAATGCTTCTGAGGTAGGTCTTATTGCAAGTCTTTCTTTTAATTTATTATTTCCTGTATGGGTTACCCAAGCAACTTCTGGTGCAAATCCTTTCAAATGTTTTTGTTCTTTTTTTAGTAATTTTTCAGGTATTAAAAGTGGAAAATAAACATTTTTTATTTCTAATTTTTTGAATTCCTTATCAATTTCTTCTTTTATTTTTTCCCACATTGCATAAGCAGATGGTTTGAAAACTAAACACCCAGAAACATCTGTATAATCTGCAAGATCAGCCTTTAATATCATTTGAATAAACCATTCTGAGAATTCATCTTTTTCTGCAGTTATTTTTTTTGTATCTTCCATAATTTAAACAAATAAAGAATATTTAAAAAACCTTTTATTCTTGATTTTTTTAGTTTTTTTATAGTAATTGTAACATTAATTTCTTAAAATGTTTCTCATAATTATATTAACTTCATAGATAAATACTTATAAATTAAAGAATTCTTTTTTTTATATGATTTCAAAAAAAACTAATGAAGATTTGTTAATTGAGGCAAAATCCTTTTTTGATAGTTATAAAAAAGAAATTGGGGAAAGTGCAAGAAAAGGTAGAAAAGTCCTTTTTATTAATTTTGAAGATTTAGCATTAATTTCTCCGATTCTTTCAGAAGCTTTAATTTTTGCTCCTGAAGAAATATTGCAATTATTAGAAACTGCCTTAGAAGGGACAGGATATTCTGGGGGAAATTTTCGAATCAGGTTTAATAGTCTTCCAGATACTCAAAAAGTTAAAATAAGGAATATTAGAGCCAATCATTTGAATAATTTTATTTCTTTTGAGGGATTAGTTAGACAAGCTTCAGAAGTAAGGCCACAAGTAGTTAATGCAAAGTTTGAATGCCCTTCTTGTGGGACTGTTATTTCAGTATTACAAATAGAAAAGAAGTTTAGAGAGCCTTCAAGATGTTCTTGTGGTAGGCGGGGGCAATTTAGATTATTAGCAAAAACAATGGTGGATGCACAGAGATTAGTAATAGAAGAATCTACAGAATCTTTAGCCGGGGGAGAGCAACCAAGAAGAATTAATGTATTTCTAAAAGAAGATTTAGTAGAACCAAGTATGGAGGAAAGGACAACCCCTGGAAGCAAGGTTAGAATCTTAGGGATTCTAAAAGAGGTTCCAGTCCCATTAAAAACTGGTTCTATTTCAACAAGATTTGATTTAGCAATTGAAGCAAATAGTTTAATTCCGCTTGAATCAACTTATGAAGAATTAGAAATTAATGAAGAAGATGAAAGACAGATTCACGAGCTTTCAGAGGACCCTGAATTATTTAAAAAATTAAGAGACACTATTGCTCCAAGTATTTGGGGGTATAAAAAAATTAAAGAAGCTTTAGTTTTACAGTTGTTCGGCGGAGTTAGGAAGATTACTTCTGGAGGAACTACCTCAAGAGGAGATATCCATTTATTTTTAATAGGAGATCCTGGGGTGGCTAAATCTGTAACCCTAAAATTTATTTCAGAGATTGCACCAAAAGGCAGATATATTGTTGGAAAAGCAGCTACTGGCGCAGGAATAACTGCAACAGTAGTCAGAGACGAATTTTTAAAAGGTTGGTCTTTAGAAGCCGGAGCAATGGTTTTAGCGAATAAGGGAATCATATGTATTGATGAAATTGAAAAGATGGATGCTTCAGATAGGAGTGCAATGCATGAGGCAATGGAACAACAAACTGTTACAATAAGCAAGGCAAATGTTCAAGCTACGCTTTCTGCTCAAACTTCTGTTCTTGCAGCAGGAAATCCAAAATATGGTAGATTTGAACCTTTACAATCTATTACTCAACAGATTGATCTCCCACCGACCCTTATTAATCGATTTGATTTAATTTTTATATTAAGAGATTTACCTAATGCTAAACAAGATGATGCAATTGCAACGCATATGCTAAATTTGCATCAGATGAAAGGAAAAAAAGCACCGATAGATATAGATTTATTCAAAAAATATATTGCATACGCAAAACAAAAAATAAAACCAGTTCTTAGTGAATCTGCAGTAGCTGAAATCAAAAATTATTATGTTAAATTAAGAAATCTTCAAAGTTCAGAAGGTTC
>CAYYIN010000015.1:0-10169 GCA_964472025.1 Candidatus Woesearchaeota archaeon | reverse complement strand
TCTATGCTTGCACTTTCTTCTTTAGCAAGAATAGCTCTGGGTGGGCTTTCAGTTTAAATAATTCAATCTTACCGGTAATTCCATTTTAGAAAGTTTTAAAAATAACTAAAAATTAAAAATTCCATGGGATATAGATTTATTAGAGTAAGATGCCAAAGTTGTAAAAATGAACAGATTATTTTTGAAGGTGCAACAACAAAAGTAAAGTGTTTAGTATGCAATACAGATTTAACAGAACCTACTGGAGGAAAAGCAAAACTAAAAGCAAGGCTTATTGAGGTTCTGAATTAATAACATTAAGGGAATTATCTAAAAATTATCTGATCTGTTAATTCAAATTCTTAAGAATTTCTTTTTCGAATTTCCTAGTGGTCCCTCTAAAATTCAAAACTTTAAATTACAACAGACAAATAAATTTATAAAACAAAAACAGAACCTTATTCTATGGAAAAAGAAAAAAATAAAGATCAATTGCAAGAAGGACAAGTAGTTTTATGTGTTGTAGAAAAAATAATCGGAACAACCGTTTTTGTAAACATTCAAAATAATGGTGAAGGCACTATAATTACTTCTGAAATTTCTCCCGGAAGAATTCGAAATCTTAGAAATTATGTTATTCCTGGAAAAAGAATTGTCTGTAAAATTTTACAAATTAGGGATAATAGAATTCACCTTTCATTAAGAAGGGTAAAACAATTTGAAAAAAAAGAATTGCTTGACAAAATTTCAAAAGAAAAAAATTTTAAAGGGATATTAAAAGGAATTCTTGGAGAAGAAAAATCTCAAAATTTAATTGAAAAAATAACTGAACAAGAAACAATCTTAGAATTTGCAGAAAAATTAAAAGAAAATAAAGAATTATTAAAAAAATATCTTAGCACAGGGGATGCAGAAAAAATTATAAAAACTTTAGAATCAAAAAAAGAAAAATTAAAAGAATTAAAACAGATTTTTACTTTTTATAATCGTTCATCAAATGGGATTTTCATAATAAAAAAAATTATTGGAGAAATTGTTCAAAAATTCAATTGTGAAATCTCCTATATTGCTGCTGGAAAGTATAAAGTTTCCCTTAAAGGTAAGAAATTTAAAGAATTAAAAATAAAGGCAAATAAAATTTTTGAAGAAATAAAAAACAATTCAAAAAAAGAAAAATGCGAATTTTCTATAGAAAAATCTTAAATTTTTAAAATAATTTTTGTTGCTTTTTTGGAAGAATTGCTTTTCCGTAAACTCCATCAAAACCTGGTTTAACCTTAATTTCACCAACTCGATTTTTTAATATTAATTCTACTAATTTTTTATTAATTTCTTTTTCTAACATTTCCTCTTTTGAAATATTTAACAAAATATTAAATTCATTTTTAAAATTCTTAATTAAATTATTATAAACTTCCCAAACTTTTTTTGATTGCATTCCCATTCCAAAACACAAAGAAATTATTTCATGCAACGGAAGAAGTTCATAAAAAGGTTTTTTATTTTTATAATTACTTTCTTTATTACTTAAAACTTCCACACGATTATCTACTCCAATTGTTAAATGTTTTTTACAAACAGGACAAATTCCATTTAACTTTTTTGTTTCTTTTGGAGAACAAGAAAATTTACAATTCCTATGTCCATCAAAATGGTATTTTCCATAAGCAGGGTCTACTTCAATTGTCCCAATAAAATCATTCTTCCTAATCTGTTCAATTAATCCTTTAAATGAATCACATTTTTTAAAAATCGTTGCTTCTCTTCCTAATCTCCACGGCCAAAATGAATTATGAACAACCACTTGATTAGCAATATAATTCTCACATTTAGGAATTGCTAAATCATATAAATATTTTACATCTGACTTTACATCTTCAACAGATTTAATTTCAGAAAGAATAAAATCCCCTTTTCTTTTTATTTTTGATTTTCTAAAAACTTTAAGATTTTTAACATAATTTTCTAATTTAAATTTTTTGAGCCTATGATTAAAATTAATTTTTTTATTAAACACCCTTAAATTTTCCCCATATAAATATAATCTATGACGATATTTTTGTTTTGTTTTTTCTAATTGATTTAAAGAAATTGTTGAAAAAATGCCAAATTTTTTCAATAAAGAATCTACTTGATACAACAACAATTTATTAGAGGAGCATGCATCAACACCATGGTGCCCCATACAACCTTCTGCATCAAAAAAACCCCTTAAAAAACCAGCAATTTCTTCAAAAGAAGAAGAATATAATAAACGAGGCACCCTCAATTCTTTAGTTTTCAAAATGGCCTCTGGAAAATTAATTTGGAAAAATTGGGCAACGCAAGAAGGAATAAATAACTCATAGGAATTTTGAACAGAATATTTTCTTAATCCGCATTTGCAATGAAATAAATTTTTGATAAGTTTCTCATAATATTCTAAAACTATTCTATTCTTGTCTGCCAAAAGTAAACACTTCCCCCTATTCCTAATACTAAAACATCCATCGCCCACAACATACCCTAATAATTCTGCTAATTTAACATTCATTCTTTTAGGAAAAATAAAATCAAAATATAATTCATTAGAAAAATTATCTAAAAAATATTTTATATCAAAACCCAATATTTTTGAAACATTAATCAATTTAGATTTACTAAATTTTACCAATCCATTTTCAAGTTTCCAATAATGATTTTTATAAATTTTCAACTTTTTAGCTAAATCCTTTTGCAATAGTTTATTTTCATTTCTTTTTTTACGGATAAATCTTAATCCATTTACTGAAATAAGATAATATTTCTCTACTTTTGGAATTTTAAACTTAAAACCTTTAACCTCGTGGGGCAAATTTGCTAATCTAAAAAGAAAATCCCTTTTTTTTAATTCAAATGCGTATTTTTCAATAACTTCTTCCTTTTCATAGACAAAAAATCTATGCTTATCTGAAACTATAATTTCTCCCCCCAAATATTTAATTTTTTTAAGGGCCTTGGGAGAAACAATCTTACTAAACTGATTTTTATTTTTAATTATACACCGCAAATTTTCAAAATCAGAACAAAGTAAACTTTTCTCTTTTTTAATTTCAGAAATTGGTAAAACATAACCATCCCTCAAAGTAATAAAAGTGTCAGGGTGAACACAATGGGCATCACTAAAACTCACAATTGATTTATTATTTAATTCTTTAATTTTCCAGTTCATTTTAGGGTCGCTGGAAATCCCTGTTTCTATAGCATGAATCTCTCCAACCTGCTCTCCAAAAGCCTGCTTCAAAGAATCAAAACCACTCATTGAACCAAACACCCCAAACCACGGCGTCCAAATATGCGCAGGAATTATTTCAATATCTTTTGAAATCCTCATCATTTCTCTAACAAATTCCTCGCAACTAATTTTAAAAATCGGTCGCCCATCATAATCTCTTCTCATTCTTTTATCATCGATATATTTATGAATCTTCTCTGCAATTTGAATTGATGGAACCAGTAAATTCAAATGAACTCTTCTTCCTCGCTCTTGAGTATAAATTAAAGAGATTTCGCCTGTAATTATAAAAGGAAAGTCCTCATAAAAATAAAATCCTTTCCCATTTGATTTAAGTTTTTTAATTTCTTTAAACCAAATCGGATGTGTAAAATCTCCAGTGCCTAAAAGATTTAATCCCTTAATTTTTGCCCATTTAACTAAATTTGGGATATTATTATTCTTACTACATGCCCTAGAAAATCGGGAATGAATATGTAAATCTGCAAAAAATTGTGAATTGAGCGGCCCCTTTAATTTTAATATTTCTTTATAATCCATAAATAAAAATATTAAGAATATTTTTAAAGTTTTATATCTCCTTAAATTTTATATTTTTAAAAATTTAATTAATTGTGAAATATCTCCCAAAGGATAAGTTATATTTGCAACAGTAATTTGGATCAATGCTAATAACCACATAAATAAAATCCAATTAATCGCTAATAAAACTGTTAAATTATAACTCTGCTTAAGCCTAATTCTATAAAAAATATAAACATTAACCAAGGATAAATAAATCCCAATTAAAAATAAAAACTTTAAATCAGAGATAATCCCTGCAACATTTATCTCTGTTCTTTGTTCTTTATTTAATTTTAAATAATCCGGGAGATTAAATGCTGTAACCCCTAATTTTTTTACGTTAGGGTCAAAGAACTGGGGAATTGTTCCTAATAAATCTATTTTATATTCTGATTCGATATCATATGAATTTAAAATTTTTATATGCGCCTTTTCATGAAAATATGTTGAAATTTGAACTAAATAAGGCAAAACAAAAAATATTGAAATAAAAAGAAATGCTGCCACACTAAAGACTCTCCAGATCTCTTTTTTAATCGCTTCATCCATCACTTAATTAAGAAAATAGGTTTTATAAATTTATTTTATTAAATTATTTTGTAAGAATTTATACTAAATCACTAACTCCTTTCTCTGTTACAATAAAAATACATTCATTATCTGGAAGATTTGGACTATCAATTAATTTGGCAACTCGGCTTCCTTTCTTTCCTCTTCTTAAATAAATTCTATATGTGGATGCATGCCCTACAATATTCCCGCCAATTGCAGTTGTTGGATCTCCAAACATCATTGCAGGATTTGCCATAACTTGATTTGTAACATAAATTGCTAAATTAAATTGCTCTGCAATTTTCATTAGATTATGTAAATATTTATTTAATTTTTGCTGTCTATCTGCTAATTGACCTCTTCCACTAAATTCTGCTCTAAAATGTGCTGTTAAAGAATCAACAATTACTAACTTGATTGGTTCTCCTTGTTTTATTAATTCTCCAATTTTATCAACTAATAATATTTGATGGTCAGAATTAAAGGCTCTTGCAACAAGAATATTCTTTAAAACACTCTCAGAATTCATTTCTTTTGCCTCAGCCATTTGCTTGATTCTTTCAGGCCTAAAAGTTCCTTCAGTGTCTATATAAACTGCTTTGCCTTCTGCTCCACCCATTTCTAAAGGTAATTGTGTATTAATGGCTAAACTCAATGCTAACTGGGTTTTTCCACTTCCATAGCACCCAAAAGTTTCTGTAATCGCCTTTGTTTCTAAACCTCTTCCCCCCAAAAGTTTGTCAAATTCCTTGCTACCAGTAGTTATATGCAAAATTTCTTCCCTTTTTTTAGCGAATTCTAATCCATCCTGAAAGCCTAAACTCATCATTTTTCTTGCGGCCTGTATTACTTTCCTAGAAACACTTTCACCTAATCCTGTAATATCAGAAAGTTCTTTCGGACCTAAAACTGCTATTCCCATTAAATCAAATATTCCTGCAGATTCTAATTTCTCGCAAGCTGCAGGACCTATTCCTGGAAGATCTGAAAGTTTTAATTCCTTTTTTTCAGATTTTTTAATATCCAATTTCTTAGAGATTCCTTTATCACTTGTAGTCTTTTTTAGAATTTTTTTTTCTTGCTTTTTCTCAACCATTTTAACATTATGCAATTTTTCTTTATAAATATTGCCAAAACTTGTTATATATTTTAAGATATATCTTATTTTTCTTCGATAAATTTTTATTTTTATTAAATAATTATCAAGAATTTACTTTAAGATTTCTAAACCTTTTTCATAAATTATGTTTAAAAAATAAAAAAAGAAAGAATTAGGATTACACTAACAATAATCAAACCAATAAAGATTCCTTCTTCAATTCTTCCGCCAGTCTTTAAAATTCCAGAACTTTTAAACTTTAATGGCCAAAATGGTTGAATTCCTTTTTTTGTAAATGAATCACAAATTAAATGAGCAGAATAACCTACAAAAAAACCAAAACAAGAAACAGGCCAAAAAACTGCTAAAACAAATGCAATTAATATGGCAAAACTAAAACTATGAATCACCCCCCTATGCTTAACAAAAATTTGTAATGGTTTAAAAATCAAATATTTTCCAAAACGAGAATTGCCAAAATCTAAATCTGGGATGATTGTGGAAATCAAAACCATAATTATAAAAATAAATTTGCTTTGAACTTGCTGTAAGAATATTAAAATTAAAAGAACTGCAAAGGCCAGGTGAGTTTTTAATAACATTTTATCTATAATAAATTTTTACCCATAAATAAATAAAAGAAATTTTATAAAATTATGCTTAATTTTAAGATTAAAAGATTTTATAAAACTTATATATTTTTCAAGATTTCTAGGCCTTTAATTAATTTTCAAGCTCTTCTATTAATTCATCTAAATTAATCTCATTTATTTTTGATATAATAAGCTCTTTATTCCCATATAAATTATTCTTTCTAACCTGGCCAGAAAATAGAAGTTCTTTTCCTAAAAATTCTTCTTTCCATTTTTTAAATAAAGTTGGATTTTCTAATTCTTTTTGAGGAATAATTTTTTCTAAATTTTCTGCAAAAATAACTGTTCTTATAGAATCTCCACCATCATCAATAACTAAATTTAATAACGCTCTTCTCTCAGGAATGCTCTTTCCATGTTCTTTGCATTCTTTTAATTCATTTAATTTTCTCTTGCATTCTGGGCAAACCTCAAAAAATCTTGGCTCAAAAATCTTGACTATAAATGCTCTTGTCATAATCCTTTCATTCAAATCAAAAGAAATTATCTCTTTTTTTGTTAATTCTTTTTCATGAATAATCTTTTCAAAAGTTTTATCAGAGAGTTTTATTTCAGAAAAAGAACTTAAATGCATCTCATTATTTCTCATAGTAGCATTATTTATTTCAATAATATCCCCTTCAACTATTTCTTTTTTAAAAATTAAATCAATATGGTTTTCGTCCCATAAAACCGCCTGAATATTACTTGTATCATCTGCTAAAATTAAATTTACAACCCGCCCCTTTCTTCCATTCTTATCAAATTCTCTAATTGGTGAAAGCCCAATAATTTTTCCTACACAATTTATTCTTCTCATTCCAGAAACTAAACAAGAAATTTTTACTAATTGCTTATCAAAACTAATTCCTAATTCTGATGCGACTATCTGGGCTGCACCTTCTCTTGTGATAAGCCCTGAAAGTTTGGCTTGTTTTGCTTCAATTTTTCTCTTGACATCTTCTAAAGAAATTTTCGCTTCTTCAGAAATAAATTGTATCAATTGCAAATAATTTTTATCCATATTAGTGTATAAAATAATCAATTTATAATGATTATGTTTTTGAAATATATAATTCTAAAAACCGCTTTAGAAATAAATTAAAGAGATTCTTAAAATAAAAATATTTAAAAGAGCCTTAAGGTATTCTAAAAGAAATTTCTGGGAGGCCTTTTGCAACTTGTTTTTTTATTTTTTTGGGCCTTAAAATTGCTCTTTTTTTGATTTTCAATAATTCTTGAAGTTCATTTAACTCTTTTTCATCTATTTTTTTTCTTTTAACTTCCTGATTTTTATACAAAGGTATTACATTAATTATACTATGGCCTTGAAAATTACTTGTTTCAATTTTAACATCTTCTGACTTTAATTTACTCTTAATTCTTTTAGCAATATTCTGAGCTAAACTTAAGCTAGATTTTGGTATTTTATCTATAGAAACATGTTGTATTGGGATTATAATTATATGGCCCCTAGAAAAAGGATTTATTTCAAGAATTGCAATAGATTTTTTATTTTCATCAATTTTATGAGAATTAATATCCCCCTTAATTATAGAACAAAAAATGCATTTATCTGAATTAGATTCTAAATTTGGATTTTGAAAATCACTTGAATTATTGGGATTATTAATCATTATTTTATTTTTTTTGAGAAATTCTTCTAATTGCAATCCTTCTAATTTTTGAATGTATTCTTTTATTTGTTCTTTGTTTTCTAAAGATGATTGTTCTAATTGATCTAAAAGCTGTTTTTTAATTATTTCTGATTGTTCTTTTGTTAACATAAAAACATCAAGGAAAAATTCTATTATAAATTTTTGCAAAAATTTATTCTTTTAGAATTTTAAATATTTTTTAAAATATTGAAATAATTAAGCATATTTCTAAACTCTATCTTTTTAAATATTAAAATTAAGAATATCTCAAAAACATCTAAAGATTTATAAATAATTTTTTTTAAAAAGAACTATGGGAATCGCAGCAATTAAAATAAAAATTATGCCAATAGCAGTAGAAAGTGACTTAGATTCAATTGAAAAGAAAGTAAAAACAATACTCATTAAAAAAAATGCATTAAATATTCAAGCAGAAAAACAAGCAATTGCTTTTGGTTTAAATGCTTTAATTTTTCTTTTTGCTTGGCAAGAAGATATTTCCACAGATGATTTATTAAATTCATTAAGAAAAATCCCCGATGTTAATTCTGCAGAAATAATTGACTTTAGAAGAGCAATTGGATAAATCAGCACGTAATTGGATAAAAAAAATAATTAAATAAAATTTAAATGATTAATATTAATTTAAATTATTAATCTTATTCAGAAGATATTATTAATAAAATCTTTAATATCTTTGGTTACTTGCTCATACTTGGGAATATTGTTTACTAAAAGTTTTAAATCATTTTGGTATTCTTTTTTTTGGGGTAAATTAAGTTTAAATTTTAAAATATTATCCTCTTTTAGTTTTTTATTTAAGATTTTTTTATTTATTGGTATCTTCATTTTTATTAACATCCAAACATCATAGAGATCTCTTGCTTGTTTTCTCATACAAAGTGCCCTAAATTTTTCTGCAAGTAATTCTTCTTTGCCCATAGTAATTATTGTAAATGGTGGAACGTCTGAGAATAATTTTTTTACAATCTGCGCTTCTTTGGTAAATGTTTTTCTTTTGCTAAAGTCTATTTTAATTGTATTTGTTGTTCTTTTATGACCTGTGAACAAAAGTCCTTTAAATCTTATTTCTACTCTATAATTCCCTTCAAATTCTTTTTCAGAATATATTTCATAATCTATATTTAATAATTCAAAATGCTTTAAAGAATTTTTTACTATTTTCTTAATTTTATTTATTGTTAAATTTGTGTTAAAATCTAAATCTTCAGAGGCTCTTTCAAATTCATAAACAATCCTTAAACAAGTACCCCCCTTGAAAACAAAATCTTCTGCATATTTCGAAATTGAATTTAAAAAAATATATTGTAAATATTCTTTTTCTGCATAATATAAGTTAGTTTTTCTTATTTCTTTAATTTTTTTTAATTCATCAATAGATATCATATGTTCACATCCAAAAGCCACTTTTTATTATAATTATTTTTTTTAGGCTTTGCAGGATCTAATAATTCATATCCCTTACCTAGTTTTAATTTGTAATTGAATTTTATGTTTAATTTTTCTAAGATATAACCTAATCTTCTTAACACACTTTTACTATTTATTTTTATAGCATATTCATAAAGTTTTTTTGTGTTTATGTCTGCTTTAAAACAATTAATTATTGTTTTTATTCCTCCTGAGTACTTTGGAAGTAATAAAGAATCTATTAGTGCTTTTTCTTTTTCTGCTATAATTATATTGTCTATTTTTGTGTAACCAAAAAATCTTTCATTTTTTAATGTTACAAAAATATAATTTTTATGTTTTTTTCTTTTAGTTGTTGTTAATATAATCTTTCTACTAAATTGGTCGGTCAATTCATAATAATTAAGTGCTGAAAGAAAACTTATGTATGATGGATAAACAATCCTTGGGGCAATTATCATTTCATCAATCCCTTTAAGGCAATAAAGTCCTTTTTTTATTATTTCAATGTGATTCTTCTTTTTTAATGATTTTATTAAATTATATGTTTGTGCCTGATTTAAATTTAAAAGTAATTTAATATCCCCGGTAGTAAAAACTTTTAATTCATTTAATTTTTCAATTGCTTTTGCTTCTCTTTTTGATGTTTGCATTTTTTCACATATTTAGTGCTTTTATTACTAATTGTGGGAATAAATACTATATAAAGATTTTGCCTTCTCTTTATTACGTCCCAATAACTTCTCTAAAATTTTCTACAATAAAAAAATATGCTAACTGTGCGCATAAGTTCCTATTAATTTTTTAAAAAATCAAATATCAAAATCTTTTTAAACTAAGATTTCTATAGATTATATATAATTAATATACTAAGATGATTATAATTAATATACTAAGATGATTACAATTAATATTCAAAAAAAAGAGATGTATTTATTGAGCGCAATAATTGTTTTTCTTGTTGGTGTTGGAATCATAATTGCATATAATTCTGGAGCCGA
>CAYYIN010000014.1:6887-10982 GCA_964472025.1 Candidatus Woesearchaeota archaeon | reverse complement strand
TTGTCAAAGCAGACAATCAAGCTTATTCAACAGAACTTTTTGATGTTGAAATAAAATAATCAGAATATTTTTATATCCTTCTTATTATATGAATTTAAATTATAAATAAAATTATCAGATGGCATTGAAATTATATAACACATTAACTAAAAAAAAAGAGGTTTTCAAGCCTTTAAAAAAAGATTTTGTTAAAATATATACTTGTGGTCCAACAGTTTATTGGTATCAACATATTGGAAATTTAAGATCTTATTTTTTTATGGATATATTAAAAAGAGTCTTAAAATATAACAATTACAAAATTAAAAGTGTTATGAATATCACAGATGTTGGACATCTAACCTCAGATCAAAATACTGGAGAAGACAAAATAGAAAAAGCTGCTTTGAAAGAACATAAAACAACAAAACAAATAACAGATTTCTATCTGAGAATTTTTAAACAAGATTTAAAAAAATTAAATATTTCTGAACCAGATATTTGGTGCAAAGCAACAGAAAATATTAAAGAACAAATTGAATTAATTAAAATATTAGAAGCAAAAGATTATACTTATAAAACTTCTGATGGAATTTATTTTGATACTTCTAAATTAAAAGATTATGGTAAATTATCTAAAAAAAACATAGAAAACCTACAAGCAGGAAAAAGAATTTCTTGTGGTCAGAAAAAAAATAAAACAGACTTTGTCTTATGGAAAATCTCAAAAGAACCAGGTAAAAGACAACAAGAATGGAATTCTCCTTGGGGTATTGGTTTTCCTGGATGGCATATTGAATGTTCTGCAATGAGCAGTAAATATCTTGGAAAACAATTTGATATTCACACAGGTGGTGAAGACCATATTCCAATCCACCACAATAATGAAATTGCACAAAGTGAAACTGCTTTTGGAAAAAAACCTTGGGTAAAATATTGGCTTCATTGTGCTTTTTTAATTTTTAACAATGAAAAAATGTCTAAATCAAAAGGAAAAATCTTAACACTTTCAGATTTAGAAAAAAAAGGCTATCCCCCATTAATATACAGATATTTTCTTTTAACAGGACATTATAAAAAACAATTGAATTTTAGTATTAAAAATTTAGATAATGCGAAAAATTCTTATAATAATCTAAAAAAGATTATTTCAGAAATCAAAAATGATGAAAAAAAGAATAAAGAATATTTAACAGCTTTTCAAGAAACAATTGATAATAATTTAGACACACCAAAAGCCTTGCAAATTTTATGGAAATTAATTAAAGATGAAAATGCTTGTGGGAAAATACAAACTATAAAAGAAATAGATAAAATTCTGGGATTAGATTTATTAAATTCCTCAAGTCTTTTAAAACAAGAAAAAAATAAAAAACTTGAAAAAAAACTTTCAAAAGAAGATGAAGAAATCGCCAGAAAAAGAGCAATTTTCAGAAAGAATAAAAATTATGCTGAATCAGATAAACTAAGAAAAATACTCCAAAAAAAAGGCTATGTAATTGAAGACCAAAAAGATAAATTCTTTGTAAATGGTATTGAATTTAAGATTTAAAAAAGATTTAGAATAATCTTAAAATAATTTTTCTACTATTTTGCCTAATTGACTGATTCCATAAGTTATATCATATAAAGCACAACCAGCAACAACGCTGATAGTAATGCCATGATAAAGACCTGCAAAAGAATCTCTAAATAAATGACCCTCATTAAAATCCCTTATACTAGCAAGACTTTTTCTTTTAGCCTCATTAATATAATGCATTCCCACAACAGGAAGCCATTGTTTCCAATCTGGTTTTTCTTCTAATCCTTCTTCTAAAGATTTTGAGTTTAATTTTTGTACCATATTATCTTTCTGCAATAAAATCAATTAAACATCTTTTAAATGGTGCTTGAATCCTTATTTCCTCTGCGGATTCTGCGTTGATTTTTCCTTGTACTAGATCTAAATAATGCTTTTCATCCTTTTTTCCCGAGTATACCTGATAATTTGCATTGCTTGAATAATCTGAATTAATAGTTTCATAAGTTTCATAATAAAATTTCTTTATGATAATCTCCACCATCTCCCTTAAGGCAACTTGTTTTACATCAATTGAATCTTCTCCGAAAATATCCCCACTTATTGAATAATGAAAATTTCCTTTTAAATCCCCCTTAAAACTCTTTAATAAATCTAAAGCTTCTTCTAAATCTAAATCTTTTGATTCAATTTGTTTTCTTCCTCCAATAAAATTTATTATTCCTTTAAACATTTTCTTTAAAAAATAAAATGAATATTCTTTTATAAATCTTTCTATTACTTACCACTAAAAAGTTAATACTCTCCCCCAAAAATCATATTAGAACAATTCTTTCCTAATTTCCCCTATCTTCTTAACATATTCTTCTTCAGAATATATTTTTCTCTTTGTAAAATCAATATTATAAGCTCCAATCAAAAGATTTGGAATTAAATGATAATGCAAATGAGAAATAGATTTTCCAACTTGTTTTAAAATGCCCTCTCTGTAAAGTACTGTTACATTTTTATATTTTTTATGGAGCATCTTTATTCCATAATGAATTAAATCATCAACTGCTCTTTTTTCTCTAGGTTTTAAAGAATCAATACTAATTTTATGTTTTTTCGGGACAACTAATAAATGATCAGAAGTATAAGGGGCCTTTGCAAAAGTAAGAATTGCATATTTATTTTGTTTTAAAATCTCTTTTTTAGATAAATTACAAAAGGGGCAAGGATATTTTTTCTTTAGATATTCTTGGTATAACATTTGACCTTAAAAATGCTCAATTGATTTTATTTATTTTATTTATCTTGCTAATTTTATTTTGTACCCCATTGAGCAATAGTGGATTTTAATTCTGGATGATCTTTAGAATATTGTTTTAAAGAAATTCCTTTCATAGTTGCTTCAAGAGATTGTCTCGCAGCAATTGCCCCCTTAAATGTTCCAAGATTATTCCCATGTATGCCTCCACCCATTTGAATAACTAAATCTTTACCAAGATGCTTAACTAAATAAGGAATATTTCCTGGGTGCAATCCTCCAGAACTTACACTTAAAACAGATTTAATCTCACCCCAGTTCTGTGCTAATCTTTTTTTAGTTGCTTTAACTGTCTTTTGTTCCATTTCATCATTTAATTCTGAAATATCTATTCCCCTTCCTTGCATTTTTCCAACAATTGTCCCTATATGTAATTGATCAACACCACATAATCTTGCAATATCTGCTAAACACATCATACTCATTCCATGTTTTGGATTTCTTGTAAATGCTGCATGCATTGCTCTATGTGCATGAATTGCCATTTTAAAATTAGATTCTCTAAGTGTTTGAAGTGCTGCAAAACCTGCAGTTACAATATCTATCATAACATATTTCCCACCTTGCTGTTCAACAAGTTCTGCTCTTTTCAGCATTTTTTTTGTTTCTGCAGTAACATTAACTAAATATGCTTTTTCTTCCCCAGTCTGAGATTTTGCTTTATCTGCTACTTCTAAACATTTTGAAAGCCTTTTTTCAAATTTATTAAAAGTCTGGGATGATAAATTTTCATCATCCTTAACAATATCACAACCACCACTCCAAGCCTCATAAGCTTTTTCAACATGATCCTTAGTCTTTAAGCCTAATTTAGGTTTGATAATTGTTCCAATCAAGGGTCTTTTTTTTATTTTCATTAATTTTCTTATTCCTTGAATCCCATATTTAGGCCCAAGAAATCCATTAAGAATATCTTTTGGAAATTTTATATCTTCTAATCTTAAATTTTTCACTGCATTCATTCCAAAAATATTCCCAGCAATTGAAGATAAAATATTTGGGGCATTTCCTTTTTCAAATAATTCTTCAGGATATGCAATCTTAACTAAGTTATCTTTTATAGAAAAAACCTTAGCCCCTAATTTTCTAACATATTTCTTTTCATGAACATCTGTCCAAGTTCCAACACTACTTTCCAAAGCAATTGTTGCTGCGGCCTTCTTCAAAGTTAATCCTTTCATTGGCTCAACTCTGAATAAACAAATTAAATCCTTTTTAGTGGGCTTATAATTTAAATTAATAAAATCTTGAGGCCCCATTTTATTTTTTTATCATCTCCTTTTTT
>CAYYIN010000014.1:6710-6787 GCA_964472025.1 Candidatus Woesearchaeota archaeon | reverse complement strand
CTGAAATTATGCAGGCTTTACCTTCAGATAAAATAAATATAAAAATAATTAAAAAGTAAAAAGTAATTAGCGATATT
>CAYYIN010000014.1:0-6610 GCA_964472025.1 Candidatus Woesearchaeota archaeon | reverse complement strand
AAAAAATAAATAATTAAAAAGTAATTAGCGATATTAAAAAATAAATAATTAAAAAGTAATTAGCGATATTAAAAAATAAATAATTAAAAAATAATAGACAAAATAAATAATCAACTATTTTAAAAATATGACTTCACAATTAGAAATGCAACTTGGGAAAAAAGGAATTACAAAAGAATTTGTAGAAAATATTAAAACAAGAACCCAAAAATATCGGAATATTACAATTAAAATAACTGTTTTAAAAAGTGCAAGAGAAAATAAAGGAGATGTTAAAAAATATGCTGAAGAATTAAAACAAAAATTAGGATTAAAATTTACTTATCGAATTTTAGGATTTAGCATTTTCCTAAGAAAATGGAGAAAATTTCGAGAAAATTAATTTTCTTCAATACTCAAAAATTAAAAATATTTTTTAATCGATAGTTTTAATAAATAGTTTTGTTTATTTTTAATATGAATCTACTTAAAACAAAAAAAGAGTTAAAAACAGTAGAAGCGCCAAAAATTGAAAAAGAATTAAATTCAATTAAATGCGGAATTGAAATTCATCAGCAATTAGATTCACATAAATTATTTTGTGATTGCCCGTCCATCTTAAGAAAGGATCAACCAGATTTTGAAATTATGCGGAAATTTCATGCAGTTGCTGGAGAAAGTGGGGAAACAGATATTGCTTCAAAACATGAAGCAGAACAAAATAAACAATTTATTTATCAAGGATACAATACTTCTAATTGCTTAGTAGAATTAGATGAAGAACCACCACATAAAATCAATCAAGAAGCATTAAATATTGCATTAAATATTGCATTGCATTTAAATTGCACAATTCTTCCGATTTCTCAAATAATGAGAAAGACAGTTATTGATGGAAGTAATACCTCTGGATTTCAAAGAACAGTCTTAATTGCAAGAGATGGTTGGATAAATACTTCACAAGGAAAAGTAAGAATAGATAGTATAAATTTAGAGGAAGATGCTGCAAGAATTATTGAAAGACAAAAAGACAAAATAATTTATAAACTAGATAGATTAGGAATCCCACTTGTAGAAATCGCAACTAAGCCAGACATAAAAAATCCAGAACAGGCAAGGGAAACTGCCTTATACTTGGGAGAAATTTTAAGAAGTTGTAAGGTTAAACGAGGAATTGGAACAATTAGGCAAGACATTAATATTTCAATACCAAATCATCCAAGAATTGAAATCAAAGGTTTTCAAAATATTCAAATAATAATCCCAACAATTAAAAAAGAAATTCAAAGACAAAAAGAAAATATTAAAAAAAAGAGATTAAACTCTGAAGTAAGAAGGGCATTAGCTAATGGGAAAACAGAATTCTTAAGGCCTGTTCCAGGTGCTGCTAGGATGTACCCAGAAACAGATTTGCCTTTATTAAAAATTTCAAAAGAAATAATAAATAATGCAAAAAAAACACTTCCTAAATTAAAAGGAGAAATTAAAAAAGATCTAGAAAAAACTGGACTAAAAGAAGAAGAAATAAAAATTTTATTAAAACAAAATAAACTAAATGATTTTGAAAATCTATTAAAAATAATAAAGGATCCAAGGATTATCTTTAAAATTTTAATTGAAATTCCAAAGGAAATTATAAGTCATGAAAAAATAAAAGATCCTGAAAAAATTTTAAATATTAATTTATTTGAAAATATCGCACAAGCAATTGCCGATGGAAAAATCACAAAAAAAGACATAAAACATATTTTAACAAAAATTTTAAGAGGAGAAGAATTTTCTAAAGCAATTGAAATTGAAAAAATAGATTTAATCGAACTTGAAAAAGAAATTGGGAATATAATTAAAGAAAAACCCGGACTCAATATTGGGGGGTATATGGGCCTAATAATGGAGAAATTTAAAGGAAGAGTCAGTGGGCAAGATTCAAATAAAATCTTAAAAAGAATTTTAAATCTTCAATAAATTTATAAATTCTGAATAAGCTCTTTAAATATGGAAAAAATCAAAAGAACCTTTATTGAAAACTGCAATCAAGAAAAAAAAGATTTAATTTTTTTTGGATGGGTTTATGAAATCAGAGAACTTTCAAACATTAAATTTATTCTTTTAAGAGATTCTAGTGGAATTATTCAATGTACATTAAAAAGAGCATCAAAAATCTGGGGAAAGTTTGATAAGGTAAGCTTGGAAAGCTTAATAAAAATCCAAGGCAATCTAAAAAAAGCTAGTGTTAAAAGTTCTGAAACAACTATTAAAAATTTTGAAATAGAAATCACAGATTTCGAACTATTAAATAAATCAGAAAAACTCCCAATAAATATTATTGAAAAAGAAATTAATACTTCTCTTAGCAAAAGATTAGATTATAGATTTATAGATATGAAAAAACCACAAGTAAAAGCTATATTTAAAATTCAAAATACAATTGCGAATTCTTTTAGAGAATTTTTTTATGATAAAGGATTTATAGAAATTCAACCCCCAATAATTATTGGTTCGTCTAGTGAGGGTGGAACAGAATTATTTAAATTAGATTATTTTGAAAAAAAAGCCTATCTTGCACAATCTCCTCAATTATATAAACAATTATGTGCAATTAATTGGGAAAAAGTCTTTTCGATTTCTCCAGTATTTAGAGCAGAAAAACATAACACTTTAAGACACTTAAATGAATCAAGGCAAATGGATATTGAATTAGCTTTTGCAAATTCAAAACAAGTTATGGAACAAATTGAAGAAGTTTTGAAATATATTGTCGAAAAGATAAATGAGAAAAATTCGCAAGAAATGGAATTATTAAATGTAAAATTAAAAGAAATCAAAGCAAAATATTTTACTTTTTCAGAGATCATAGAATTAATGAAAAAAGAAAAAATTAAAATTGAAAAATACGATTTATCTAATGAAGCTGAAAAAAAATTAGGAGAATTATATCCTAATACAATTATTTTTGTTTATGATTGGCCTTTGCCTGGGAAACCTTTTTATATTATGCCAAAAAATGAAAATGAAAAATCTAAATTATCTGAGGGATTTGATGCCATTTATAATGGAATTGAAATCAGTTCTGGAGGCCAAAGAATACATCTTCCAAAACTATTAATTCAAAGATTAAAAGCAAATAAATTAAATCCAAAAAATTTTAAAGATTATATTGATGGTTTTAGATATGGTGCACCAATCCATTCTGGTTGGAGTATTGGATTAGAAAGATTGACTATGGCTTTACTAAATTTAAAGAATATAAGGGAATGCTGTTTATTTCCAAGAGATAGAGAAAGAATTCTCCCTTAATCTCTTAATATCAAAATTCACAACAAATTACTACCTTAAAACTAAACCAAAAATAATAAGACATAAAAAATCAAAATCACAAATAAAATGGAATTCATTTCAATAGACAAAGCAATAAAACAAAAAAAAGGAGAAGTAAAAATTAGGGGTTGGATATATAGAATTAGAAAATTAAAAGACAAAATATTTATTGTCTTAAGAGATTCTTCAGATATTCTGCAATGTATTATTAAAAAATCAGATTTAATAAAAAAGGCAGACAAATTATTAATTGAGAGTTCTTTAGAAATTCAAGGTAAAATCTATCCTGAAGAAAGAGCCCCTACAAATTATGAATTAGAAGTTGATAAAATAAATATAATTCACATTGCAGAAGATTTTCCTATTGATAAAGACCAGACCCCTGAATTTTTATTAGATAAAAGACATTTGTGGTTGCGTTCTAGAAAAATGACTTCTATCTTAAAAATAAGGTCCACAATATTATTTGCATTGCATAAATCATTAAGAGAGAAAAATTTTATAGAAGTAGACGCCCCTTGTTTTAATAAAACAACAAGTGAAGGAGGTTCAGATACTTTTGAAGTAAATTATTTTGGGAAAAAAGCTTATTTAACTCAATCATGGCAATTTTATGCAGAAAACATAATAAATTCTATTGAAAGAGCATATACAATTGCTCCATCTTTTAGAGCAGAAAAATCTAGAACTCCAAGACATTTAACAGAATTCTGGCATTGTGAAGTAGAAGGTGCTTGGATTAATTTAAATGATATTATTAAAATTGCTGAAGGGTGTGTAATAGATTCAATAAAAGAAGTAATAAAAGAAAATAAAAAAGAACTGGAGATTTTAAATGTGGAAATTTCAAGATTAAATAAAATAAAATCACCATTTCCAAGAATAACTTATGAAAAAGCAATAAAAAAATTACAAAAAACCAATCATAAGATAAAATATGGGGATGACTTTAAATCAGATGAAGAAAGAGATTTAGCAAAATATTACAAAGGAAATTTTGTGATTGTCACAAATTATCCATTAGAAATCTTAAAATTCTATCATGGGGAGGATGCAAAAAATCCTAAGACTGGAATGAATTTTAATATTTTGGCGCCTTTCATTGGAGAGATTATTGATGGGTCTCAAAGAGAACCAGATTTAAAAAAAATAAAACAAAGATTAAAAAAAGCAAAAATAGATTTGAAAGATTCTGATTGGTATCTTGATTCAAGAAGATATGGTTCTATTCCTCATTCTGGATTTGGCCTTGGAACTGAAAGACTTATACAATGGATTTGCGGTCTTGAAACAATAAAAGATGCCATAGCTTTTCCAAGAACACCTACAAGACTTAGTCCTTGATCATATCCAAAACAACATTTTAAGGTGTGCCTTAGCCAAAGAAAAAAGATAAAGAAAATGACAGCAAATAAAAAAATAAAAATTATAAAAACAAAAACATATTTAGACAGTTTATACAAATTAAAAGACAATTCTACCATTGTTGCTATTGAAAAAAAAGTAAACAAACTTCTTGAAAATCCAGATATTGCAAAACCAATGTGCTATCAACATCAAGGATTTTGTGAAATTTCTGTGGGAAGTAAATATCGAGTTTATTGCGTTCGTTTAGATGGAATAATTATTATTTTTATAATGGGATTAGTAATTCACCATAAAAAAAATTATCAGCAAAGTAAAGAATATAAAAAATTGTTTGAACAATTAAAAAAAGTTAAAGAAAAATTTAAAGAAAACTTATAATGAAAAAAATCCTCTAGAAAATAAAGATTAACAAACTTAATTATTCTTTAAGAATTCTTAAATCAGAGCAGGACATGTATCAATCTCAATGGGTGATAAATATAATTAATTTGATACTACAATATAATTTCCTTTTTTGACATCTTCTAATGCAGATATCAAACCTCTTACAACTTTTTGATTAGATAACATTTCAATTATCTTTTCTTGATTTTTCAATTTTTCTTTAAGTTTTATTTTGTTTTTCTTTTCCATTTTATTATCTTTTTAAACTTACAACACAAAATTTATTCAATTTAATTAATTTGTTTATATTTTTAAAGGTTTATTTTTTCTAATTAAAGAGAAAAAGTGATTAACACCAAAGAAATTATAATAATTACAACCATCAAAACCCCTCTTTTTCTTCATTCTACAACAACAACTATAACATTTATAAATATTGCTGCAATTTAAACCACTTTTTTAACAAACCCATATTTACTCTTGAATTATAAGATTTTTATAGTTTTCTATCATCTTTAAATCTTTTTCAACCACTCAGAAACAAAAGATTTAAATAAGTGTCCTCACTTTTAAATGGTATGACAAAAGACAAAGATCCAGAAGATAAAGGAAAAACTTTGGAAAATAAAGATTTTGAAGGATTAGGCTTAGGAGATTTAGCCAATAAATTAATTATTGAAACTCTTAATTATGTAAATGGGAAATGGCCAGAAAGTTCAGATTATACATCTAAAGAAGAATATAATGAAAAGCTTAGGAGAGAATATATCAAGAATACCAGGGCAATAATAGAAGAATTAAACCAAAGAGAAGAAGGATATAGAAACAAAACTCCTTTGTGCCAAATTGACCTTTAAAACTATTTTTTAAAAAATATTAAATTTTTCTTGAAATAAAATTTCTGAAATAACTAATTAAAAAAGAAAAAAAGGCCTGTCAAAAAAACAGGCCAAAAATAAAAAATAATCAAAAAATAAGGGGAAATTTATCCCCCCCGAATAGATTCTATTCCTAATTCAGAAAACTCTCTACTAGATTCTAAGCCATAATTTTGTGATCTTTGCTTTCCTAAAATATATGGGCTTGACACTCCAGTCATTATTGTAATGACCCTGATTCTTCCTTCAAAATCTTTATTTATTCTTGCTCCAATAATCACTTGAGCTTCTGGAGTAATATTCTCAGTAACTAATTTTCCTATTTGTGTGAATTCTTCTAATTTCATATCTGGACCGCAAGTAATATGAATCAAAGCACCACTAGCACCCCTATAATCCACGTCTAACAATGGATGTGTTAAGGCTTGCCTTACTGCTTCATTCACTCTATCACTTGAATCTGCTTCACCAATTCCAATTACTGCGACTTCTCCTTTTTTCATTATTGCAGAAACATCTGCATAATCTAAATTAATTAAACTAGGTAAAGTAATTGTTTCAACAATTCCTTTAATCATTGTACTAATTAATTCATTAGCAACAGCAAAAGCTTGTTGTATAGGTAATTGTCCAGCAATATCTACTAATCTATTATTATCAATAACAATTGCTGTATCAACTTG
>CAYYIN010000013.1:0-11058 GCA_964472025.1 Candidatus Woesearchaeota archaeon | reverse complement strand
TACACGCGAACTAATTTTCGGTTGCCTACGACATATGTCTGGTGGGAGCACACTAATAACAAATAATTAATTTATATCCCAATAGAATTTAACACTTTTTAATTGAAAATTAAGGATTACAAATCAATTTCAGGAACTTTTTTTGCTTCTTCAGAAATTTTTATATATTCTTTTTTCTTTCGGCCATATAATCTAAAAAATACAACTCCCGGAAATTTTTCAGACGCATTTTCAAGGAATAGAACAGAGTCATTATAATATTGTCTTGCATATGCAATTTTATCTTCTATTGCTGACAATTCTGTTTGTAAGTGTAAATAATTTTCATTTGCTTTTAATTGTGGATAATTTTCTGCAATCGCAAAAACAGACTTCAATGCATTTTGGAGTTTATCGCCTGCTTTAATTTTTTCACTAATTCCTGTTGTTCTTAATAAAAGACTTCTTGCCATTGTTACATTTTCCATAATTTTCCTTTCATGCTTTGCATATCCTTTAACAATTTTGACTAAACTTGGGACTAAATCTCCTCTTTTTTTTAATTGAACATCAATTTGTGCAGTACTATTCTTTATTCTATTCTCAAGAACGACAAAACGATTATAATAATAAATACACATTGCGATAATAAAAATAAGTATGCCCCCAATAAGATAAATTACCATGTTTTCTTTAATTTTTTATTGTTTATAAAAGTTTTGATGCATTTTTAAAAATCCTGGCTTAAAAAAATTATGAATCCCCTAAGAAAAATCTGAAGAAACAATAATTAAAATCTGCAATTTAAACCCCCTAATAAAGTTATTATATCCTCTAATAAACTTATTACACTGCCTAAGAATTTTATAAAATCTTAGAATACAAAAATTTAAAAAGAAAGATATCTTCAAACCATTATGGAAAGAAAAAAGATAATAATTATTGGCATCTGCTTATTAGTTATTTTTGGCTGTGTTGAATATTTTATTTTTTCCGGTAATGCTATTTCAAATTCAGATAAAATAGATAATCAATTTAAATCCTGTTTGCAACAGCAAAATATCACATTATATATAAATTCTGAGAATTCTGCAGAAATTTTGAAAAAAATGGATCTTATAAATGATTTTGAGTTTTCAGATTATCTTGAAGAGATTAAAATTAAGAATTGTTTTAGAAATAAACAAATTTGTTTAGATAATTTAATAGATAAATTTCCTACCTGGGAAATAAATAATGAAAAGATTGTTAGGGATTTGCAATTTAATGAATTAAAAGAAATTACTGGATGTAAAATTTAATTAAATCCATAGATAAAAAATTATTTCTAAAGTTTACATCTTAAAAGAAACATTTAATTAGTAAAAGTTTTTAAAAATTAATATAGTTATCTTAAAACAAAATGTTATATTTAATAGGATTAGGGCTTAATGAATCTGGATTGAGTAAAGAAGGAATTGAGATAATAAAAAAATGCCCAACAATTTATTTGGAATCTTATACTGTAGAATTCCCTTATGAGATAGAAGAGTTAAAACTAAATAAAAAAATTATTAAATTAAAAAGAGAAGAAGTTGAATCAAACAAATTAATAGAAAAAGCGAAAAAAGAAGATGTTGCATTACTAATCTATGGTAGTCCATTATTTGCAACAACCCACATTAGTTTAGTTTTAGAAGCGAAAAAACAAAAAATAAAAACAAAAGTTATTTATTCTGCAAGTATTTTTGATGCAATTGCAGAAACTGGATTACAGTTATATAAATTTGGAAAAATTTTAAGTATGCCTCAATGGACAAAAGATTATCAACCTAAGAGTTTTTTAGATTTTTTTGAACAAAATGAATCTATTGGGGCGCATAGCCTTATTCTAATAGATATTGGATTGAATTTTGAAAACGCATTGAAACAATTAGAAGAATCTTTTATAAATTTTAAAGGAAATAAAAATGGTTTAAAAAAGATTTTAGTTTGTTCTAGGATGGGAAGTAAAAAAGCAAAGATTATTTATAAAAATCTGAAAGATTTAAAAAAATTGCAGGGTAAGAAAATTTTAGCCCCTTTTTGTTTTATCATTCCTTCAAAAATGCATTTTTTGGAAAAAACCTTTGTTGAAAGATTTTCTTGATCTTTCGTCTAGATATATTTATAAATATGAATTTCTTTTCATACTAATATGGTAAAAAAGATTAAAAAGATTGCGCAAAATCCTTATCACCTTTTTTTTAAAAATTTGGCAAATCCCTTAAAAATAAAAATTATAACCAAATTAAAAGAAAAACCCCTTGCTGTAAAAAATTTAGCAAAAGAACTCAATGAAGAACAATCTAAAATTAGCCATGCACTTTATTTATTAAAACATTGCTCAATAGTAAATTCTAAAGAAAAAGGGAGAACAAGGATTTACAAATTAAATAAAAAAACAATATTACCCATCTTAAAGATAATAGATAAACATAGAATCCAATTTTGTAAAGGAATTAAAGAGAAAAACTAAGCAAAAATAAAATTAAAATCTATAAAAAATAAAATGATAAACAAATCTCAATCCATCTACTTAGATAATGCTGCAACAACAAAAGTAGATGAAAGAATCATTAAAACAATGTCCCCTTATTTTAATAAAAAATATGGGAATGCAAGTTCTCAACATTTTTTTGGGCAAGAAGCGAAAATAGCATTAGAAGAAAGCCGAAGAATCATTGCAAAATCTATTAATGCAAAACCAAGTGAAATTTTATTTACTTCTGGGGGAACAGAATCCAATAATTTTGTTTTAAAAGGTTTATTTTTTAAAAATAAGAAGGAAAATCATGATAAAAATCAAATTATAACAACGAAAATAGAACATGATAGCATTCTAGATAGTTGTAAATGGCTTGAACAAATTGGTGCCAAAACAATTTATTTAGATGTAGATTCTGAAGGTTTTGTTGATTTAGAACAATTAAAAAAATCTATTTGTGATAAAACCTTGATTGTTTCGATTATTCATGGAAATAATGAAATTGGAGTTCTACAAGATCTTGAATCAATAGGTAAAATTTGTAAGGAAAAAAAAGTTTATTTTCATATAGATGCTTGCCAAAGCTATACAAAAACAAAAATCAATGTAAAAAAACAAAATTTAGACTTTGTGACTTTAAATTCCCATAAAATTCATGGCCCAAAAGGAATTGGTGCAGTATACATAAGAGAAGGAATTGAAATTTCTCCTTTAATAAGCGGGGGTGGTCAAGAATTCAAATTAAGAAGTGGAACTGAAAATCTCCCAGGGATTATTGGATTTGCAAAAGCAGTTAAACTTGCAAAAAATTCAGATATTAAAAAAATGACAAAATTAAGGGATAAATTAATCAAAGGAATTTTAAAAATTCCTTTTACTAAATTAAATGGCCCTCTTAAAAATAGATTATGCAATAATATTAATATTTCTTTTGAAAATATTGAAGGAGAGTCTATTGGTGGGCATTTGGATGCCTATAGGATTTATAGCTCAACAGGAAGTGCTTGTGCATCCAATACTTTAAAAAAAAGCCATGTTTTAAAAGCAATTGGATTATCTCATTTAGAAATAAATAGTTCAGTTAGATTTAGTTTAAGTAGATTCAATAATGAAAGAGAAATAAATTATTTATTAAAAATACTTCCAAAAATTGTGAAAAAATTAAGAAGAATAAGTCCAATAAAAAACATTTCAAATGAATAAAAACAAAATGAATAAAGATAGAATAAGCAAAAACAAAATGAATAAAGATAGAATAAGCAAAAACAAAATGAATAAAGATAGAATAAGCAAAAACAAAATGAATAAAGCTCGGATAAATTTAAACATGAATATCCAAGAGATTGTGAAGAAATTTCCAGAAGTTGAAAAAATTTTATTAGAAAAAGGAATGCATTGTCTTACTTGCCCTTTTTCAAATAAGGAATCTTTAAAAGAAGGTGCAATTGGCCATGGCATTAATCCTAAAAAATTGGTTAAAGAATTAAATAAAAAAATAAAGAATATCAAATAAAAAAATAAATCAGATTAAATAAAAAATGAGTGACTATAATAAGAAGGTGAAAAAACTTTTTAAGAATCCTACAAATATGGGGAAAATTAAAAATCCAGACGCTATTGGGGAAATTAGTAATCCTTATTGTGGAGATATTATGAAAATTTATCTTAAAATTAAAAATAAAAAAGGAGAAGATTACATTAAAGATATAAAATTTCAAACAATGGGATGTATTGCAGCGATTGTAACTTCTTCTATGTTAGCTAAATTGATTAAAGGAAAAACATTAGAAAAAGCAGAAAAGATAACTCGCGAGGAAATACTTACTAATTTAGGGGGATTACCTAAAATTAAAACGCATTGCAGTGACTTAGCAATAAATACTTTTAAAAAAGCTATACAAAATTATAAGGATAAAAAACCTTAAAATTGATAAAAAATCTATAAACTTAAAAAATCTATTTTTTCTTTTTTACTTTTCTTACTACTTTCTTTTGAGGTTTATTCAAATTCTTTTTGATTTTCTCGTCGGGTTTTAACTTATTTTTCTTTGATAACTTTGAAAAAACAAAAATATAAAGTATTTCTAAAATCCCAAGTGTATTGAAAATTAATAAAACTATAAACCAAATCAAATGGTTTTTCTTTGAAGATTTCCAAAGAGCAAGCCCCTTCCATACTAAAGACCATATACTAACTAAAGATAAAAAAGCAACTACAAGCCCAACAGAAAGTCCTAAAGAATTTGCAATGCCTTCATAAAGATTAAGATCTCCTAATCCTGAAATTATTGTTGAATCAACCATCTTTTTATTTAAAAAATAAAAATCCAATGTTTATAAATGTTTCTAGAAATCTTGTGGAATCTTGAATATTTGTTCAGAGATATATTAAAAAATACCATATAAAATATTCAGTGGATTATAAAAATCTTTATAAATCTAAAAATTCTAAATAGAAGAATTATACAAATTATAAGGTTTTTATTAAGTAAAAACACAATATATTGTATATTTTTAATAAATTAAATCAATTATATAATTAAAAGTAATAATATGAAATGTATTTTCTGTAATTCAAAAACAAGGGTCAAAGATAAAAGAGAAGCTCCAGAGGGAACAAGGAGAAGAAGAGAATGCATCAAATGTAAAAAAAGATTTACAACATATGAAAAACCAATAGAGAAAGAACTTAGAGTTATTAAAAAAGATGGAAGACGAGAAACCTTTCTTGATGAAAAATTAAGATTAGGAATTATTAAATCTTGTGAAAAAAGAAAAGTTTCTATTGATAAAATTGACAAAATTGTAAAAGAAATTAAAGAAAAAATAAGAAAAAAAGGTAAGGAAGTAAGCGCAAAAAAAATTGGGGAACTTGTAATGATTAAATTAAAAAAATTGGATAAAATAGCTTATATTAGATTTGCTTCTGTTTATAAAGAATTTAAAGATGTTTCTGATTTTAAAAAAGAAGTGAGGGGGTTGTAAAATGAATAGTCAAAAATTAGAACTGACAAAGAAAAAATTAGGAATAGAAAGATATTTTAGTAAGAAAAATAAAGAGCCTAAGATCTACTATGTTAAATCAGATGTCCAAATAACAGACAATATTGGTGTTCCGCTTTTTATACAAAAAGATTCTGAATTTCCAAATTATTTTAGTGAACTTTCAAAAAAGATTGTTTCATCTAGATATTTTTATGGGGAATCAGGCACTTCTGAAAGAGAAACCTCTTTTAAAACTTTAGTTGAAAGAGTAACTAAAACTTATGAAAAATGGGCGAAAAAACAAAAATACTTTAATGAAGAACAAGCTAAAATATTTCAAAAAGAACTTGAAATTTTAACTTCAACCCAAAAAATGGCATTTAATTCCCCAGTTTGGTTTAATGTTGGTACAGATAAATATAAATCAAGAGAATCACAAGATGAAAAAGAAATATATATCATAAGTGACAAAGATCAAAAGATTAAAATTTTTACTGATTATGGTATTTTCAAACCCAAAATTAAAAAAGGCGATGCCATCCCAGTTCCCACTGGGAAAAATCATTTGTTTCCTCAAACTTCTGCTTGTTTTATTCAATCTGTTGATGACACTATGGAAGACATCATGAATTTATCAAAAAAAGAAGCCAGATTATTTAGACATGGTTCTGGAACTGGAACAGACTTATCAACCTTAAGGAGTTTAAGGGAAAAACTATCTGGTGGGGGAAATCCTTCTGGGCCTCTTGCATATTTAATCTTTTTTGATGACGTAGCCGGGATTGTTAAGTCCGGAGGTAAAACAAGAAGAGCTGCTAAAATGGATTCCTTAAGAATTGATCATCCAGATATATTTGAATTTATTAATGCTAAAAAAATAGAACAAAATAAAATAGAAATTTTAAGACAAAATGGTGTTAATTATAAAGACGCTATAGAATCTGGGCATTTTCAAAATACTAATGTGTCAGTTAGAGTTACCGATAAATTTATGGAGGCTGTAAAAAATGATGAAGAATGGCAAACTATTCCGGTTCATAATAAAGAGATGCTAGAGATGCCAAAATATAAAGCAAGAGATTTATTGCATTTAATTGCAGAAGGAACTCATGCTTGTGGTGATCCAGGAATTCAATATCATGATACAATTAATAAATGGCATACCTGCCCAAATTCTGGGGAGATTAAAGCGAGCAATCCTTGTTCAGAATATATGTTTATTAATGATACTTCTTGCAATCTCGCATCATTCAATTTAAGGGGATTTATTGATCATGAAGGAAAATTTAATACAAAGGATTTTGAATCTGCAATAAGAACCACAACAATTGCTATGGATTTAAATTATGATAATTCTAGTTTCCCAACAAAAGAAATTGCAGAAAATTCTCATAAATTTAGAGCACTGGGGGTAGGTTATGCAAATCTTGGGGGATTGCTGATGTCTTTGGCATTACCTTATGATTCTGAAGAATCAAGAAATATTGCAGCAGCAATAACTGCTTTAATGACTGGAAAAGTTTATGAAACCTCTACAGAAATGGCTGAAAAACTCGGGACTTTTGAAGAATATGAAAAAAATAAAGAGCCGATGATGAAAATAATAAAAAAACACCAGAATGCTTTAAAAAATATTGATAAAAATAAATTAAATGGTCTAGAAAATGTTTTAGAAGAAGCCTATACTGTTTGGGAAAAAGTTATTGAAAATGGAGAAAAATATGGATTCAGAAATGCCCAAGCAACAGTTTTAGCACCTACTGGAACTATTGGATTTATGATGGATTGTGATACTAAAGGTATTGAACCAGAATTTGGATTAGTTCAAACAAAATTATTAGCAGAAGGCGGAACATTAAAAATTGTTAATGGAATTGTTCCACTGGCTTTAAAAAATTTAGATTATAATGAAAAAGAAATCAAAGAAATTATAAGGCATATTGGTGAAAATAAAACTGCAGAAGGTTGCGAAATCTTAAAAAAAGAACATTTACCTATTTTTGATTGCGCGAATAAACCTAAAAATGCGCAAAGAGTAATTAGTCCTTTAGGACACCTTAAAATGATGGCTTCTGTCCAACCGTTTTTATCTGGGGCTATTTCAAAAACAGTTAATTTATCTGAAGAGGCAACTGTTGAACAAATAGAAGAAATATCTAAAGATGCTTGGAAAATGGGATTAAAAGCAGTTGCAATATATCGGGATGGAAGTAAAAGCGGGCAACCTCTCAGTATTGATAAAAATTCAAAAAATAAAAAATTAGAAAAAATTGCTCAAGAACCTATAAGAAGAAAATTACCAATAACTGCCCCATCTCTAAGACATAAATTTAATATTGCAGATCATGAGGGATATTTACATATTGGATTGTACGAAGATGGTTCTCCTGGAGAAGTTTTTATAAGTATGTCAAAAGAAGGTAGTACTATCGGGGGTTTAATGGATACTATTGCACTTTCTACTTCTATGAATTTACAATATGGTGTCCCTTTAGAAACTCTTGTTAATAAGTTTAAAAATTCTAAATTTGATCCACGAGGCATTGTTCTTGAGGGACATGAAGAAATTAAAACCGCAACTTCTCTTATAGATTATATCTTTAATTTTTTAGGTACAACCTATCTTACAGAAGAAAAGGAAAAAGAGGAATTTGAACCAATACAAGCTGAAGAATTTATAAGGATAACGCATGAAGCTGAAGAAGAAAATAAAGATAAAAAAACTAAAATTAAATTTACAGAATTACAAGGAGACCTGGGGGGATTTTGCCCTGTTTGCGGAGATCAATTGATTAAGAGGGGGCATTGCGAAGAAATTTGTGAATGTGGTTATATTAATCAAAATGGGTGTGGGGCATAAACAAAAACCTTTATTAATCATTTATTTTTAATTTAAATTAAGATTAAAAAAATATAAAAATTAAAAAATGCCTACAAAAAATAATATAGAAATTGAACCTAATCTTTCAGAATTTAACAAAATAATTAGCTCAAATAACTTAGTTCTTGTGGACTTCTTTGCAAAATGGTGTATGCCTTGCCTAATGCTTGCACCAATTATTGAGACCCTTGCCAAAAAATTTGAAGAAGTAAAATTTATTAAAATTAACATTGATAGTAATCAAAAATTAGCAAGTGATTATGAAGTTAGTTCAATACCCTGCCTTATTATTTTTAAAAAAGGAAAAGAAATAGATAGATTAATTGGTTTCCGTTCTGCAGAAGATATTGAAAAAAAGTTGAGAGAATATTAAAAATAAAAGAATATTAAAATAATATTTTGCAAATTATATTTTGGAAATACCATTTCTAGGAATAAGCATACTTATAAATTAATTTAATTTAATTTAAAAATGCCTCAAATAATTAATCCCGAAGTTAATATTTTAGATTACGGTCCAAAAATTATGCTGAAAGATGGGGAAATTATATATCCTGATGAAATTATTAGATATGCTGCGCTTGCAACTTATAAAGATATTTCTTTTATTGATGAATTAATAGAGCAAAAGAAAAAAGATCCAAATTATTTAGAGAATCTTTCCCAGGCCATAAATAATTCTGCTGGAAGAGGTCATGCTTCTATGGCAACTTCAATCACCTTATTCACAGAGTTAAAAGGAAATTGCTCTAAACTTGTTGATTCTATGCTTACAGGGGTTAGATTTGGAAGCTCTTTAATGCCTTCTGGAAGAAGAATTCCAATACAAAAAGAACAAATAGTTATTAGTGAAAAAATACATAAAAATTCAGATGCAAAAAAATTATATATTTCAGGATCTGAAAAAAACATTCGATTATATGAAGAAATAAAAGAAAAAAATAAAAACTGGAAACAAGAAGCAAGTAAAATTGTTCAATATGGGCTTCATGGTGGAGGATTTATGGCAATTTCATTAGAAACAATTGTTAATCTTTCAAGAAATATTGAAAATAATCCTTTTATGCCTGATGAAGGAAAAGAAATCCTTTCTCAATTAGAAGATTTTATTATTAATAGGGGTATGGATAGGACATATAATGCAAGGAAAAATGCTCCAAGAACTGGATGTATAAATCCAAATATATTCCATAATAAAATTAATGAAACTCATAAGTCAATGCGAATGAATTTTTCAGATGTTAAAGAAAATCCAGTTTTATCAAATTTAAATTATTTTCCTTCTAAAGAAAGAGATAAACGAATTGATAATTGGATAAAGAGAAGAGATAAATTAAGCAAAAATCCTTTAAATGCTTCTTCAAATTACCTTCTATTATTAAATGAGTTAGAGAGTATTGTTTCTGATTTTAATAATTCTATTGAAGCAACTTTTGTTACAAATACTCCTTGGAGGGTTTGGGGAGAAGTAAAAAGACATAGAACAATGCCTCAAACACCTGAATCAATTTATCAGGCTATTGACCGTGCAAAAGAAACTGTTAAAAATATGGGCAATATAAATAATTTTGAAACTTTAAAAAAAGAATATTTAAAGATATTTTCTATACCTTCTTTTATTCAAAAAGATACAGAATTATTTAAGAAATGGGTGGGAAGAATTAATAGTTCTATAGAAACTTATGAAAAATTAATTAAAATAGGAATTCCAGAATCTGAAGCAATAGCAATAATCCCTAGAGGTTTGAAATTAGGAATTATTAAAAAAAAGGATTTCTATAATTTAACTTTGGGCTATGATTCTCTTAGATTATGCCAGACTGCAGAACCAGAAATGAGACAAATAACTGAACAAGAAAGAGATTTATTGTTAAAACAAGATATTTCTAATTCAATTAAAAATCTGCTTATTCCTAAATGTGGTTATGTTAATTTTTGCCCAGATAGATATTGCAATAAGAAAATAATAAACAGATTTGTCTCAGGGTATAATCGGGAATTCCATGATACAATTCATTCTCAGATTGAAAAAAAAATAGGAAGATAAATTTCTTAATTTTTGTTAATTTTAAATCTTTTTAATAAAATTCTTTGTTTATTTATGTTCAGGTACTAAAAGTAATTGTGTTAAAAGTAAGAAAAGTTAAATATATAAAAAGAATTTGTTTTTTCTAAGTTATGACTTATGCAGTTTATACAACTGAAAATTTTGAAAAAGAGAGTGAAGAATTGCCTAAAGCAGAAATAAGAATAATCAAAAAAATATTCTTACAGCTTAAGAATAATCCTTATGTAGGAGATTCAATAAGATATCACTTTTTTCGTGAGAAAAGAATAAGAAAAAAGAGAATGTATTACCTTATTTATGATGCTTTGTCTGCTGTCTTGGTTGTTGCATTTGGAGGGAAAAAAGAACAGCAAAAAACAATTGAGAGAATAATAAAGTATCTCCCTGAATTTAAAAAATATATTTTTAGATTATTGGGCTAAGCAACTCTTTTTATTTTTCCAATTTTTACATTTTCCAAACTTTTTTTGAACTGGGTTTCTAAATCATTATCTATTTTTTTTATCACAACTAAATCTTTCATTATCCCCACAGCAAGTATTGAACCTGCATTTATTTCTAATTTATTTCTAATCCTTTGAGGAATAACCATTTGTCCCTTGGTTCCTATTTTTGTTAGTTCCATGTAAGAAAGTAGGA
>CAYYIN010000012.1:0-11708 GCA_964472025.1 Candidatus Woesearchaeota archaeon | reverse complement strand
ATAAGGGAAATGGACGTTATATCCATCTTATTTAAAAATAAGGAACTTGATTTTAATTTAATGAAAAATTCAAATACACTTATGATAGTTGTTGTAATTCTATTAGTAATAAGCAATTTATTTTTTGGATATATGTTTTTCTTTCATAAGAATACACCAAATTTTATAGGAGGAGTCCAACAGATGCAAATACAATTGACTGATGAACAAATACAAAGTGTAACTTCTTTTTTTGAAAATACTTTAGATACTAATGAAATAACTGATTATTGCAATAACAATAGGATGGAATGTTTTTATTATTGCAGAAACATAAATCATGATCATGAAATTTGTTCTCAACTTATGCAAGGAAGACCGAATTCTCAACAGACTCAAAGATTAAATTAGTTTAATTAAAACTTAAAATGAAAAATAAAGTAATTGAATTAAAAGACGTTTGGAAAACCTATAAAATGGGGAAAATTCAGGTTCATGCTATAAGTGATATTAATTTAACAATAAATAAAGGAGAGTTTATAGTCATTACTGGAACCAGTGGAAGTGGGAAAAGCACTATAATGCATTTAATTGGCTGTTTAGATATTCCCTCTAAAGGTTCTATTTTTTTAGAAAATAAAAATATTCGTTCATTAAGTAAATCACGAATAGCAAAAATAAGGGGCAAGAAAATTGGATTCATTTTTCAGCAGTTTAATTTAATCTCTACTTTAAGTGCATTGGAAAATGTTACATTGCCTATGGAATTTCAAAATAATTATTATAAAGCAGAAGAAAGAGCAAAAGAATTATTGGAATTGGTTGGACTAAAAGATAGGATGCACCATAAACCTACAGAACTAAGTGGGGGGCAGACTCAAAGAGTTGCTATTGCAAGAGCATTGGCAAATGATCCAGAAATAATTCTAGCAGATGAACCTACAGGAAATTTGGATAGCAAAACAGGAGAAACCGTCATTAATTTGTTATATCAACTACATAAAAAACAAGGCAAGACTCTTATTATTATAACTCATGATATAAATTTTATTAAACGGCTTAAGAATACTACAAAAATAATAAACTTGAAAGATGGGAGAATTGTGAAATGAAAAACTCCAAAATTTTAATTATTTTTGCATTGGCATTTATAATCATGCTTCGTTTAGTAGTAGCATCAAACAATTATAATATAGAAGTTACTGATATTTCTCCAACAAGTTTAGTTCCTGGAGAAAAAAGTGAATTGAGTTTTAAAATAGAAAATACTGGAGATGAAGATTTGAAAAATATAATCTTTTCATGGGAAGAAAAAAGCGGAAATATCTTGCCTATTGGATCAAGCAATAAAAAAAGCATTGAAGAATTAGAAGAAGGAGATGATGAATCTCTTGATTTTGATGTTTTCACTTCTGCATCAGCAGAACCGGGATTATACGAGCTGACACTTACATTAACTTATGAAAAGGAAAATGGAACAGCTACTGAAACTTCAAAAGCAGGCATAATTGTTGGCGGACAAACGGATTTTGATATATCTGTTTCAGATGTTTCTTCAAGCGGGATTATTATTTCAGTAGCAAATATAGGAAAAAACCCTGCAAATTCTGTAACTGTTATAATTCCCACACAATCTAATTTTAAAATCAGCGGAAGCAGTTCTTCAATAATAGGAAATCTCGACAAGGGGGATTATTCAGTAGCATCTTTTCAAATAACACAACAGTCAAGAGGCAATTTTAATTTAAATGTTGAAATTCAATATACAGACACCTTGGGAAATAGGCAAACTATCACAAAAACAACAGAAGTTCAATCTACTCAAACATCCTTCTCAACAACAGATTCTTCAGGTTTATCAGCAAGTGCAACTGGTTTTGCTTCACAAAATTCAAGTAGCGGAAATAATAATTGGTTTCTTATTGCTTTTGTTTCAAGTGGGGTTTTAACTATTATCTTAATCGTAATAATCATCAGAAGAAATAAGAGAAAAAATGAGGACGATTAAATCTTTTAAGCTATCTTTAAATATCCTTCTCCATAGCAAACTAAGGAGTTGGTTAACTATTCTTGGAATAGTAATTGGAATTGCTGCGGTTGTTTCTATTATATCAATAAGCAAAGGTGCTCAACAACAGCTCGAATCAAGGTTAGGAACTTTTGGAGCAGATATTATAACAATAACTCCTGGATTTTCAAGAGCCCAACAAGGTCGTATGGTTATTAGCAGGGATGGTGGAGGAAATCAGATGTTTGGCGGAGAAGATTTATCTAACACAAATACAAAAAATCTAACTTCTAAAGATATTTTAATATTAAAAAATCTTCCAAACATAGAATATATTCTTGGGCAAATTTCTGGGAGAGAAGACTTAATCTATCTGACTAAAACCGCTACTTTAAGCATAACTGGTGTTGATGCAAATGTATGGAAAGACATTACAACAGAACAATTAGCTTCTGGACGATTCTTAACAGGAGGAGATTCTTATTCTGTTGTTTTAGGAGGAAGTATTGTAAGTTCTACTTTTGAAAATGGTATCCCACTTAACAGCAAAGTTACAATCAGCGGAAAATCATTTAAAGTTGTTGGAATTTTAGAAGAAGGAAGATCTATATATATGCCAGTAAGTATTGCAAGAACTATTATAGAAGATGCAGATGGAGATAAGTTTGATTCTATATCTGTTAAATTAGAAGACATTTCTTTATCGAATGAAACAATTAGCATAATAACAAGCAAATTAATGTTGTCCCATGGAATAATAGATGCGAACAAAAGAGATTTTACTGTTTCTTCTCCAACTTCAATGCAGGAAACCATACAACAAACAATGAACACTATGACTATTTTTTTGGGGGCGATTGCTGCGATATCTTTAATTGTTGGGGCTGTTGGAATTGCAAACACTATGTTTACTTCTGTTTTAGAAAAAACAAAAGAAATAGGAATTATGAAAGCGATTGGTGCTCAAGACAAAGATATCATGACAATATTTTTATTCAATTCTGCATTAATAGGATTAATCGGTGGGATTGGAGGATTAATACTTGGGTTTTTTGCGTCAACGGCAATAAGTTCCTTAGGAGGAATACAAACTGCTGTCAGTGGAGGGGGCAGGGGATTTCTTGGGGGGCTTGGCTCTTCTTCTTATGTCAGTCCTCAACTTATAATCGGGGCCTTAGTTTTTTCAGTTTTAATAGGAATGATTGCAGGAGCAATTCCAGCTTATAGGGCATCAAAATTAAATCCTGTTGATGCATTGAGATATGAATAAATTCGCGAAGCGAACTATCTAAATTAAAAAATTTAAAAGAAAAAAGAAATATTTCTAAATTAATTACACCCCCTTATACTATTCTATTCCTTGGTCAGGCGTGTTTTTTACTTTTATCCCTTGTTAAATAAAGGGTGAGGAGTGAAACAACGAAAGCACAATACCCCCCAAATTGAAAAATTATTTTTTAGCCACCTTATCAAATATTGTTTGTGTCATTTCATCTGCAACTTCTTGTAAACTCTTATTATTTACTTTAATTATATGTAAATCTATATCTGAATGACCATATAAATAATCTAATGCTTCTGCAAAATAATTTTTTAAGTTAGTTAAATCCCTAAGGTTTTCATGCATCTGCCACCCTTTTTTTCTATTAATCTCTGATTTCTTTTCTTCTTCTATTCTTTTTTCAATTCTTTCAACTGCAACTTTTGGATCAACATCCATATAAATTATTGTATCAGAAAATTTAGCTCTAGAAATTGCCTGAGCAATCTTTAATCTTAATTCAGAAGACCATTTTCTTGTAAATGGAAAATAACATGTTGAATAAACTGCAGAATCAATAATTCTATCTCTGCCATATATTGCAATTTCAGGATTATATTTTGAAAATACTCTTTTATTAATTAAAGACCATATGAATACATTAAATATATTTACAGACGCAACACCTAATCTATTTTCTAGATTGTTAGCAAAAGTATGAAATCCTTCAATTCTCTTATTTAATCCAGCAAATAAATATTCTCTACTTTCATGTACTTCTGGACCAGATATGTAAGTAGGTCTTCCAATTTTTGCTGTTAAATAGGCAGAAGCTAATGCGTCTACTACTTTAGAAATAGATGTAGATTTTCCACAACCATCAATTCCAGTAACTGATACATTATATGTCATAATAAAGAAGAATAAAAAACAGTATATAATTGTTTTTATTTAATAGTAGTTATAATTTTCTTTTTTATATTAAACGTCGGTTTAATAAATTAAAAAATTTAAAAGAAAAAAGAAATATTTCTAAGCACTTTTACACAACCCCTAATTATTTAGTTCCTGGATTGGGGTATTGTTTTTAGTAATTATTTTCTTTAATTTGAAAATAGGATTGTGGATGTAAACAAGAAGGGCATTCTTCAGGTGCAGAATCGCCTTCATGCAAATAACCACAATTTAAGCATTTCCAAATAATTTTTTCATTGTGCTTAAAAACTTTTCCAGATTCTAAATTATTGTAAAATTTTTTATATCTTTCTTCGTGAGCTTTTTCAACAGTTGCTATCATTCGAAAAGCTTTTGCAATTTCATTAAAACCTTCTTCTTCAGCAATTTCAGCAAATTTAGGATATAATTCAGTCCATTCTTCATTTTCACCTTCAGATGCAGCTTTTAAATTTTCTAAAGTTGTGCTTATTTTCCCAGCAGGATAAGTTGCAGTAATTTCGACAGGCCTTCCCTCTAAAAATTTAAAGAATCTTTTTGCATGCTCTTTTTCATTTAATGCTGTTTCTGCAAAAATAATAGAAATTTGCTCTAAACCATCTTTTTTAGCTTGTTTTGAAAAATAATCATACCTCGTTCTTGCTTGGGATTCCCCAGCAAAAGCTTTTAATAAATTTTTTTCGGTTTGTGTTCCTTGTAATGTTTTCATAACAATTACTTTTAAAAATTAAAGTTTATAAATATACTCGTTTTCTGAACGATTGTGAAGAGGATATTCTTTCTCCCCCTAGTTGTTTCATTCCTGGCTCAAGTGCATTTTTATTTTAAAAGAAAGAACCTATTTTTCATTTTAGAAAAAATTTCAACAAAAACAAAAACTGCAAATAAAATTAGAACAATTGAAATCACTGCCAAAGCAAGATTAAATTCACCAAATAAATAACCAGCCTTACTAAATAATTGATACAACAATGCAGCAATTGTTGTAATAATCATAAATATCCCGGGAATTAAAACATACCAAACAGATTTTCCTTTCTTAATAAGATAGGCAGAAATTGCGATTAAGACAATTGCTGCTATTAACTGATTAGAAGAACCAAACAGCCTCCATAATGTAGAATAAGAATTAGTAATTGCAAGCAAAAATGCAGGAATTAAGATAGCAAGCGTTAACAGAAACTGATTATTAAGTTTAGACTTTTTAGAAAGTGCTTCAGAAAAAATCATTCTTCCAATTCTTGTTGAAGTATCAAGTGAGGTTAAAATAAAGATATTCACAATTAAAGCACCAAGAATAATCAAAAGAGGAATAGGTAAAAATGAAAACGCAGAATTAACAATATTTGCAAAACCCTGTCCAAATGCAATTATCCACCCTGCTGAAAAAGCATTTTGAAAAAAATTCAGCCCAACCCCAGTCCCCCATTTCAAACCAGCCCCAACAAAAATTACCACTAACAACGCAACTATTCCTTCTGCCAACATTCCACCATAACCAATAAATCTTCCATCACTTTCTTTTTCAAGCTGTTTAGAAGTTGTTCCAGAAGAAATAAGCGAATGAAAACCAGAAATTGCACCACAAGCAACAGTAATAAAAAGTATGGGCCAAAGGGGAATTTGTGAAATAGAATAAGGAATATGGGCTGGAGCATTCATAATAGGCCTAACAATTATAATAGAAATCATTCCCAAAAATAAGAACATAAATAAACTAGTCGCACTAATATAATCTCTAGGCTGAAGAACAACCCAAACAGGAATAAGTGAAACAACTAAGGCATAAATAAAGAGAACAACAAGCCAGATTATATTTGAAACATAAGCTGAAAAAGGAAGTGAAATAGGAAAAGCAATCCCAAGAAGAATAAAAAATATAGTTAGTAAAATCGCAACAAAGCTTGACAAAACTTTACTTTTATTAAATTTATAAATTGCAAGCCCAAGAAAAATTGCAGTAAATGTAATTCCGAAAAAAGGAATAACTAATTCAGGTACCTCAATCAAAGACTGTGCAGCACTCACAGAAAAAACAGTGATAATCAATATTAATGTCGCACAAAGCAAAGCAGAAAAAACATAAAATGCTTTCTTGCCTGTAACTTTTTCAGAAATCTTGGCAATGCCTTTGCCTTGATTCCTAACAGAAACCATTAAAGAAAGATAATCATGAATTGCCCCAATAAAAAAACTTCCAATTGCAATCCATAAAACTACACCAAGCCAACCAAAAAAAGAAACTGCAAGTATTGGTCCGATGATAGGGCCAGCCCCTGCAATAGATGCAAAATGATGCCCAAACAAAAATATTTTTTTACTTTTTTTAAAATCAATTCCTTTTTTAAAATTAGCCGGGGTCTTGTTCTTGTCATTTGTCTTAATAAGTGTTCTTTCTAAAAATTTTGAATAAATAAAATACCCAATAGCAAACCATGCAATAACTGCGATTAATAAAGTTAAACTATTCATACACACCCCAAGCATTTCCAATAAAAGAGATTTAAATAATTATCTCTCCACCTATCTGTTTAAATAACTTAAAAACTTTGGATAAATTTAGTCACTTAGTTGTTTCGTTCCCAAATCCCGGGGTTAAAATTTTTTAATTATTTTCTTATGTGCGTTTTTCTTGACTTAAATCCCCTTTTCTTGCTTTTAGAATATCAAAGATAAAAATCTAATACATAAAAAATTTCAAAAAACTTTTAAGGGTTATAAAATTTGATAAATCTAATTAATATCACAGTTATTAATATTCCAAAAATCTCTCTTAGTTTAGGTGGGCTTTTAGCCACCCCCATAAAATTGGAGGTGTACGCCCTTTTTTGCTGAAAATACTAAAAAAATATTGAAAATTTAAAATAAATAAAAAACAAAAATTACTTTAGAATTTTTTTTGTAATTTTTTGAGTGGCGCCTATAGCAATTTTGTTTGTATTGCTAACAGCATTTACAATTGCTTTTTCAAAATTTGTTGCTGAAATTATTCCTTGTTTTGTTAGTTTTTTTGCTTCACTGAAAACATCACTTGTTCCTTTAATTAATAACCCTCCAGTAAAACCAATTGTCTTCAATAAACTCTTGACTTTTGTAATAGGATACTCAACAATCTTTCCACTTTTTTTCTTAACTTTTATAGCCATTTTTTATGATCATTTTAACCCCCCTTGTATTACTTGGTATTATTAAATTTTCCCTATTTAAATAATTTTTGCTGAAGTTTTAAAATTTGATTTTATTTACTAAAATAATAATTGAGTTTTATCTATGGAATCTACAATTGTTACCTCCCCCTTAATATATTTGCGCCCCATTTGTTGTTTCGCTAGCGAAGTATGTGTTCCATCAAAAACATAATATAAATCATCTAATTTAGAATATTCACAATATATTGGGGGGAGATAATTTATGCCTTTGGATTTCAATAATTTTATGAATCTCAAGATTTTTTCTTCTTGGGGACCTGGATGTGTTTGAACAAGTTTATTTAAGGGGATTTTCTTTTTCATTTTATTTATCCTAAAATCCCCTTTGGTTTTTCAATAATATTTTCAAGATTTTTTGAATCTCTTTTGCTTGAATTCTTTTTAAATATTTTTTCAGAGGCTATTTTTATACCTAAAGCAGCAAGAGCAGCACCATAATAACAAGCAATATCACTCAAATCATATTTTGTTGTACATGTTTTATCTAATAAGGGTGCTATTTCTAAAATAGAGAGAAATGTGGGGGCTGCTAAGGTAATAGCAAGCATATTTTTTATTTTATTTGTTGCCATCAAACACAATGCAGTAATCATTCCTGAAGCCCCAATATCTGAGATATGACCGATTGCCCAATTATATCTAATATCTCCTAAACTAGCAGCTTTTTGCATTAATTCACCAATTCCAGTCATCGTAACATAGGCTAGTGTTTCAACATCCTGAATTATTTTGGGAGCATACTTTTTAAAATTTATTTTTGATATGCGCTTTTTATATTCTTTAAGATTTATTTTTGACATATAATTTTTAGGTTCCATTTTTTAAGGGAGAGTTCTTTATTTTTAAAGTTTTGGATTATGTTATCACTTATTAGTGTTCACTTATTAATGTTCAATTAATAAATTTTGAATTTCTTAATGAAAAATTATTCAATCAGACTTAAAATATCCTTTAAAATATATATATGCTTAAAAATAAAAAACGATTTTTTATCTGATAAAACAAATTAAATCTTAAATAAAAATGGTATTATTTTCATTATTCAAAAGAACAAACACAGTTTATTTTCCAGGATGTTTGGGTTATTTTAAATTAAAAGAGATTTTTGAATTATATAAAAAAATTTTTTTGAAATTAAAAATTAATTTTAAAATAATTGATGAAAAAATTTGCTGCGGATTACCTGCTTTAGAGGCAGGTTATGAAAAAGAGGCAAGGAGATTAGCAAGAAAGAATTTTGAATTATTTAAAAAAAATAATATTCAAAAAATAATTACTAATTGCCCAGAAGGTTACAAATGTTTTTTAAAAGATTATCCAGAATTAATACCTGATTGGGATATTAAGGTAGAAAATATTTGGAAATTGATTTTAGATAAGATAGAGCAAAAACCAAATTTGATTAAAAATAAAAAGTATGAGGAAATTGCATATCATGATTCATGTTATCTAGGAAGATATTGCCAAATTTATGATGAGCCAAGAAAAATTTTAGAATTATTAGGTTATAAAATAAAGGAATTTAAAAATTCTCGAGAAAAAAGTTTTTGCTGTGGAAGTTGCGGAGGATTACCAATTGTAAACAAAGAATTATCAGATAGTCTTGCGAAAGAAAGGATTTTACAAGCAAAGAGAAGAAATATTAAGAAGATTATTGTTTGCTCATTAAAAAATTATATTTTACTAAAAGAAAATTCAAAAGATTCTAATATTGAAATAATCGAGATGTCTGAAGTGTTGGCTGACGCCTTTAATATAAAGAAAAATTCACCAAATAAAAATAAAAAAAAGAGTGAAACTCTAGAACATGAAGAAAATAATAAAATAGAAAATAAAGAAAATGAAGAAAAAAACAATAAAAAAGAGATTGAGAATACAGAAAAGGGCTTAAGTTCAGAAGAAAAAATTCTTTTAGAGACTAAAGCTAATATGAATCTTGAAAAAGAAATAAAAGAAGAAGAATTTTATTATAAAGAGGAATAATTAAAATTAAGAAAATAAATAGGATATTCAAAAAAATTAAAAAAGGATTGTTTTAAAAATGATGGATGAAATAGGCAGAACAAATAAGGAAGATCTTCTTTGTTATGACACAGATGCTTCTCAATTATTTGGAAAAGCAAAAAAAGTCTTTTTCCCTACAACAATTGAGCAAGTAAAAAAAATAGTGAAAACCTGTAAATCAGATATTGTTCCAAGGGGATTAGGAACCACAATTTTTGGGGGAAGTGTACCAAATAATTCAGTTGTTATTGATTTAACTAAGATGAATAAAATTTATGATTTGAAAATAGATCAAAAAACAATTTGTGTTGGTGCTGGGATGACCCTAAAGGAATTAAATGAAAAATTAGAAAAGATTAGCTTTGAATTTCCAATTCAACCAATAAATCATGAAGATGCCACAATTGGTGGTTTAATTGCTTCAAATATGTTAATTACTAGGAGAATGCGATACCAGACTATTAAGGATTGGATTGAGACTATTAACTTTATTAATGGAAAAGGAGAATTAATGAGTACGACTAAAACAAATATAATGGATGTTTGTGGGATGGAAGGAATTAGTGGGATTATTGTTTCTGTTGTTTTAAAGATTGTTCCAAAAATTGAGAGAAGTATATCTGTTTTTCAATCTGATAATTTAGAAGGCTTATTTGAATTAATTCAGAAATTAAAATCAGAACCAATGATAAATTCTATTGAATTTTATCCCCCAAAAATTTCAAAATTATTAAATCTGCCTGAAAAATATAATTTGATTATTGAATTTGATTCTAATCGGGGAAAAATTTGCGCAGAGGAATATGAAAAATTAGCGAACTTAAAAAATAAATTATATTGCAAATTAATTTCAGAAGAATATTCTCTTAATGAGACTTTTATTTTTTTCTTTGATAAATTAAAAGAGATGATAATCTATTTAGAAAAAACTCAAATTCCTTATTTTGGATTTTTAGGAAGTGGAATAATTAGTTGTTTTTTCAAGGAAAAAGAAATCATAAAAAAACAAGAATTTATTAAATTAATAAAAAAAATTCGGATGAAACCTGAAAAATATATTATTGGATTGAAGAGAAAATATCTCTTAGAAGATTTGGAAAAAGAATTAATAAAAAGAATTAAATTAAGACAAGACCCTAATTGTAAATTCAATAAAAATAAATTGATTGATTTTGAAGAACTTTCTAGTTTAAATAATTTTAAAGAATTAAAAACTAAAGAAAATCCAGAACAAAAAATGCAAGAATTTATGGGGGAAGTTAGTAAATTCGATGCAAAATCTAAGAGTTTTGCAGAAAAATCTGCAGATTATAAAGAACAATTAAAAGACTATGAAGATACTTTTAAATCTCAATCATCTGATGAAAGAAAACAAAAAATAGAAGATTTTGCAAGAAAAATTCCAAATAAGATAAAATCTGAAAAGGAAAAAGATTTTATCAATCAAATCATGACTAATAAATTCAAAAAATAATTAAAATGACTATAGAAATAGATAATGCCAAAGAAGAAATAAAAGAAATAGTTGAAAAATGCATTAATTGTGGATTATGTAAATTTAATTGCCCAGTTTATAGAATTTTAAGAGAGGAAAAATATTCTCCAAGAGGTAAAACAATCTTATTAAATAATGATTATTTTGATAAATTAATTTATAATTGTACTTTATGCAAGGCTTGTGAAGAATCTTGCCCTTTAAAATTAAAATTATGCGATGCATTTTTGAAGCTTAGAAAAATTTTGGTTGGGCAAGGAAAAGGTTTCTTAGAAAATAAAAAGATAATCAAAAATCTGTCTAAATCAGATAATATCTTTGGGCTATAATAATTTTTGTGAATCTATTTTCTTTGTAAATCTATTTCTTAGTTTTTGAATTTTAATTTGTTAACTAATAAAAAATTATTCAGTCAAAGAATTTTAGCAAGAAAAAATTGATTAATCCCTCATTTCAATTTTAATTGTAATATCTCTAGGGATATAAAGCTTCATAATCGCATGCAAAACTCTATCATTTGCAGGCAAATCAATAATACGGGAATGAATTCTCATTTCAAAATTATCAAAGGTTGCAGTTCCATCCCCACAAGGAGATTTTCTAGTTGTTATCTTAAGCTTTTTTGTAGGCAAGGGAATTGGCCCACTAATATTAATTCCAGATTTATCTGCTATTTCTCTTATCTCATTACAGATCTTATTCAATTTTTCAATATCTAATCCTTTTAATTTAATTCTTACTTTTAACATGCTTTTAATTAAAAAAAAGGATTTAAAAATCTTGCTATAAATTATAAAA
>CAYYIN010000011.1:7951-11736 GCA_964472025.1 Candidatus Woesearchaeota archaeon | reverse complement strand
ACTTTTTTGTATAAATTTCCTAATAAAAATAATGCCTTGGCCCTATAGAAATTTGTTGTGCCTAAACTACTTAATTCCATAAGTTTTTCTTCAATGCTATTAATATTATTTTGAATTTTACTTTTATCAATATTATTCACATTATCATCTTCCATATCTTCTTTTTGATCGATTTTAAAGCTATTAATAATCCCCTGAGCTTCTTCAATAATTGTATCAGATTTACTTTTCTCAAAATATCCTTGACCCTCAAAAATACTTAAATCAACTTCTTCAAGCGCCTGATCTTCGATTTCTGTATTCTTAATTACTTGCTTAACAGAATTTGTGTCAAGCCAACATTTTATTGAAGAATCACCACAAATCCCTACTTCCTTCCATCTATCATAAGTAGAAGGCATAGAAGCATAGTTATTATTTTCATCTACTTGTTTCCCAGGATTCTCACTTGCACAAACTCTTATTATTCCTTCATTATAAATTTCTGGATTAATTAATTCTTCAACACCTGATTGTAAATTTGGTTGTAATAAACTACCTAAAGAAGAACTTCCTGCAACACATTCTTCCTCAGTTTCAATATCTGTTTTAATTTGTTCTGCAACATATTTATCAGAAAGTGCATTCAAAAAATAATTTGTAGTAATTTCTCCAAACCCGCATTGCTCTTGTCCATTAATACTAACACATAATTGTTTGTAACCTGAAACAGCTTTGAAATCTTTAGTTATATCTACTTGACTTGCTTTTGGAGCATAGCCTCTATCAACAATATAAACATCACTAGTATAGATATAATTTGATTCAGGTAAATCCTTTAGATAAACAACATACTGCACTCCTTGATCCTTTCCAGAATAAATATGATAATAAACTTTATAATGCGAGGTTGGAGGAACTGTTGCAGTTGTTAATATATCTTCACTAAACCAAGCAGAATATTGAGTAGGACTATCTGGTTCTATTAAATTATCAAAGAAATCCACAGAATTTGGATATCTTCCAGAGATAAACGCTTTACAAAATTCAGTGCCAATTTCCTCTGTTGAACGTATTTGAAATGCTTTCATAGAATTTACAGCATAATTATTTTTGAAATAATCTATAGCATTTTCAGTATTTTGCCAAGCAGATTCTACACTAAGATATTCTCCACCACCTTTAACACCTTGACTATAAATGTTTTCAAACAATCTTGAACCTAAAACATCTAAGAGTGGACTTGCTTGTTTCCAAAAGAATTCGCATAAATAAATACTTTTAATTTCATCACAAATCCCGATTGTTTTTCCTGTTTTCAAACTTTCATTTAAACATTGTTGAGTTGAATTTAAAATACTAACATAATTTTCAATACCTGCATGAACCCCACTCAAACAGATTGGAACCTTAATTTGAGGAAAATTGGGCAAACACAAAACTAAACTTCCGAGAATTCCAGATTGTATAACATTATCTACTCTAAATTTACCGCCTAAATCACATCGGGAAGCAGGACAAATTACTGGATCACAAACATTAAATAAAAGATTACAATCTGCAGGACTCATAAAGTCAGTACATCTTCCCTCATTTCCGTCAAAAGAAATCCCAGCATCAAATTCCTTCCCATTAATCCTTACTCTTTTTTCCCCATATTGTTCTGCAGCTTCTTTGATTGCTTGTTGAGCTTGACTAATTAATCTTTTAGATTCTGGGAAATTTAAATCAGCAGTAGTATATCCATTATAATATCTACAAATATCATCAGAACCTTCTTTAAAATTAATGAGGCCATTTTCTCCAACATTACAAATATAATAATTAATTACTCTACCAGAATCATCATAAGGTTGTCCAAACCCACTTAAAACATAAGATAAATGAACATACCAACCATTTTCAATATCAAAAGGAACTTCTGCTGGAAGTCCTTTATATGGTTGCTGTTCAAAATATTTAACAATTAAATCATCAGAATTCAATATTGAATTTTTATATAAGTTTGGACTTGCTTCAACAAACCTATTTGCATTCTTTTTTGAAAGGTATTCCAAAAGATATCTTTCATCTAAGGAACTTTCATCACCATTACCAATCTGAACACCATCTAGAGAATAAAAACCATTTGCAGTATAATAATTATTATTTTCTGCTTGTTCTAATTTAATAATAATCTGATTATTAAGAATACTATTATCTGGTTTAGATAATCCATATGGATAAAATTCGGCTTTATCCTCAATAAAAACACTGATAACTTTATCTCCTACTTTTAACGTCCCTTTTTTATCTTTTACAGTTTCTATATAGGCTTTGGTTGCTGTGCTTTCTCCACCAAATATTGTTTCAGAAAGAGTAGTCCATCCAGATTCTTTAATATCATTTTTTACATTTTCCTTTGCTTCCTGAATCTCAAAAGAATTTTTTGCGCCTAAAACAATTGTCTGAAGTTCTGTTTCAAACATTTTAGATGAAACACCACTCATCCCAGAAGTTTCCCCTTTATTAACATTATATAATGTCATAATATTTCTCATTTCTTCTATACTCAAACTATTCCAATCACAAATTCCTTTCTCACTATTCTCACCATTAAAAGAGACTATCTCACTATTTGCAAGCCCCACCATACCCTCAGGATTTTGCTCACAAAATTTTTTAAATTCCTTCCCTAATTCTTCTTTAAATTTTAAACTATCAACTTGTTTTTGAAAGCCTAAAACATCTTTAGATTTTAAACCCGCATTTTTTTCTAAATCTTTAAAAATTTTATTTGTTTTTTCAATCTCTTCTTTATAAATTTTAATATCCTCATTAATCTTAGCATTATTTTCTAAAAGACATTCTTCAACACTTACAACTGTCTGCTTTGCACAATGATCATTCCACCCTCCGGGATTTGTCATAACTGCAGTTCTTGCCATTGCCTCTCCACTCATTCCAGAAAATAAATTCTTAATTGTTAATATTGCAGAAGTAGCAAAACAACTTGCCTTTAGACCCTTAACAACTTGCCCAAGTTTATCATTAATATTTTGCCATTGAGTCATATCATTATTAATTTTTTCAATCATTTCCTGAGTTTTTTCAGGACTCAATTGAATTGCTCGTTTTTCAATCCCAATTTTAAATTTAAAATCAGAAGTACTTTCAGTCCCATAATTTTTTGGGATAATTTTCACTTTTACTTGTTTATTTAAATTAATCTTTAATAACCTTAAATTTAATTCAGGGAGATGATTATTTGGTTCTTTAAAAGATAAAATTATTTCCCTTTCTTCTTCACCATTATTAGATCCTAAATCTTTATGATAAATTATTTTTACCTCATCTTCTTCAATAGAAACTAATTTGATATAATCAACAGAACCTCCTTCAATTTCTAAAATTTGATCTAGCCCGATTGTTTTTTCTTTAGAATTAACTAATAAAACTGCACTTAAATCACTAAGTTTTGGTTTTTTAAAATCTAATAAATTAATAAAATACTTTTGATTGTTTACTTCTACAATCTTTTCTGAATCAGAAAAATCATATTTTCCTAAAGATTCTTTATTTTTCTTAGCATCATCTGCACTTAAACTATCTGGATAATTTTCTATTAATTTATTATAAAAATTATCTTCTTGTACACTCATTTCAAAATCTTTAGACAATTTCGCAGATTCATATAAAGCTTTAGCAGCAAGAACCTCTTCATCACCGACTATTAATTCTTCTTTTTCACTAGGATAAAAACTAAATAAATTATTATATTCTTCAATCGCTTTGTCATAATATTCTTTTGCTAATAATTTATTTCC
>CAYYIN010000011.1:3552-7851 GCA_964472025.1 Candidatus Woesearchaeota archaeon | reverse complement strand
TAAATCAAAATTTTTAGAGCCTGAACAATCAATATTAACTCTCCCACCAATTCCATAATCCTCTAAATTTCTTATTCTACACTTTCCATTTAAAATTTCATCCCCTTCTCCAACCCAAATTTTTTCATCATTAATTTGTAATAGTGCTGAGTTTCTTGGAATATCAATATTTTCTAATTCAATACTAAATCCTGCAGAACAATAAAATCCATCTAAATATAAGTCTCTAGAAGTCTGACCAGGTTTTAAAGTTAAAATAGATTTTCTTGAATCAATATCCTGATATATAGAAATCTTTGCAGAATCTTTTTCAATAGATTCAACTCGGATATATGCTTTTCCATTCCAAAATCCATAATTTTTATAATTTTCATTCCAGCCAAAATCATCTAATTCAGATAAATAAAAAACATTTTCTCCAATTCCCAAAGAGTTTTCAGAATCATAATGAATAACTGCACTAATATTTCCTTCAATATAATCTGGCATTTCCCTTTCAACTTCATTTTTTGATAAAACAACTACTAAATAACCTAGATTATCTTCAAGAATTGAATCTGCAAAATTACTCTGGATATTTAATGCTTTTCTAGAAGGAAAATAAGAGATACTTGAAACGCCTGGAGGATATTCTTTCTCAAAATAAAGACTTCTTATTTTTGAAATATCTACTAAAGGATTTATTTTAAACCCAGATAATTTACAAAAAACAGGAACATTTTGTTCTTCTAATAAATCACTTCTAACCACCATTGGGCTACAACCCCCTGGAGCGATTTGAATAATAAAATCCTGTTTATTTTCACAATCTTCTTGATTAAATTGTTGTAAATCACTATATGATGAAAAATCCGGATCATTCAATTGTATATTTGAAGAAGGATTATAAAAACTATCTGGAATTATTCCAGAAGAAACTATAGAACTATTTCCTAAAGAAAATAAAATTATTAAAAAAACTAAACTAAAAAAAACACTCAAATAATAAAATTTATTATTTTTTGAAAATTTATTATTTTTGAAAAACTTTTTAATTTTTTGTTCCATTTTTAATATATTATTTTTTATATAAACTTTATATTTAATTTAGATATTTCAATATTATTATAATTAGATTGTAATTGTTCTATTGTTTTTGGGATATTAAAATCATCAGCATTAACAATTAATTTACTTGAACCAATTAATTCAGATTCCCCAACATAATATTTCTGAGTTCCGCCGCCAGAAATCACTTGACTAATTATTTGTTCTGGAAATTCTATATCAAAACATTTCTCCTCAGTAAAACCAAGAAAACCAGCAACCCCGGATTTAGAAACTTTAATACATTTTTGTGTTGAACCAGAATTCAAATTTATACTTGAATTTGAATAAATATAAGTTTTTATTTCATATTCTCCACTACTTAATTCAATTTGACTTTGTGAAGGATAAAGAATTGTTTTAGTATTATTTTCTTTAGTAAAAAGTATGATTGCAATGTCATTAATTAATTTCTTATTATCTTTTTGTACTTCAAGATTTAAACTATATTTTTTATCTAAAAAAATCATGACTTCTTCTTCATCTAAACTAGAAATTTGATATTTTCCTTCTTCATAACCTTCAGAATTTGCTAAAATAAACCCGTTAACACATTGGGGGAATTTTCCTTCTAATATTGCATCATTATCTTTTAATTGTGTTTCACCAATATTGCAAATGTTACTAAAACATTTGAATTTGATGCTTGCTTCAATTGGTTCAAGATTATTATTATAAGTATAAACAGAAATATCTGCAAGATTGTGCTCACATAATTCTGGGATTACATCAGGTAACCCTTCAACATTAAGAGCCTCTCTTGGTTTATTTTTATTGATAGAAACAACAATTGGGAATTGAAAAATTTCCTTATAAGAATTTAATTGTATTAAAACAGGGTAAGCAAAATCATAAACAAAATGATAAGGGACATAACAAAAACCTAAAATTCCTAATCCTTTTTGTAATCCAATTGGTTCTGCTTTTAAAAATATATCTTCAGACGGCCAAACTTCTAATTTCATTGGCCAATCCCTAAGATAAACAAAATTAATATTTATATTAGACTCCTCCCCAATATCTTGAACAAAGTATTCTTTTTCTTTATCTTTTAAAGAATAATAATCTCCTTTAATTTTAATCTGGGGAATGTTATTTTCTAAAGCAATTGTCAAATTTTCTTTTATATCCCTGATAGGCCAGATTTTTGGACTGCAACTAATTTCACTTCCATCTACTGGGGCATATAGTCTAAGAATATCTAGGGCATAATTTTCCAAAAACATTGTTTGCTTTTGATCTAAATAAATTTTTTTGGCAAAATTATAAAACTTCCCAAACAAGGAATCTACTTTCTCAGAATGTTTTCTTTTATTCCAAGTTAAATCATTAAAATTAAAATTTAAATTTTGATCTATATTAATTAAAACAAAATCATCATTTATTATACTATCTACTTTTGGCTCATTTAATTCAACAAAATACCCTTCTTCCTCAAATTCAGAAAAATCAATAAAAGATAATCTTTCTTGTAAAAATTCATTTAATTCTTGCTGCATTCTTTCTTTAGAAGGGATTTGTTCTTTAGAAATTCCATTTCCAGAGACATAATACCAATAAGGAATTCCAGTTCCTAAAAAATTTAAATGCGAAGAAAAAGGCATATAACTATTTCCTGAAGAAAATTCTAAAGATTTCAAATAACCACCTTGCTGACCCATTATCATTAAAGCATTTGAAGTTTCTTCTTCAATATAAGAAAGATAATAAGAATAAATCTGATTGAATTCTTCTGGAATTTTTTGACTTACATCATTATTCCTCACAATAAAGTAAGTAGAAATCCCTCCAATAATTAAAATTGCAAGGATAATAAAAATAGTTACTTGGGCTTTTTTAAAAATTTTTTTAAAACCTATTCTATTTTTAGACAAATTATTTTGAGAATTACTTCCTCTTTTTTTTATATGCTTCATTCTAAAGTTAAAAATTTTATTTTTTATGTTTTAAACAATAAAATAAGATATATAAAGATTATTAGAAGGAAAAATAAGCATAAAAAATAGGGGAGAAACTTTTTAGGAATTAAAATAAGAAAAAATTCTGGAAAATAAGATAAAATAAGAAATGGATCTGCCAAGAATTGAACTTGGGATCTCATCCACGTCAAGGATACGTCATAACCACTAGACCACAGATCCAAATAATTTAAAAGAAATTAATGCAAAAAGGCTTATATATTTATCTAAATAATTGCTCTTAATTAGGATTATCTTCATTAATATGAGTAAACAATTTGAAAACTTTTGAAAAATTCATTTTTTTGTCCTAATAAATTTTGCTTAGATTGAAAAATTTTTCGTGCCTTCCAAGGAAGATCTTCCAATTTTACTGAAAGCTTTTTATTTTCAGCAATTCCAGATTCATTAGAAAAATCTGAAAAAAAGGATTCTGAATCTTTTTCTAATTTTGATTTTTTGCAATGAATTTCTGAGATTACTTGACCTCGTTTAAGCTCTGCTAAAGTTATTGAATACGCAATTCCTGATTGATCTATTTTAATAATATTTGGATAATCAGGATTAAAATCAGAAAAAGCATTTATTTCTCTTATTCTTTTACCCATATAATCTTTTATCATTTTTTGATTGAATTATTTTTTATTTGTTCCCAGTAAATTATACTATTCCTTAATAGTAACGATTTATAAATGTTTTGTTTTCATCTTTATAATTTTATCTTAATTTTATATGATATCATCTTAAATAGAAAATATTTTAAGAACATTTAAAAACCTAAATGAAATTTATTTTTTATTAGATTTTAAAGATTTAACAAAAAACAAAAAGATAAAAAACAAATGAAAATTCCAAAAAAAACAAAAAGATTTTGCCCAAAATGCAATGAAAGAACTGAACAAAAAATAGGTTTAGTGAGTATAGGCCATAAAAGGGGGTCTTTAAAAAGAGGATCGTTAATAAGAGCAAAAAAAAGGGGGGCAATGCCTGGAAAAGGAAATAAAGGAAGATATGGTAGTAAACCTGCAATTAAATCTTGGAAAAGAAAAACCAAATCCACAACTAGAAAAGTAATTATTTACCTATGCAAAAAATGTGGCCGTTCTCGGCATGCAAAAAAATCAAGGAGAGTAAGTAAAATATTAATTGAATAAAAATGGCAAAAAAAATAACAAAAGTTATCTCAAAGAGAAAAAAATTTATTGAAATAGATCTTCCGATCATAAATAGTAAAGCTGAATTAATTGGGAATTCT
>CAYYIN010000011.1:0-3452 GCA_964472025.1 Candidatus Woesearchaeota archaeon | reverse complement strand
AAAAACCAAAGTTAAAAATTAAACCAAAAATCACAAAAAAGAAGATTAAAGAAAAGTTAGGGAAAAAGAAATCTTAGATTCTATACAATTTACTTCATTATTCCTTTAAATCATTCATTCTAACAAATCAAAATACTTTTAAATTAATAAATCTTGAAGATTTGATGCCTCTATAGCTCAGTTGGTTAGAGCGGCGGTTTTGTAAACCGTAGGTCGTCGGTTCGACTCCGGCTAGAGGCTTTTATTAATTTAATTAATTTTGACTATTCTTCTTCAATTGCCTCTGCTTTTTCATCAACAATTAGGATATTTGCTATTTCTTCAGACAAATTTACAACATCTCCTTTTTTAAAAGGCCCGAGTTTTTTTCCTTCTAAATCCAAAAACTCCTCGGTATCATTTATAAAAACAATCATTTTATTTTTTGATTCTTGCGATTCTCCGTCATCTATTCCCTTTAAAATATCTTTAATTTTTTCATCTTCTTTTTCTAATGATTTCATAATACCTTCAAAAGCTAATTTTTCTATTGCAAGCATATTTTCATAATCTCTCTTACTAATTCCTGTTTCAGATGCAATAAATGCCAATTCCAAGATCTTCTTTTTTCTTCTAAGAATGAGTTCTTTAAAAATCGAAATTGAATTCTCAAATTGTTTTTTTATTTTTGAAATAGTCTCGGAAAAATCATCATCTTGCTTATCCGCGATTTCTTTTTTATCTTTTAAATATATTGAAACCTCTTTTATAAAATTTTTAGGAATTAATTGTAATTGCTGAGAATATCTTTCTTTTCTTAAAGCATCATATAATTCTTTGTAAGTTATCATTTTTGATTTTTTAAATAATCTGAGATTTTATATCTCCAAACTATATATCAAATAGAAAAAGACACCCTTTAAAACTTTTATTATGCTGCATTAAAAATAATGCGCTCACTATTTACAAAACCCTATTTTTTTCAAGAGATTTTTGCCATAAATCTTTCCTAAAACCCCTTTTTTTGACTGAATTTCTGAAAAATGGTCTGTTTCATCTTTATCTTCTTTATTATTATTATTATAAACCAAAACCGGTACTGGATCAGAACTATGTCTTTTTAGTTTACAAGGTGTTGAATGATCGCAAGTAACTGCTAAATCAATTTCCTTGTTTAATAAAAACTTTTTAAGAAATCCAAAAAATCTTTTATCAATAATTTCTACCATTTTTTTCTTATCAAAAGGTTTATTATCGTGCCCTGGAACATCTGTTTCTTTAAATTGTATATAACATCCTTCAAAATTCTTATAATTTTTTTTCAAGGTCCTAATTCCAAATTTAATTGTTTTTTTTAACCCATTATAAAGATTGGCATAAACATCTATTTTATTTAATTTAGGATATTTAAAAGAAAAGATTTTCATTCCAGAAAGTTTAGAAATGCCAATTTCTAAAGGCATTGCATTAATAGACATCCAATTTTTATATTTCTTTAATTTGGGTATTTCTACGCCAGGGCCCCTTGTCAAAAGGATATTTGCGGGAAATAATCCTCTTTTCTTTCTTTCTAAATTTACTGGATGCTCATCTAAAATCTTAAAACTTTGCTTAACAAATGAATTAAGGATTTCAGAGCTCTTTATAGATTCTTTATGACCATCTAAAGACCTAGAAAATTCTAATTTATTTAACCGACTTAATTTCTCTTGCTTATTCAATTTTCCAGAATTATATTCTGGATCTATATCTGTGATTTTATCTGAAAAATTACCCCTTAAAACAAGGACTGCCCGATGCTGTATTGTTGATTTAAACTTAAATTTACAAGGAAGTTTTACTTGTTTATTTAAACTATTTGCTAATTGTCTTGCTTCCTTTGTTGTAAGAGTTCTTCCAGCCCTTCTATCTAATATTCTTTTTGAATCTAAATTATCAATTGTCCCAAAATTAATTCTCAATGCAAGATTCCCTTTTTTAAGTTTTATCCCAGAACCGATTGCAGAAAAAACTCCTCTTTTAGATAGTAATGAATCATTTCCAAAAATAGAAACTATTGCATTATCTGAACCGGGAATTATTTTTTCATTTATGGGATACATATAACCCAATTTTCCATTTTTTGCAAAAAAATCTAAATTAGGAGTTTTTGCAATTTCTAAAACTGTCTTCCCATTAAAACACTTTAAACCAAGACCTGCTGCCCCATCTAAAATGATTAAAATTCTTTTCATGGAGAAAAATAACAAAAGGATTATAAAAAATTATCTATTGATTTCTGAAATAACTTCTTAATTTTGAAATTATGATAAAATTAAAACATGATAAAATTAAAACATCAACTTTAGTTGATATATCAATTAAATAAGCTTATAAATTAAAAAGAATTATAAAAAATATGTTTAAAATATTTAGAAATAAAATTGAAAATTGGATTAGAAAATCAAAAAAACATCTAGAGAAAACTTCAGAAGATGCAGAAACAATAAAAAAGAAAATTGAAATAAAAGAGATAAAAAAATCTGAAAAACCTCAGAAAAAAACAAGGCAAAAAAAGTTAAATAAAAGGAAGCTTGAAAAAATACAAAAAAGAGCAGATAAAACAATAGAAAAGGCCAAAAAACAAAAAATAAAAGAAATCTCTAAGGAATTTAATCCTGGACTTCAAAAATATCAACCAGATATGGGTGAGATAAAAAAAGATATTTCTTTTTTCGAAAAATTGAGACAAAAAATTTCATATAAAATAAATGAAAAGGAATTTAATGAAATTTTTGATGAATTAGAATTATTGCTTTTAGAAAATAATTTTGCATTAGAAGTCATAGAAAATATAAAAGAAAAATTATCTAAAGAATTAATTGGAAAAGAAATAAAAAAATCTGATTTAGAAAAAGAAATAAAAAATAAACTAAAAGAAAGCTTTAAAGAAATTCTTATTGAACCAGACGACATTTTAGATTCTATAAAATTAAAAAAGTACTCAGAACATAAGCCATTCATAATTTTATTTTTCGGGATAAATGGCGCTGGTAAAACTACAACAATTGCAAAAATTACAGATTTATTAAAAAAGAATAAATTTTCTGTCGTAATCGGGGCAGCAGATACTTTTAGAGCTGCAGCAATAGAACAACTTGAAGAACATTCTAAAAAGCTAAATGTCCCTTTAATAAAGCATGAATATCAAAGCGACCCGGCAGCAGTAGGATTTGATGCAATCAAATATGCAAAAAACAATAAAATCGATGTTGTTTTAATAGACAGCGCGGGAAGGATGCATACTAAAACAAATCTCTTAAAAGAAATGGAAAAAATTTGTCGGGTAACTAATCCAGACCTAAAAATTTTTGTGGCAGAATCTATCGCAGGAAATGATGCAATTGAACAAGCAAAAAAATTTAATGAAGCAATTAAGATAGATGGCTCAATTTTAACTAAAACAGATATAGATGAAAAAGGCGGGACAATTA
>CAYYIN010000010.1:0-12914 GCA_964472025.1 Candidatus Woesearchaeota archaeon | reverse complement strand
GGAGACCCATATTGAACCTATATTAAACCCAGATACCTACATAATAAATAAAATTATATGCAAAAAATAGAACGATCCCCAATAAATTTAAATACTATCTGAAGTTTATTCTAATATGGAAAAAGATATAGGAAAAATAAAAAAAAATGATGCTGCAGATATCATGATTAAAATTGATGATTTTGGAGGAAAACCTGGTTTAACAATTAGAGAATATATTACTAGTGAAAAATATACTGGTTTTACAAAAGCTGGAACAAGAATTCCTGCAAGAGAATTTAATAATTTTAAAGAATTAATAAATTCCATAGACCCTGAAGATTTAAAAAGTGAAGATTCTGAAGAAAAAGAAGTAAAAGAAAAGACAATTAAGAAAAAAGGCGACAGTTCTAAGAAAAAGGTTGCGGTGGATGAAAATCCAGATTATTAATTGGATTAAAAAAACTTAAATCATTAATTATTTTTATAATACTTCATTCTTTTTTATAAAATACCTATTTTTATTAAATTATTTTACTAATTTTAAAAAATTGAAAAGAATAAAACTTTAAAAATAATGAAAATCAAATAAAATTATGGTTTATGACTTTAAAAAAATCCAGGAACTTGCAAAAAAAGTCTGGGTAAAATATTCTAAAGAAATAGAAGAAACACTAAAAGATGATAAAAAGAAGAAATTATTTTCATTTTTAGAAGGGCCTCCAACTGCAAATGCCCCCCCAGGACTGCACCATTTAGAAGTTAGAGTTTTTAAGGATATTATTTGCAAATTTAAATACATGCAGGGCTTTTCAGTCCCTCGTAAAGGTGGGTGGGATTGCCATGGCTTGCCTGTAGAAGTGCAAGTAGAAAAAAAAATAGGATTAAATTCAAAGAAAGAGATACTAAAATATGGAAAATCAAAATTTATTGAAAAATGTCGTGAAAGTGTTTTTTCAAATATAGAAGATTGGAATAAATTAACAAAAGAAATCAATTATCAGATAGATCTAAAAAATTCTTATAAAACTTTAGACAATAATTATATTGAAAGCGTATGGTGGAGTCTAAAGGAATTATACAAAAAAAAATTGCTTTATGAAGATTATAAGGTTCTTCCATATTGCCCTCGTTGTGGAACTCCTTTATCAAGCCATGAGGTTGCTCAAGGATACAAGGATATTAAAGAAGAATCAGTATATATTGCTTTTAAATTAAAAAATAAGGGAGAATATATCTTAGCATGGACAACTACTCCTTGGACCTTACCTGGAAATGTTGCATTAGCAGTTGGGGAAAAAATCAAATATGTAAAAATACTTCTTCCGAATAAAGATAAATTAATTTTGGGAAAAGAAAAATTAAATATAATCAAAGGGGATTATAAAATTTTAAAAGAATATTCTGGAGAAGATTTAATTGGATTAAGTTATGAACCTCTTTTTAATATAAAAGAACTACAAAATAAAAATTCTCATAAAATTATCTTAGCAGATTTTGTAACAACAGAAGAAGGAACTGGAATTGTGCATACTGCTGGAATGTATGGTGAAGATGATTATTCCCTTTGTAAATCCAATAATCTTCCAATGATTCATACAGTTGATGAAGAAGGGAGATTTAATAAACTAGTCCCAGAATTTCAAGGGAAATTCGTTAAAGATGTTGAAACCCAAATAAAAATAAATTTAAAAAAACAAGGATTGCTATTTAAAATTGAAAAAATAGGACATGCTTATCCTTTTTGCTGGAGATGCGATTCTCCACTACTATATTATGCAATTAAATCTTGGTTTATTAAAACAACAGCAGTTAAAAATAAACTTATTGAATTAAATAAAAAAATAAATTGGCTTCCAAAACATATAAAGGAAGGGAGATTTGGTTCATGGTTAGAAAACCTTAAAGATTGGAGTCTTTCTCGTTTTAAATTTTGGGGAACACCATTACCAATATGGAAATGTAAATGCGGTAAAGAAAAGATAATAGGGAGTGTGGAAGAATTAAAAAAAGAATCTATAACTGATTTTAAAGATTATGATTTACATAAACCTTGGATTGATAATATAAAATTAAAATGTGAATGTGGAAAAGAAATGCTAAGAACTCAAGAAGTTATTGATTGCTGGTATGATTCTGGCAGTGCTAGCTTTGCACAATTTCATTACCCTTTTGAAAATAAAAAAGAATTTGAAAGAAGATTTCCTTATGATTTTATCTCTGAAGCAATTGATCAAACACGGGGCTGGTTTTATACTTTGCATGCAATTTCAACAATGTTATTTGGAAATTTAAGTTATAAAAATGTTATTTGCGCAGGCCATATCCTTGATGAAAAAGGTGAGAAAATGTCTAAATCAAAAGGAAATATTATAGAACCCTTAAAAATACTTAATGATCTTGGAGTTGATGCAATAAGATTACAATTTTGTACAACAAATCCTGGAAATCAAAAAAGATTTTCTTTAAAAATGTTAAAAGAAACTGCTTTACCCTTCCTAAACGTATTATATAATTGTAAAAGTTTTTATGATCAAATCAAAGAGAAACCACTTTTTAAATTAAATATAGAAGATAAATGGATTATAAATAGACTTAATAATCTTATAAAGGAAGTTTCTAAAGATTTAGAAAAATATAATCTGGATAAGGCCTTGACTAAAATAATTGAATTCACTATTAATGATTTTTCTAGAACCTATATTAAAATTACAAGGGATAGGAAAGACACTAAAGAAATTTTAAAAGAAGTATTGAAAAAATTATCTTTATTGATTGCACCTTATGCTCCTTATATTAGTGAATATATTCATCAAGATTTTGAAGAAAAATGTATTCAATTATGTAGTTGGCCAAAATATGATTCAAAATTAATTAAAAAAGATTTAGATAAAAAATTTGATATGATCTTAGAAATCATTGAAAAGGGACTTGCAGAAAGAGATCTTGCAAAAATCGGTTTAAAATGGCCTTTATCTGAGGTAACTATTGAAACAAATATTAAATTAAATAAAGATCTGCAAAAAATAATTTTAAGACAATTAAATGTAAAAAAAATAAATGTAAAAAAAATTAAAGGCCAGATTCTCAAAATTAAATTAAATACGAAATCCACCCCAGAATTAGAATCTGAAGGTTATGCCAGAGTCATTATAAGAAAAATTCAATCATTAAGAAAAAAAACAGGATTAATAAAAACAGATACAATTAATTTGGGATTAGTCGTTAATAAAGATTTTGAAAAGATTCTCTCTCCACAATTAGAATTTATTAAAAAGAAAACAAATGCACAAAAATTAATTTTAGAAAAAATTAATAAGAAAGATTATAAAAATAAATTTGAAGAAAAAATTAAAACAAATAAAATAAACATTTTATTTAGTAAAATAAATGAAAAATCTGAGTAGATTATTTGAAAAATTTGTTTATTTAAAAAAAGTCTCTTGATTAAACTGCTAATAAAATAATCCTATTTTAAAAACAGCATAATTTTTCAACGGTAATTAAATTATCACAATTAAATGATAAAAACCTTTAAATACTCTTAGTAATTTAGGTTATTAAATAAAATTAAAAAAAATAAAGAGGAAAAATTATGATTGTTAAAGATGAACTTTTAAACAGATTAAGAAAAATTTTTGGATTAAACCTATATGAAGTTAAAGTTTGGACTGCATTATTGTCTCGAGGAACAAGTACTGCAGGAGAATTAAGTACTATCTCTGATGTCCCTAGAAGTAGAACTTATGATATTCTTGAAACTTTAGAAAAAAAAGGATTTATTGTTATGAAATTAGGAAAACCTATAAAATTTGTGGCATTAAAACCCGAAGAAGTTATTGAAAGAGTAAAAAAGAATTTATTAAACGAAGCAAATGAAAAAACTAAAAGACTTGAAAACTTAAAAACAGAGGAAATTCTCCAGGAATTAAATTCTCTTTTTACTAAGGGAATAAAATTTGTAGAACCTTCGGACTTATCTGGAAGTGTTAAAGGGAGACAAAATGTTTACAATCATTTAGATATGATGATAAGAGAAGCTGAAAAAACAATCACAATAGTAACTACTGCTCCTGGATTAAACAGAAAATTAGAAATTTTAGAACCATCATTAAAAAAAGCAAAAAAAAGGGGCGTTAAAATTAGAATTGCTGCTACAATTAATGAATCTAATAAAAATATTGCAAAAGAGTTGGCAAAAATTGCAGAAGTTAGAAAAATGTCCTCAATGAGGGGGAGATTTGTAATTATAGATTCTCAACAAATTTTATTTATGGTTCTTGATGATGAAGAAGTTCATCCAAATTATGATGTAGCAATTTGGCTAAGCACAGATTTTCTTGCAGCAGCTATGGAACAACTTTTTGAGGCTGCTTGGAAAGGATTTAAAAAAATTTAATCATATAAATTTTTAATAAAAAACCTTTTCTAATTCTTTATATTATTTTTTTTAAAAATTATATTCTTAATAAATATTTAATCCAAAACCATTAAAACCCTTTATTCTTTTTCTTTTTATGGAAAAATATGTTTTTATTGAAACTTATGGATGCTCTGCAAATAAAAATAATTCAGAAATTCTTGCGGGAATTTTAACAAGGGCTGGTTATAAAATCACAAACAATTTAGAAATTGCAGAAATTATAATAATTAATTCTTGCATTGTAAAAGGAAAAACAGAAAATAAAATAAAAAGGAGAATACAAGATATTTCAAAATTAAACAAAATACTTATTGTGACTGGATGTATGCCAGAAACAGACTTAAAACAAATAAAAAAATTAAATAAAAAAATTATTTTGCTTGGAACACATCATTATAAAGAAATTATTAATTTAATTAAAAAAAATAAGAAAAACCAATTAAATTGGGAAGAACAAAACAAATATCTTATAGGAAAAAATGAGGAAAAAGTAAATCTACCGAAAATCCCCCATAACAAATTGATTTCAATTGTGCAAATCAGTGAAGGATGTTTGGGACAATGCACTTATTGTAAAACGCGTCTTGCAAAAGGAAAATTATTTTCTTACAACTCTGAAAATATTTTAAAATCCATTGAAAATGATTTAAAACAAGGTGCAAAAGAAATTTGGATAACCAGCCAAGATAATGCTTCTTATAATTTAGAAAAAGATTTAGAAAATGCTTTAGAAGACCATTCACAAAAACTTCCTGAGCTCTTAAAAAAAGTTTTGAATTTAAAGCATAATTTTAAACTTCGTCTAGGGATGATGAATCCAAATAATCTTTATCAAATTCTTAATGAAATGGTTGAAATTTATAAACATCCAAAAATGTATAAATTTCTCCACATTCCAATTCAATCAGCCTCTAATAAAATTCTTAAAGATATGAATAGATTTTATAAAATTAAAAAAGTAGAAGAAATAATTAAAAAATTTAAAAAAGAAATCCCAAATATAACCATTGCAACAGATATTATCATTGGTTATCCCACAGAAACAGAAAAAGATTTTCAAAAATCTTTGAATTTTATTAAGACATATAATCCAGATGTTTTCAATCTTTCAAAATTCTCATCTCATAAACAAACACCAGCAGGAAGACTTAAACAACTTCCAATTAATATTCTTAATAAAAGAACAACAAAGATTATGAAATTTCATAGACAAACTGCTCTTGAAAATAAACAAAAATTCAAAGGCAAAACAATTAAAGTTTTTGTAAACAAAAAAATTGCAGAAGACCTTTATGAATCAAGAGATGAAAACTACAATATTATAATTATAAATTCAAAAGAAAAAATTTTAGGTAAAAATCTTGATGTAGAAATAAAAAAAGTTAGTGTTCATCATATGATTGGAGAATCAGTAGATAAAAAAATTAAGAAAATTAAAGAACGAAATAATTAGAAGAATTAAAAAATTAAAATGGTTAAAGAATCAATGCCCTTTCAATCACAACATCTTTAATTGGTTTATCATTCATATCTGTTTCTACACTTGAGATTATATCAATAATTTCCATTCCCTCAATTACTTTTCCAAAAACCGGGTGTTTTGTGTCAAGGAAATTATTATCTACTAAATTAATAAAAAATTGACTGCCCCCAGTATTCGGCCCAGCATTTGCCATTGAAATTGTTCCACGATTATTCTCATTGTGGTCTGTAAATTCATCTTTTATAGTATATCCTGGACCACCCATCCCAGTTCCTTGGGGATCTCCTCCTTGAATCATAAAATCTTTGATAATTCTATGAAAAATCACACCATCATAAAATTTTTGCTCAACTAATTTTTTAAAGTTCCCAGCAGTAATCGGCATATCTTCAGATAATTCAATAACAATGTCTCTGTAATTTGTTTCAAATTTGATTTTTGTTGGCCCATTCATTTTCTTTGTATTAAATCCAATTATAACTAAGATTAATATTAAAATAAAAATTATGGGAATTATAAACATTACTGTTTTGTTTTTCTTGTTTTTCTTGGATTCTTTAGTTTTAAGCATCTTGATTATATTGATTATATTTTATAATTTTTTTATAATTGTTAAGGTGGTCCTTTTATTCAAATATTTCCTCTATTAAAGTTAAAAACTCCTTAGCCCTATTTAAAGATGTTTGAGCCTTTGATTCTTTTATGCTTTCTGTAGTTTCATATTGAAATGCAGATCTTTTAACTTTTTCAAATTCATAATCCTTCAGATAATTATCACTAATTGACAGAGCTTCCTCTTTTCCTATTTGATAGGCTACCAAAAGATAATTTTTAATTTTGTGTCTGCCCTGCACAATTAAAGATTCGCTTACCACCTAATGAACAATTTCCTGTCCAGGTTTATATCCCATCTTATAAAGATATGCACAAGCCATATAAAACATAGAATAATAACTAGTTACAACAACCCATAAAGAAGAAGTATTATTTTGAAATAACAAATCAGCCACCTTTAAACTTTCCCTTGCGTTTCTTAGATAAGTTTCATAAACTAAGGTGCTAGGATTATTCACATTCTTTATTTTTCCTTCTTGCAAATAATTTTTAAAATTTTGTTCTGCTATTTTTATTCTTTTTTCATCCATTTTGAAATTAAATTGTAATAATTCTCTTTTCCATAAAGTATAATATTATTTTTAACTATTTCATTACCGAGATTATTTTGTTTCTTTTCTATCATAGAAACAAATTCTTTCGATGTAAATTCTTGTATATCTAACTTTAGAGATAATAAGTTTAATTTTTCATTCAATTCACTTGATTTATATTTATTATCTAAAATTATGCAAATATCAATATCTGAACTACCTATCTTCCTTTTTTTAACATAAGAGCCAAATATTAATACAATCAAAAAGGGATAATTTAATTCATTAATATATTTCTTTACTACTTTTAGTTTAGGATTTTTGGACAAAAATTCGTTTATTCTTTTTTCTTCAACAGAAAGAGTTTCAATACTAATATCTGAACTAAATTCAATTAAACAAGTATTTCCTTGCTTTTTCTTAGAATATGTTTTAGGATTTAGATTGCTAAGTGCCTGAGAAGTATTTTTATAATCTGCTTTTAATCTCTGAGAAATTTCCCTTATAGAATGCGAAGATTCTTTATTTTCAATTAAAAATTTTAGTATTTTTTCCTTTAGGGTATAATTTACCATAACATTAGGGTATATTTAGCCATATTTAAACTTTATTCTTTATTCTTTATCCTTTATAGATCAAAAGAAATATTGAATATAATCTATAAACCACTACAAAGGATGATAGGGTGAGCAATAAACTTGTTAAGAGAAAAATATTTAAAATTCTTAAATTATAATATTATATGAAAATAAAAGATATTCCAATGCAAAATCGTCCAAGAGAACGATTTTTTAAACACGGACCAGAAGTCTTAAGTGATGCAAAACTTTTTGCAATACTTTTAAGAACTGGTACAATAAATGAAAATGTAATTGATATGTCTAATAGACTAATAGCAAAATATGGTTTAGATAAATTATTTGAATGCTCATTAAAAGAACTTCAGGAAATAAAAGGCATTGGACCAAGTAAAGCAATGCAAATTTTAGCCATGGCAGAATTAGGAAAGAGATATAATCAATCTAAAAGACCAATAAAAAAAATTACCTGTGCTGAAGAAGTATACAATTATTTCTGTGAGAAACTTAAGGACAAAAAGCAAGAGCATTTCTATATTTTAATGTTAAATGCACAAAATAATATCATCAAGGAGCAATTAATAAGTAAAGGTATTTTAGATGCTTCAATAATCCATCCAAGAGAAATATTCAGACCAGCAATTAAAAATTCATCAAGCAAGATAATTTTAGTGCATAATCATCCATCAGGAAATCCTGCACCAAGTCCAGAAGATTTAGAGATAACTACAAATCTAATAAAAGTCGGGGAAGAATTAGGAATCAAAGTCTTAGATAGTGTTATAATCGGGGGTGAAAAGTGGTGGAGTTGGGTTGAGAAAGGTTAAATTGAACAATAAGGCAACTTATTTTTTAATCTCTTTTGCTCTTGTTTAAAGTGTTTCTTACATAAATAACTCCAACCTTTTTTGCTTTTATTTATAAGTGAAGGATAAACTTCCTTATACGCAAGATTTTTACAATTGCCTTTATAATCGCATAGCGGTTTTTTCTTTCCTAGAACAATTTTATATCTCATAATTGATTTTTTCATTTTTTTAAAAATATCATGAAAACATACTTTTTCTCAATTTTGCCATTCTCCCATCAGGATGAGTGAAAACAATTCCCTCAACAAAACCCTTTTCTCGGTTTCCCTGCATTAACGCATATAATGGAATTAAATCTTTAAACCACTTTGAAATAGTTTCAAAGTCTTTAGGATATTTCCCCCAAGATTTATACCTTAAATGCTTTTGCGCAAATGTTGAAAAAGGGATCCATAAATGTTTATTTAATTTGTAAGGATTGCAATTTACTTTGGGCCCAATCAATTCTCCAAAATGTTGACCATCTCCAAGAAATTCTAAATATCCTCTTTCCTTTGAATTTAATATCCCTTCAATTATCCATTTTTTTCCTTTGTTTATGAATGGAATTCTCTCAGTTCTGTTAAAAACAGCAATAACAGTTCCTTCTTGAATAACAATTGAAACATTTGTTCCATGCAATTTTTCTATTGCCATAACTGAATCATCCTCAAAAACCCATTCATATCCGGGATTTATTTCATTTATAACTAAGTATTTCCCATTAATTTCTTTTCTAACAAATGGGCATTCAATTTTTGGCATATTTATAATTTTTTGCATTTTCAAAATATTTTTACTTGATTAAGAACAGCCTGTAAATAGATTACAGGCAGTAAATTAAAATTTAACCTGCAGAATTAATCTGCACGGAATCAGCAACATGGCATTGATTTATTTTTGTTATTCCATGTCTGTTGATGCACATGGCAATTCTTTTTCTTTACAGACATTCTATCAACTTCAAAAACAAATTCATCCCTGAATTGTAGGTGATGTTTTTGAAATTTCTTCGATAGACTTTGATGCTTCTTCGATTGCTTTAATTTGTTCGTCTAATACTTTCTCTTTATCCTTCATTTGCTCTTTTAAATTTTCGAACTCTTGCTTAGACTTATCAATTTCTAATTCTTTTTTTCTTTCTTCTCTTTTAATATCCTCTTGAATATCTTTTTTCCAATTTTCTAAATCTTTTTTTAATTTACCAATTCTTTGCTCTTTCTTTTTTACATCTTCTTTAAGATTAGATTTAGAACTCATAATCTCTAATTTTCTTTTGATTAATCTTTCAACAATACTATATCTTGATTGACTTTCACTCATAATTTTATTTAATATTTAAAAGTTATATAATCTGTGTGTAAGTTCTAACAGCCACAAAAACTCCCCTTTCACAAGATTTCAATAATGTGCTTTTTTTTCATAACCTTTGTGATTTTCTTCAACTTCCAGAATAATTTGGCGGATTTTAAATCCTCCCCCAGATACATTTGTATAAAACCCTCTTGAACTGCGAGTTAATTTAATTATAAATAAATTTGTTATTCCATATTTCTTTTCATAATACTTATAAATTGGAAGCTTTTTTGAAATGGGCAACCCTTTTCTTTTTTCTTTTAGAAATTCAATTGCTTTTAATATCAAAGAATAAAGTTTTTCATTGGTTTTATTTCCCCTATGCAATTCTGTTTAAATATCTGTTTTAACTTTAAACAATTCAGGGGATAACTGAACTACAAAGTTCTTTTTTATTATACACTAATTGCTTCTTGTATCAATTTATTTAACTTTTGTTTTCTTCTTTCAGTATTTAATGAATTATCAATCACTAAACTTACTTGATATTCTTGAATTCCTTTTTTCAATTGACCTTCCTCTCTAGTTTTCATCATTCCAAAACCTCCCAATGCCCACCCTTATCAGGACCAACTCTTTTTATTTTCCCTTCCTTCTTTAATTTATCAAGGTTATATTTTACACCATCTTCTGTAATATTCTCGATAAGATTTGCCAATTCTTTTCTCGACAAAAGGGGATTTTCTTTAAGTAACTTTAAAATTTTCTGGGTAGTTTTCTGGGTAGTTTTCTGGGTAGTTTTCTTCACAGTTCCCCAAACTCTCTCCCTTTCAAAAGTAACAGTAAAAAATCCATTACTCTCAAACTTAACATTCAAATTATATTCTTTCATAGAATTTCTAATTCTTGTAATCCCTGTCCCTGCTTTCTCGACAAAAGAAGTCCTTGATAAAAGATCAAACAAAAGATTATTCCTAGACAAACTTATTTTTCCCAAATCTTCTTTTTTCAATCCCTTAACTAATCCCCCAGGACTGCTTATTTCAACACTATCAATAAAAATATTAACCTGAATATGCCCGTTTGAAAAATAATCTCTATGAATAAAGGCATTCATTAAAGCTTCCCTAATTGCATTTTTAGGTAATTCAAATTTTTCAGTTCTATATCTTTCAATGATATACCTTGTATTTAATTTAGACAAAATAAAATTATAAGCATTTTCATAATTCGAAATTAAATCGTCATCAAATTCTTTTTTATCAATTATGTTGCTCCTTGAAGTTCCTTCAAATAGAACACAAGTAACCTTACCCTGCAAAAAAAACTTAGAAACTCTATGACAAAACATTAAAACTCCAGCATTAACTAAATAATTATTTTTTAGTAATCCTAAATTTTTTAAAATTATTTCTTTCTCTAGGTTGTCTGTAATATTTGCTAATTTTAGAAAGTTTTTAAATTTATATTCATCAAAATCCTTCTCCAAATCAAAATCCTTATTAGCTTTTTCATCAAAAGAAATCAATCCCTCTTCCTGGAAAAATCCTCTCAACTCACTTCTTGTTAATTGTTGAGAATTTGCCCCAATTCTTAAATAATATTTACCTGTATATGAATATGGTTTATTTTTTCCTTCAGGAATATTAATAACAACTAAATTTTTTAATTTCTCAATTTCTACATTTAATGCAGGTTCCATAATCCTAACTATTGTCTGAATCTGCGAACTCTGAGAATTTGTTAAACGAAATCCTTTAATAATGCCACTATCCTTAACTCCAAAAATAATCTTCCCTCCATCAGCATTTGCAAAAGCACATATTTCCCTGCCCAAACTTTGTATATTAAAACCTTCTTTAAATTCTAATTTAAGACCTTCACCAGTCTTAATTAAATCAATCAGTTCTTTCTCTTCCATCTAAATCTCTCCCTTAATCTTCTCAATCAATTTATTTAACTTTTTGTTATTGGGAAATATCCAGATAATTTTTCTTTTATCAAACATGATTTTATTTGAGGTCTCTAAGTAATCTAAAATTAATTTAAATGTCTGATATTGCATTTTTCTTGGAAGTGCTTTCCATAATTCCATTTTTGTAGGATAACTTTTCATTTTCTGAATTATTTTTTCAACCCTTAAAATAGAATCCAATTGAGGATAATGTAATATATTTTCCATTGTATAAGTGTATACAATAGAGTTTTTAATCTTTTGGGTATTGATTATAGATTCTAGGGGATTTTCTCTTTCCATTAAGATAAGTTATAATAATTTTCCTTTGCTTTTCATCTTCTGCAAGGTAAGAATAAATCTCTTTTCCTTTTTCTAAATTGCATCCCTCAACTACTAATTTATTAATTGAAATATATGCTGTTACTCTTTTAAAGATTATTTTGCTTTTCCATCCTATTCCAAGAAATTTAGGTTTCATAACCCTATTAGGCGCCTCACATATATAAACCTTTGGGCGCCTCAAAATTTATATAGAAACCCTTCCTTAAATAACCATGAAAATACAAAAAAGATTTTTAAGAAAATACAAAGACAAAGATTATTACAAATATATTGTAAATATACCCCCAATGATTTTAAAAGAAGCTGGTTTAAAATATGGAGAAGAATTAGAAATTAAAACAGAAAAAGGGAAGATTGTTTTAAAGAAAAAGCCTAAAAATAAGTGAAGAATTTTGGAGTTAAGTTAAAAATAAGAATATTTAAGCAAAATATAAATTATCTTCTGCCCAATCCTCTGCAACAACGCCTGCTTGTTTCAAAACTAAATCAAACCAAGAACAACATGCTTATATTCTGCAGCATCCATATTACTTCTCATCTTATCTGCAGCTTGCCAAAGCTTTTTTTCTAATTCTTGATTTTTACTTTCAACCATAATAATCCCAGAAGAACCTGGATTTTAAGTTTATCGATTATTCCCAACCACCACATTAACTCTAACAAAACTGCTTTTTAATATTTACTAAATTATCATAATCTTGGCTAGGGTAAATTTTATATATCTCTAAATTATTAATGATATATGCAAAAGAAATGCGCCCTCTGTAATAAGAAAATAGAAGAAGAATATAATAAACTAAAAGGAACTATATTAAAAGTAAAAGAGAATAATAAAAATCATCAGATTTATGTTTGTTCTC
>CAYYIN010000009.1:0-12919 GCA_964472025.1 Candidatus Woesearchaeota archaeon | reverse complement strand
TTCATCTGCGAACTAATTTTCGGTTCTTACGACATATGTCTATGGGTCGCACATGTTTGTCAAAAAAGATAAAATTATAAATGGTTAACACTTTTTTTAGTAATAATGAAATTAAGTTTAGTTATTCCAACATATAATGAAAAAGAGAATATTCAAAAACTTATTAAAAAAATTCAAGAAGAATTTAAAGAAAATAAAATTAATGGAGAAATAATCATAGTTGATGATAATTCCCCAGATAAGACTGGCGATATTTTAGAAGAGTTAAAGAAAAAGCAAAAAAATGAGCAAAAAAATCTTAAAATTATTCATAGAAAAGGAAAATTAGGACTTTCTTCAGCAGTTTTAGAAGGTTGGAAAATTGCAGATGGTGATGTTTTAGGAGTTATGGATGCTGATTTAAGCCATCCTCCTGAAAAAATAAAAGATCTTTTTTGGGAAATTGAAAAAGGCAAGGCAGATTTTACAATTGGAAGTAGATATATTCCTGGTGGGAAGATAAAAGGTTGGAATTTTAAAAGAGAATTAATGTCTAAGGCAGCCACTTTTTTAGCAAGAATTTATACAAAAGTCAAAGATCCAATGACTGGATTTTTCATGATAAAAAAAGAATGTATAAAAAATAAAGAAATAAATCCTAAAGGTTTTAAGATCCTTCTAGAATTAATTATAAAGGCAGATTATAAAAAAATAAAAGAAATTCCAATAACTTTTATTAATCGAGTTGAAGGAAAGAGCAAAGCCGGAACAAAAGAAATTTTATTCTATCTTGGAAATTTAATAGGATATTTATTTTATAAAAAAAAGGTGATTAGAGAATTTTTTAAATTTGCAATTGTTGGTGGAATTGGAACTCTTGTTAATATTTCAATATTATATTTATTAACAGAAAAAATAGGGATTTATTATATATTTTCAGCAATTATTTCTTTTATTATTGCTATGACAAGCAATTTTATTTTAAATAAAGTTTGGACATTTAAAGAGAATATAAAATTAAAGGTAGGAAAAAAATATTTACAGTTTAGTTTAGTTAGTGTGGCTGCACTTTCAATAAATTTATTTTTCTTGTATATTTTTACAGAATTTTTTGGGATTTATTATATAATTTCTCAAATCTTAGCGATAGGAATTGCCTTAATTGCAAATTTTTTAGGCAATAAAATTTACACGTTTTCAAGATGAAAGGGAAAAATAAAAAATTTGGTAGTTATAAATGAAAAGAGAACATAAGATAATTTTAGTATTATTTCTTTTAGCCCTGATAATTAGATTTATCTTTCTTTTTTGTACACCAATTAAAATTTGGGATGAAACAGTTTATGCAAATTTGGGTTATGATTTAAGTAGCAATCCCTTCCACTATTCTTTAGAAGGAGCTTCTTGGAGTGATTTTATTCCTTCAAAAGGAAATCCACCTTATGCTTGGCCTAATATGGGTTTTAGGGCCCCACTTTTACCATACACTTTAATGATCTTTTATCTTCTTAAAGTAGATTTTTTAGTTATGCTTTTTATACCCATAATCGGGGCCCTGAGTGTTATATTAATTTATTTTTTAGGTAAAAAATTATTTAATGAAAAAATCGGATTTTATTCCGCGATTTTTTTTATGTTAATTCCATTACATATTTTAAATAGTAGCATGGTGCTTACAGGAGTTTATTCAACCCTTTTTATTTTATTAATTTTTATTAGTTTTTGGAAAGGATATGAAGAAGGAAACAAAAAGCATAAAGTTCTTTTTGGAATCTTTTTTGCATTAGCGCTTTTAGCAAGATACACAATTCTTTGGATAATGCCTATTTTTTTAATTTATTTTCTAATTAGGAATAAATCATTAAAATTTCTTAAAGATAAATATCTTTGGTATTCTATACTGGGTTTTTTCATTGTGTTAATTCCTTGGTTTATTTATGGGCAATTTACTTATGGAAATCCCTTAGGCGCATTTATACATGGAGCAAATGCAGCATCTTATTGGGGGGGAATTCAAAGCGCATTATTCTATTTTAGATATTGGTGGGCAATGTTTTCAATCATTGGTTTTTTATTTATTTTGTCATTAGGTTATATTTTATACAAAAAAGAATTTATAAAAAAAGAAATATATCTATTATTAATTTGGTTTGTATTTTTTTTAGCCTTAGCAATGTATCTGCCGCATAAAGAAGAAAGATTTATCCTTCCGATCGTCCCGGTTATTTGTTTAATTTCTGGATTTTTTATATATAAAATTAAGAAATATAAAAAATTAATTTTGTTTTCGTTAATAACAATTTTAATTTTATCAAATACTTGGCAATTTTATTCTTATTATAAAGAATCTAATACTGGTACAAACCAATGTTTTTTAGAAGCAAACAATTATTTAAGGGAGATTGACCAAGGGGTTTTAGTAATAAGTGATGAATCTGCTGTTGCGTATTATTATACAAAACAACAAATTAGATTTTATTCAAATCCCTGGAGTTTAGAGGCATTAAGAAAATCAATTAAAGATACTAACGACGAAAATAGGACTTACATTTTTTTTACAGATTATGATATGCCTCTTTACGACGAAGAACATATTAAGATTAAAGAAGATTTAGATAAGAATTTTGAGAAAGTTTTTGAATGTGATAAAGATTGGGGTTTGTCTGTGATTTATAAGTATAATTAAATAGGAATTTTTCTGATCTATTAAGTTATGAATGATTATGCAAAACAAAACATTTAAATAGTATTATGACTACATATTCATAATGAAAATCTTTGATTTTCAAACCTCCAAAAACCATAAAAGTTTTTAGAGATAATTAAATTCGCTTGAAAAAGCAAGGAGAATAAAATGCCACAAGGAGACAAAACAGGCCCAGATGGACAAGGGCCAATGACTGGAAGAGGAACTGGATTTTGTGCAGGGGCTAATGCACCTGGATTCGCAAATTCTATTTTTGGAAGAGGCTTTGGAAGAGGCCTTGGTTATGGAAGAGGATTTGGTATGGGTGTAAGAGTTATGCAATCAATACCAATTCAGCAAGCCCAACAAACCCAACCAGCTCAGCCAACAGTTATTACAGAAAAACAAGAAAAGCAATTTTTAGAACAAGAATTAAGTGCTTTAAAAGAAGACATAAAAGAAATAGAGAAAAGATTAAAAGAACTAAGGGATTGATTAAACAATGGTAAGACCAAGAAGAATTAGGAGAATCTTTTTTCAGCCAGATGTAACTTACTTTAAACCTGCAGGTGTTCCTATGATAAATTTAAAGGAAACTATTTTGAGTTTTGATGAATTAGAAGCAATAAGATTAATAGATTCTCAAGGAATGGAGCAAAATAAGGCTGGGAAAAAAATGAAAATAAGTCAATCCACATTATCAAGATTACTTAAAATTGGGAGAAAGAAATTAGCTGATGCTATAACTAATGGTCAAGCAATTAAAATTCAAGGAGGTGATTTTAAAATGGAAACCCCAAGAGCAAGAGGTTTAGGTGTGAGGCAAGGAGGGGGCCCTATTAATAGAAGTTTTGGTGGCAGAGGTAGAATGGAAGGATTTGCAGCAGGCCCAGGAGGAATTTGTAAATGTCTTAAGTGTGGATATAAAGAACCCCAAATCAGAGGACAACCTTGCGTAAAAAAGAAATGCCCTAAATGTGGAAGTATTATGACTAGAGCATAAATAAAAATTAATTTCAAAATTATAAAAAGAATTTATTTAAAATGAGATTATTAATAGCAATAGATGAAAATAAGGGAATTAATTCTAAACTTAGCGAACACTTTGGACATTGTTCTTATTTTGCAATTTACAATACAGATATAAAAAAAATGAAAATAGTAAAAAACAAATTAGTTCATTCAAGCATAAATCTTAATCCTGTTGATCAAATTATGAAATTTAATCCAGATATTATCTTTTCATTGGGTATGGGGCAGAGAGCGATAAAATTATTTAATGAAAAAAAAGTAAACCTTAAAACTGGAAATTATAATATCGTAAAAGAAGTTATTGAAAATATTAATAGCCTTGATGAATTAAATTTAAATTGTGGTCATTAAAACTTAATAAAAGATAACTAAATTATAAAAACTAAAAAAAGAATAAAATGAAAAAAATAAAAGAAAATATAAAAAGAAAGATAAAAGATGCTATAACAAAAGCAGGGAAAGGATTATTGAAGGCTTTACCTATGATTTTTGGAACAATTTTACTTATAAGTTTAATTTCAGTATTAATCCCAAAATCCTTTTACACGACAATTTTTAGTAAAAATATGTTTTTGAATTCTTTTATTGGAAGTTTAATTGGAAGTATTTCTGCAGGAAATCCTATAACTAGTTATATTTTTGGGGGAGAATTATTAAAGCAAGGAATTAGTTTATTGGCTGTTACTGCTTTTTTAGTGGCTTGGGTTACTGTTGGTGTTATACAAATTCCTGCAGAATCTGTAATTTTAGGAAAAAAATTTGCTTTGTTAAGAAATATTACTGCAATCTTTTTAGCTATTATTGTAGCTATAATTACAGTATTATTATTAGAAATGATTTAATATGAAAATAAAAAATAAGTTAAAACAAATCTCTGGGTCTTGGTATTTTTTAATAATTATAATTTTAATTTATTTTCTCTTATTTATTTTTAAGCAAGATTTATTTTCTTCAAGTACAAATTTCTTTTATAATATCTTTTTAAAAATAATCCCAATTTTTATTCTTGTTTTTGTTTTGATGGCCTTAACAAATTATTTTGTAACCCCAAAAATAATAATGAAACATTTAAAAGAAAAAGGAATTAAAAAATGGTTTTTCATAATCCTTGGAGGAATTTTATCCACTGGACCAATTTATATGTGGTATCCTCTTTTAGCAGATTTAAAAAACAAAGGATTAAGTTACGGGCTTATTGCCTGTTTTTTATATAACCGAGCAATTAAAATTCCATTATTACCAATTGCTTTTTTTTATTTTGGATGGAAATATATTATAATTTTATCTTTTGTTATGATTATTATTTCAGTTATTCAAGGTATGGTAATAAATAAATTATTGGAGGTAAAAAATGAAAATAGCGATAGCATCAGAAGGAAAAGATGAAGATTCAGAAATGAGCCAAAAAGGTGGAAGAGCACCTTATTATCTTATTTTTGAAAATAAAACGCATATAGAATCAATTAAAAATCCTTTTGCAAAAGGCAGTGGTGGAGCAGGTTTTTCTGTAGCATATATGTTAGCCAATAAAAAAATTGACTTAGTAATTGCAGGAAAAATTGGCGGGAATATGCTTTCTGCCTTAAAAGAAAAAGGAATTGAATTTAAAGAAGAAACAAGTGGAAAAAAAGTTCGAGAAATTATCCAAAAGATTAATTAAAATTAATTAAGGATAATTTAAAGGAGTTTATCATAAATTTTTTTGTAAGAAATTTTTTTAACAGATAATAATAAAAATAATAAGTTAAAGAATAGATTTATATCTCAGTTTTCTTTAAATAAATTTAAAATTCAATTAAAAAACAAAATGAATAAAAATATAATTAGAGAATTGAAAGACCATGCACCATTTACTATTTTTGGAGCAATAACCGGAATAATTATTATGTTTTTTTTCTATAAAATTCCTTTAGGAGCAGCGCACAATATTTTTTATATCCTTCATCCAATTCATGTTTTTTTAAGTGCACTTGCGACAACAGCAATATATAAAATTTATAAGAAAAAGCCAAATTTAATAATCTTAATTTTAATTGGTTATATTGGTTCTATTGGAATTGCGACAATAAGTGATTCTATTATCCCTTATCTCGGTGAATTACTACTTAATCTTCCAAATAAAGGAATTCATATTGGTTTTATTGAAAAATTTTGGTTAGTAAATTCTTTAGCATTTTTAGGTATAATTGTTGCTTATTTTTATCCTAAAACTAAAATTCCTCATGCCGGTCATGTTTTACTAAGTACTTGGGCATCATTATTTCATATTATTATGGCTCTCGGGGTAGTAATCAATCCTTTTTTAATAATGGTTATTTTTATTTTTTTGTTTCTTTCTGTTTTATTACCTTGTTGTTTAAGTGATATAATTTTTCCATTATTATTTGTTAAAAAAACTTCTGCAGGAAAGGGAAATTTTGTAAAGAATAAAATTTAATTTATAATAAAATCGCATAAAAGATAATTAGGGCCTTTATGTAATTAAGATAAAGTTTAAAATTTAAGAAATGCCCTGGGCAGGACTTGAACCCACAACCTATTGCTTAGAAGGCAATCGCTCTATCCAGTTGAGCTACCAGGGCAAATAAATTTGATTTTTTACAAAATTAAAAATAATATTTAATTTATAAAGATTGTTCTTTTAAATTATGAATCCTTTCTGAAAAATATCTTTTTTTTCTAAATACATTTTTTGAATAGAGGTTATAAATGCACTCCCCGTAATTTCAGAACTTAATAAATCTGTTTTTGCAATCTTTTTAACTTCAATGATTTTTGCGCTAAATAAAGAACCAATAGGGGATTTTACTAAGATTCTTTTACCAACTTTTAATTTATTATGAGAATACAACTGTGCTAATTTAGAGCAACTTCCAGTTCCACAAGGAGACCTATCTAATTGTCCAGAACCAAAAACAACAAAATTAGAATAAACTTGGGGTTTTTCTTGATGAAAAAATTCCACTAAAGAAATTTTAAAGTATCTTTTTTTTATAGAATCATATAATCTTAAATTATTTATTTTCTCTTTAATTTCTAATCCGTAGGAAATAAGGGTTTTTATCAATAATTTTTTATTTGATTTCACAATAAAGACATAATTTCCAGAATAACAGAGGTCTCCTTTAATTTTTCCTTTAGAAGTATTTATATTAAAATTTGCAAAAAGTAAGTATGATATGAAATTAATTATTGTAATTTTATTTTTGTTTTTATGAAGTCTTACACCAATTTTCCCGGCAGGGGTTTCATAATAGATATTCTTTTTATCCTTTAATTTCCCAATTTGATTTAATAAAACAGAAATTCCAATGATTGCATGGCCACACATGTCAAGATAACCTTCATTATCCATAAAAAAAATCGCAAAATCCTTTTTTTTTGATTTTAAAATAATTGCGCCAAACATATTTTTATGGCCTCTTGGTTCTCTCATAAGAATTTTTCTTATCCAATCATATTTTTTTTTAAAAGAATCCCTTTTTTCCCCTATAGTTTTCCCTTTTAAAGATAATTGGTCTCCAAATAAAATCCTAGTTGGTTCTCCGCCAGTATGGGTATTAAAAACATTTATAATTTTGTCTCCAAGATTTTTTTTTATATTAAATAATTTACGCATAAGAAAAGATGGAATAATATTATTTATATTTATCTAAAAAATTGAAAATATCCTCTTTTAATTTTAAGACGTGGATTTTACAAAATTCATTGTTGCATTCTTTTGGGATCTGCTTTCCTCGAGAAAGATGATAATTAATGATAAAGCAATTTTTCGGATTTTTAAAATCTGTATTACAATTTTCTAATTTATCTTTAATTTCTTCCTTAGTATTTCTTAAAAATATTTTACTGGTATTTGAATTTCCATAATACATACAGCCATGACTCGTTTTTGTATCTGGTAATGGAAATAATGAAAGAAAAGTCAGCATATCACCTTTCCCAATTTTTTTTAGATATTTCTGACAAATTTTCGCAGGATTTTCTGTGTTCAAAGCAGATTCTATTACTAATATTGGGAGATTGTCCTCAATAATTGGTGAAATATATGTGGCAGAAGTTACTGCAAGAGCCCTTGCCATTTCTTTATTTTTTTTCAAATCATGTCCCATATATTCTTTAATATTCTTAATTATAAAATCTAATAAACCGCCATTGACTATTTCCATTAATTTTTTTAAATCCTCTTTTGAATCTGATTTAACCAATGTGGCTTTTGGAAATATCTTTTTTATTGTTTTTTTATGGTCTTCTGCGAGGTGTTCTATAATCCCATTCGTATTTTTAGATTCTAATGGATAATCCCTTAAAATTTCTAAAAGTTTAATTTTATAATAATATGTATCCAAATTAATTATTATTCCTTCGATCTTGATTTTTTTTTCTAAAAATTTCGAAATCTTTTTAAGATTATCATAAATTATTAAATCATGTAATGGAAGCCCATTAGATAAGGCCGCATTAATCTGATCTAATTTATTTTGATTTGGATCTAAACCAATAAGGCAATGGCCAGAAACAATTTTAGTCTTTTTTAATTTTTGAATATTTTTCAAGGCCTTTTCATTTGAATAATAAATTATTGGAAATCTGCCCTCATTAAATAATTTTGGGGCACCCATAATAATCTTCTCTTCTCCAGCTAATTTCAAATATTCATTTATAGTATCCGGGAAATTACAATGATTATTTTTCGAAGAATCAAATATAATTTTTTTTAATATCTCTTCTTTTTTTAATAGATTAGGAATTTTCTTTCTTTTTCTTTGTTTTAATTCTTTTGAAATTTTATTTTTTAATTTATCATATGAAAAGAATAAATAATTACTATAATCTCTCTCTTTTCTTTTTATTTGGATTTCATTTACTTTATTTAAAATTAAAGCATTTAAAATAAACAGTTCTTTTTTTGAAATTATTTTAATTTTTTTTTCTATTAAAGAAAATTTATTTAAAATTTCCCTTGTGAGATCTTCTTTTTTCGGTGCTTCAAAATTTTTTATTTCATTAAAATAAATTTTAATTTTTTTCATTTTTATAATGAGCATGGAGGGAATTGAACCCCCATCTACAGGGCCGAAACCTGTTGTTCTATCCATTAAACTACACGCCCAGATGCCTTTGATTGAATGGAATTTGCAATCTATTGATTAAAAGGCAATTTCTCTATTCAATTTAATCGCTAAAGCATAATAATCTACAGAAATAATAATTTAAAAAGTTATATAAAAACCAGATTATTTAAAAAGATAATTTTATTAAAAGAATAATGAAAAAATATAAAACCGGTGTCAAAGCAGAATGGCATAAAGCAAAAACTATTCTGATGCATGAACCAGGTTTAGAAGCAGAATTAATGGCCCATCACTACCCTAGCGCCCTTTATGAAAGATCAGTGAATGTTGATGATGCAAAAAAACAGCATCAATTTTTTGTGAATATTTTGAAAAAAGAAGGGATTGAGGTTATTTTAGTCAGAGATGTTCTAAGAAAGAAAACAGACATTAATAAGTTAAGAGAATTAGCAAAAATGCAATTAAAATATGCTAAAAGAAAAATTAATAAATATGATCAAGAAAAAATAAAAGATGAAACAATTAATAATTGCGGTAGGGACCAATTAGTAAATATTATTCTGTTGAATCCAAATATAAGCTGGAGCGGGGATGACAAAAATGGATTATGCGAAGATGCAATAAGAATTTATAGGCCAATTGGAAATCTTTTGTTCACTAGAGATCAAATGATTACCACAAAAAAAGGAATTGTTTTATCAAGAATGAGGTCCCATCAAAGAGAAATTGAAGTTGATATAATGCGGGTTGTTTTAGAGTCTTTAGGAATAAATCCTATTTATAATGTAAAAAAGAGAAATAATGAAAGTTATTTGGAGGGCGGGGATTTTTATCCAATGGATAAGTTTTGTCTTTTAGGCCTTGGAAGCAGAACAGGATATGATGGAGCTATGCAATTATTAGAAAATAATGTTTTTGGAACAGAAGAAGTTATTTTAGTTAAAGATAAAGTTTCTGATCAATCAACAATGCATTTAGATACTTATTTTAATGTTCTTAAAAAAGATTTAGTAGTAATGTTGGGAGATAGATTAGAAAAAGGGAGAATCCCCTTGATTGAAAGATGGTACAAAGAAGGTGGAAAATATAAACTAGATAAAAAAACAAAGAATATGCCCTTTAATCAATATTTAGAAGAAAAAGGAGTGAGGATAATTGGGATCCCTAAGAGTATGCAGTTAAAATATAATCTAAATTTTTTAAATCTTGGGAGAGAAACCATCACCGGAATCTTAAAAGATAATAAAAATGGCAAAGAAATAAAAAATTTAGTCACTTGGCTAAATGTTCCCTATAGGGAGATTAATAATATGTATGGTGGACACCATTGCACTACCCAGGTATTATTTAGAGAATAAGTAATGAGAAATTAATTTAAATTTTTTTAAATAAGATTACATTGTATTCAATTCATCTATTCCTAATAAATTAATTGAATTTTTAAATACTATTTTAAATGCTTTAATCAAATTTAATCTGAATGATTCTTGATCCGAGCCAATTATTTTATATGCATGATAATATTCATTAAATAATCTTGCAAGGTCATAAGAATAATGGGCCAATATTGAAGGATTTAAGGTCTTAGCAGATTTTCCAACAACTTTTTGAAAACTTTCAAGTTTTTTAACAAGCCCTACTTCTTTGATATTTGGATCCTCTAAAATATTTAGTTTAGCTTCTATATTTGGTGCCTTTCTCAGAATAGAATTTGCTCTAGCATAAGAATATTGCAAATATGTTCCAGTATTTCCTTCAAATTCAATTGATTTTTTTGGATCAAAAATCATATTTCCAAAAATATCTGTTTTTAATAAAGAATATTTTATTGAACCTAAAGCAATCTTTAAGCTTTTTTCTTCAAGCTCTTCTTCAGTTAATTTATTCCCGTGTTCTATCATTTGTTCTTTAACAAGATTCTTTAATTCTAATAATAAATCATCTGCATCAACAACAGTGCCTTCTCTTGATTTCATTTTTCCTTCAGGTAATTCTACCATTCCATAAGCTAAGTGATGGGAGGAATCAGCAAAAGAGAGGCCCATTTTTTTAAATATTTCGAATAAAACTTGGAAATGATATTTTTGCTCGTTTCCAACAACATAGATAGAGCCATTAACATTAAAATCTTTATCCTTTAATTTAGCAAGATAAAGATCTTGAGTAATATATACAGAAGTCCCATCAGCCCTTAAGACAACTTTTTCATCTAATCCCTTATCTTTCAAATCAATTATTACAGCCCCATCTTTTCTTTTTTGAAATATTCCTTTTTTAAGTCCTTCTTCAACTAATTCTTTTCCTTTCATATAATAATCACTTTCAAAATATTCTTTATCATGAGTTATGCCATAAATTTTATAAGTTTCTCTAAACCCTTCCAAAGCCCATTTATTCATTTTTTTCCATAAAGCCCTTGTTTTAGGATCTCCCGCTTCCCATTTTTTTAACATTTCTTTAACTGCATCATCTAATGATGGGTCTTGTTTAAATTTTTCATTAAATAAAACATAAAAATCACCAACAAAATGATCACTTTTTTTATCTGGAGATTTATTTTTACCCCATTTTTCATAAGCTAACATAGACTTGCAGATATGAACTCCTCGATCATTATTCATATTAACACGAATTATTGTATTTCCAGTATATTCCAATATTCTAGACATACTTTCTCCAATTGTCATATTTCTTACATGACCTAAATGAAGTGGTTTATTGGTATTTGGTGCAGGGAATTCTATAACAATTCTATTATTTTTTTTTGGTTCTTTCCCGTATTCTAAGCCTTCCTCTAAAATATTTTCTAAAATCTCTTCCACATAATCTTTTCGATTAATGTAAAAATTTAGATAAGCACCTTTTATTTCAATTTTTTTTATTATTCCAGATTTTGCAGGATTCTTCTGAACAATTTTAAGTATTTTTTCTGAAATTTTGATTGGATTTTCCTTTAGTTCTTTTGCTAATGAAAAACAAGGGAAGGAATAATCCCCAAATTCTAGGGAAGGAGGACAAGTAAGTGTATCTAAAATCTCCTTGGGTTCTTTTTTTAATCCTAAATAAGATAATGCGTTTCCTATTTCTTCTGCAATCTTTTTTTCATAATTTAATTTATTATTCATAGAAAGAAATGGGTCAATGGCTTTTTAAACTTTAATATAAGAAATAATATTTATTTGAGATAAGCCTATTCAATTAATAAAAAAATATGGTCCCAGGGGGATTTGAACCCCCGACACCCGGCTTAAAAGGCCGGTGCTCTAACCTGGCTGAGCTATGGAACCTTAATGTAAATCTTAAATAAATTAAATAAGATAAATAAATAAGATAAATAAGATAGAGTCCATAAAAAAAAATACTTTAAAAAGTTTTTGTAGGGGCATTGCTCTATTCAAAAGTTAAGAATTAGTATTATTAAGAATTCGTATTAATAAAAATATAGAAAGATTTTATAGTTTTAAAAGAGCCTTTTGAAATTAAAAAATAATTTGTAATCTTTTGTAATTTTTCGTTATATATTTTAGAGTATAAAAAATACTTTAAATTACCTTATATAATTAGAATTATGAAAATAAGGATTAAACGAATAAATGAAGATGGAATTACAAAAGTAGAGACCTCTGGAGAAATAAAAGAAGTTCTGATAAATGAAGAATTTTTAAATCCAAATGAAGAATCGGTTTCTTTATGTTTTAAAGGAAAGAATAGTTCTGGAATCATTGAATTAAAAACAGAAGAATTTGAAAACATTTATAATTCAATTAAAAAAAGACTTCATTTGATTAAGGGTTTTAAAGTGATAAGGTAAATTTCTAAAAGCATTTATATAATTTAAACAGTTAATTACTTAATCATAAAAAAAAGAGGTAAAAATGGTATCAATAACCTTCTCAATCATATGGATTTTAGCCATATTAATAGGAATTTTAATTTTTAATTAAATTAGAGGTTTCTAAAGAAAAAATCTAAAGTGATAACATTAGAATCTTATGATAAATTACTTAAAAACACTATCTGAAATAAATATATTCATCCAAGAGATATAGGGGGATCTAAAAGAAGATTCATTAAAAACATTGAGATTGTTTGTAGAAATTCTCAATTCTAGATTTTCTGATATTTACACTATAAAAAATGGCAAAAT
>CAYYIN010000008.1:11988-14009 GCA_964472025.1 Candidatus Woesearchaeota archaeon | reverse complement strand
GATTTGGGAAGTGGTTCTGGGATTCAAGCAGAAATTTGTAGAAAACAAGGATTTAAAGATATTTTAACTTCAGATATTAATGAGGAAGCAATAAAGTGTTTAATTAAAAAAAAATTTAAATCCATAAAAAGCAATTTATTCGAAAAAATTCAAGGAAAATTTGATTTAATTCTTTTTAATCCGCCATATCTCCCAGAAGATAAAAGAGAACCTTTAGGTTCTAAAATATCTACTACTGGTGGAAAAAAAGGTTACGAACTTATTCTAAAATTTTTAGAACAATCTAAAAATCATTTAAATGATTCTGGGCAAATTATTTTTTTAATTTCTTCTTTAACCCATCCAAAGATTATCATTAAAAAAGCAAAAGACTTAGGATATGAAATTCAACAAATGAATAAAAAAGAGTTATTTTTTGAATCTTTATTTGTTTATATTTGTTGTAAAAAGTCAATAAATAATATAGATAAAAGGCCCTAGTTGTTTTTTTAATATTTATTTTTTATAACAATCATTTTTATATAATTTATTCATCTATTTTTAAGATTAGTTTAAAATTAAAATGAAATTCGCACATTTAGCAGATAGCCATTTAGGGGGTTGGAGACAACCAGAATTGCAAGAACTTAATTCAGAATCTTTTAAAATAGCAATAAATATTTGTATTCAAGAAAAATTAGATTTTATTCTTTTTAGTGGGGATTTATTTGATTCAGCATTTCCTTCTATAATGGTTTTGAAAGAAACTTTCGCAGAATTTAGGAAATTAAAGGATGCAGGTATTAAGATATATCTTATTGCAGGAAGTCATGATTATTCTGTTTCTGGGAAAACTTTTTTAGATGTTTTAGAAAAAGCAGGATTTTGCGAAATTTGTGAATATGAAGAAGTAGCAGATGAAATTTTTTTAAAACCGATAATCCATGATTCTTGTTATATTTATGGGTATCCTGGAAAAAAGGCAGGTATAGAAGTTAAGGAAATAAAAAGAATAAAAATAAAGGAACCATATGAGGATCATTTCAGAATCTTAATGCTTCATACCACTATAAAAGATGTTGTAGGCACCTTGCCAATAGACTCTGTGAATTTAAATGAACTTCCTAAAGCAGATTATTATGCCCTGGGGCATATCCATATGGATTTTGAAAAAGAAATAAACAATATCCCAGTGATTTATGGGGGTCCACTTTTCCCAAATAATTTTAAAGAACTTGAAGAATTAAAATTTGGAAGTTTTTATATTGTTGATGTAGAAGGGTATACTAAAATAACAAAAAAAGAAATTAAATTAAAGGGGGTCGAAAATATTAAAATAAAATTAGAAAATGCTTTGATTGGAACCGAAAAAATAATTTTAGAATTAGAAAAAAGAGATTTAAAAGATAAAATTGTTTTACTTAGAATTTTTGGAGATTTGATAAAAGGGAAAACGTCAGACATTAAATTTCAAAAAATAGAATTATATTTAGAAAAGGCCGGGGCATATTGTTTTTTAAAAAATACTTCAAAATTAAAGAATCAAGAAAGAGAATTAAAAATTGAAATTCCTGAAAAAGAAATGGAAAAAGTAGAAGAGATTTTGATTGAAAGATATGAAAAAGAAAATCCTTCAGATTTGAATAAATTGATTCCCTCTTTGATTAATTCCTTGAATTTAGAAAAACAGGAAGGAGAACAAACCAAGATTTTCGAATCTAGATTGCTAGCAGAATTAAATAAAATTTTAGGAATAAACCTTTTTAATTAAAATACAAAATGATTTTAAAAAAATTATTCATTAAAAATCTTAGAAGTTTTAAAGAACAGGAAATTAGTTTCAAAAAAGGTTCTACTTTACTTTCAGGGGATATAGGGTCTGGAAAAACAACAATTCTTTTAGCAATTGAATTTGGATTATTTGGATTACAACCCGGGCAGAAAGGGATTTCTCTTTTAAGGAGTCAAGAAGACCAGGGAAGGGTTATTTTAGAGTTTGAAGTAGAAAAAAAAGAAATAATTATTGAAAGAACTTTAAAAAG
>CAYYIN010000008.1:0-11888 GCA_964472025.1 Candidatus Woesearchaeota archaeon | reverse complement strand
TTTTAGAGTTTGAAGTAGAAAAAAAAGAAATAATTATTGAAAGAACTTTAAAAAGAAAAAAAAATTCAGTTTCTCAAGATTATACTGCAATCACAATTGATGGTGAAAAATTTGAAGGAAGTATAAGCGAGATTAAAGATCGAGTATTGAAATTATTGAATTATCCCTTAGAATTTTCTAAAAAAATAAATCTTCTTTATAAATTTACAGTGTATACTCCTCAAGAAGAAATGAAGCAAATAATTCTAGAACCAAGGGATCTTAGATTTAATACACTAAGATATGTTTTCGGAATTGATAAATATAAAAGAATAGAAGAAAATACTTTTATTTTAATTTCTAAATTAAAGGAAAAAATTAGAATTAATGAAGGATTAATTTATGATTTAGAGGAGTGGAAAAAATCTTTGCAAGAAAAGAGAAAAGAATTAAAAAACTTAAAAGTTATGCAAAAAGATTTAACAGAAAAATCAAAGCAAGCAATGGAGTTTAGGATATCTAAAGAAGAGAATTTAAAAGAAGCACTTGAAAAAATAGATGAAAAAAAATCTCTGGAAAATGAGGAATCAAAATCAAGATTAATCATTTCTGAAAAAGAGCAACAAAAAGCTAATTTGAATTCAAATATAAAAAGTTTAGAATTGCAATTCCAAGAAATTAGTGGGGGGTTTTTTAGTAATGAGGAATTGGCTTCTTTGAATCAAAGAATTGAGTTTCAAAAAAATAAAGAATCAGAATTACAAAAAGAATATATTCAAGTAAGTACAAAGATAAATTTTAAAAAATCTAAAATAGAAGAAACTGAATCTTTAAAAAGTAAAATTTTTAATTTAGAAAAATGTCCGACTTGTTTACAAGAGGTTTCTGAAAATTATAAAGAAAATATTTTAGATAAAGCAAATAAAGAGATACAAAACCTTCAAAAAGAAGTAAATGAATTCTCCATGAAAAAAAATCAATTAAATGAAAATATTCTCATGGTTAAAAGAATGTTGCAAGAGTTTCAGGAGAAAAAATCACAGCTAGATCTTTTAAAAGTTAAACTAGAAAATTCAAAAGAAAAACAGCAAAGGATTATTGAATTAGAAGAACAAAAGACTTTTTTAGAAAAAGATTTAAGCATTTTAAAAGGGCATCTACAGACCATTGAAGAATCTATAAAAGATTATCAGAAATATGATTTAATTTATGAAAATTTTAAAATAGAATTAGATGATGCAAAAATAGTTGAGAGGGCTGAGATTATAAAAGAAGTAGAAATTAATAAAGAAATTCAATTTTCAGAACAGCAAATTCAAGAAAAACAAAAAGAAATAGGAAAAAAAGAATTATTAAAAAAGAAGACAGAACAAATAAGGGAAATAGAATACTGGATTTCTGAAAAATTTTTAGACCTTATTTTATTTACAGAGAAACAAGTTATGGTAACACTTAGGATAGAATTTGCCAAGGTTTTTTCAAAATGGTTTTCAATTTTAGTTTCTGATTCTCTTTCAACAAGATTAGATGAAGATTTTTGCCCGATTATTGAACAACAAGATTATGGATTAGATTATTCTTTTTTATCTGGAGGAGAAAGAACTGCAATTGCATTAGCATATCGTCTGGCATTAAATCAAATAATCAATTCATTATTAAGTAATATTAAAACAAAAAATTTAGTTATTCTGGATGAACCAACAGATGGTTTTTCAGAAAATCAATTACATAAAATGGGGGATGTTTTAAATCAATTAAATGTTGAGCAATTAATTCTTGTAAGCCATGAACAAAAAATCGAGGATTTTGTAGAGAATATCATTAGAGTTAACAAATTTCAAGGGGTCAGCGAAATAAATGAAATCAATGAAATAAATGAAATCAAGAAGATTAGTCAATTTAATGAAGATGATGGTTGTTAAAAACTGAAAATATTACTAAAAAGATGCAAGATAAATTGTCGGATTAATATTTGTGTAATTGTTCTTGATTTTCAAAAACTTTATAAACCTTTAAATCGATATATTTTTGTAAATTCTAATGTTTAATTAATATTAATGGTTTTTATCAAGGAATTTCAAAATGGATAATAAAATTGAAAAAAATATTTTAAGAACTGGAACAACGATTCTGGGAATAACCTGTAAAGATGGAATTATTATGGCAGGAGATAGACAAGTTACTGGTGGTGGAAGCATTGTCATGCAAAAAAATTTTCAGAAAGTTAATCAGATAAATGATTATTTAGTTGTTTCTTGGACTGGAGGTGTTGCAGATGCATTAATGTTGACTAAGTTAATTAATGCAGAGCTTCGATTAAAAGAGTTAAAAAGTAAAAGAAGACCTTCGGTAAAGGAAGCAGCAAATTTGGTTGCAATGATTACTTTTAAAAATATTAGGCAACCAAGCATAATCCCTTCAATTGTGGGAACATTAATTGCAGGATTTAATAAGGATAAAAGTTTTGAATTATATAGTATTGAACCTGCCGGCGGAGTTTATAAGGTTGAAGATTATGATGCTAGTTTTGGTAGTGGAATGCCTTATGTTTTAGGCCTATTAGAAAGAGGTTATAAAGAAGATATTAAAGTAAAAGAAGGAATTAAATTAGCAATAGAAGCTCTAAAATCTTCTACTCAAAGAGATGTTGGAAGTGGGTATGGAATTGATGTGTTTCAAATAACAAAAGAAGGAATAAAGCAAGTAATAAAGCAAAAAATTTTACCAGAATATAAAGATAATTTTTAAAAGTTAAATTAAAATTATTAAAATTAAATTCAATTTATTCAATTTGTGATAAATAATTATTAAATCAATATGGACATTCTAAAAGATATAAAAGATAGATTAAAAGAATTTATTGTAAATGCAAATTTTGAAGGGGCAAATATTGTTTTGTATACAAATAATATAAATTTTTTTAGAGATAATCAAGGGAAAATAAAAGAATTAGTAAATCAATTTAAAAAAAGAATAGAATTAAGAGCAGACCCAGAAATCTTGAAAGATCAAAAACAAACTGAAGAAATTATAAGGGAAATAATTCCCAAGGAAGCAGAATTTGAAGAAATTTTATTTGATTCTCAAAGGAGCATCTTAGTTATCGAAGCAAAAAAACCCGGGTTAGTTATTGGAAAAGCTGGGCTTTTATTAAAAGAAATAAGGAATAAATCTTTTTGGACACCAATTGTTCAAAGAAGTCCTGCAATTAAAAGTAAAATCACAGAAAGTATTCGAAATGTATTATATCAGAACAATAATACAAGAAAAAAATTTTTAAATTCTATTGGAAAGAAAATATACAAATCTTGGAATCCTGAAAAAGTAGATGAATGGATAAGGATTAGTATGCTTGGGGGTGGGAGACAAGTGGGAAGAAGTTGTATTCTTTTACAAACACCTCAAACAAAAGTTCTTTTAGATTGTGGGGTAGATGTAGCATCAAAAGGAAAATCTAAATTTCCATATTTAGATGTTGCAGAATTTAAATTAAATGAATTAGATGCAATTATTTTATCTCATGCACATTTAGATCATTCAGGATTAATCCCCTATTTATTTAAAATGGGTTATAGAGGGCCGGTTTATATGACTGCCCCCACAAGAGACATCGCAGTTCTTCTTGCTTTAGATTTTATTGGGGTTGCATATAAACAAGCAGCAGCACCTTTATTTTCATCAACAGATGTAAAAGAAATGGTAAAGCATACAATTTGTTTAAATTATAATGAGGTTACAGATATTGCTCCAGATATTAGAATAACTCTTTATAATGCAGGCCATGCCTTGGGGAGTGCAATGACTCATTTAAATATTGGGAATGGGGCACACAATATTCTTTATAGTGGGGATTTAAAATGTTTAAAAACTAAATTATTAGATAGAGCAGTAATTAATTTCCAAAGATTAGAGACCTTAATTTTAGAATCTACTTATGGCAGTGGGCAAGATGTTCTTCCTAGAAGAGAAGAGTCTGAAGATGAACTAATTAGTACAATAACAGAGACTATTAATAAAAAAGGAAAAATTTTGATACCTGAATTAGGTTTGGGCAGGGCTCAGGAAACAATGCTGATTTTGGAAGAAGCAATGAACCAAGGGAAATTGCAAAAAATTCCAATTTATATAGATGGGATGATTTGGGATATTAATGGAATCCATACAGCTTATCCAGAATTTTTAAATCCTTTTATAAGAAAAGAGATTTTTCAAGAGAATAACCCCTTTATTTCAGAAGTTTTCAAAAGAGTTGGATCTGGAAGTGAAAGAAAAAAGGTTATTGAGGGTGGCCCTTGTATTGTACTTGCCACTTCTGGAATGTTAGTCGGAGGGGCTTCTGTAGAATATTTTAGACATTTTGCAACAAATGAAAATAATAAAGTTTGTTTTGTTTGTTATCAGGGGGTTGGTTCCTTAGGTAGACAAGTTCAAGATGGAATCAAAAAAGTTAAAATGATTATTGATGGAAAAGAAGAATTTGTAGAAGTTAAATGCAATATAATTTCTATTTCTGGGTTGACTGCACATGCTGGCAGAAACGAATTATTAAGATTTATAAGCAGAATTCAACCAAGACCCAATAAAATAATTATAAATCATGGGGAGCAATCAAAATGTTTAGATTTAGCATCAAGTCTTTACAAATTATATCATATTGAAACAAATGTTCCAAAGAATTTAGAAACATTGAGATTAAAATGAGATTAAAATGAAACACAATTCTAAAATCATATTTATTTTATTATCTTTATTTTTAATAACCCAATTTATTGGTTTATTTGTGGTTAGTTTTTATAATTCTTCAGAAAATAAACTTCCCTTAGGTATGGAAATGGATCATCAAGAAATTCCTAAAGAAATTTCTCTTAATTCCTTTTTTTTTAATATTCTTTTCCCAATTATTTTTGTTTTTTTATTGTTTTTTATATTAACTAAAACTAAAGCAAAAAAATTTATTAAAATTTGGTTTTTTATTGTTACAGGAATTGCAATAAGCGTAACTTTGAATGTTGGTTTTATTAAATTAATAAACCTTAATCTAGGAATTTTATTATTAGTTATTTCCTTGATAATTTCTTATTTCAAAATTTTCAAAAGGAATTTAATTTTACATAATTCCGTAGAATTATTGATTTATCCTGGAATCGCAGCAATTTTTATTCCAATTTTAGGGGTCTTAAGCATTATAATTCTTCTTTTGATTATCTCCCTTTATGATATTTGGGCAGTTTGGTATTCAAAAATAATGCAAAAAATGGCAAAATATCAGATAAATAATCTAAAAATTTTTACAGGATTTTTTGTTCCTTATATAAGTAAAAAAGAAAGAAAAAAACTTAAAAGATTAAAAATGAAATATAAAGAAAAATCAAAAAGTTTTTTAGAAAAGAAACTAAAAAAATCAAAAATTAAGGCAAATTTAGCAATTCTTGGAGGTGGGGATATTATTCTTCCAATGATTTGCTCAGGAATTTTTTATAGAGAATTTGGATTGATCCCGGCATTAATAATTCTTCTTTTTTCAGGGCTTTCTTTATTTGGTTTATTTACCATGGCAAAAAAACAAAAATTTTATCCAGCAATGCCTTTTTTAACAATTGGGATTTATCTTGGAATAATTTTAATTTTTATTTTAAATTCATTAAAAATACTTTAGTTTTTTAATCTTCATTTAAATTTACCAAAGAACACCAATAGTGATATATTCTATATCTTTGAATCTTATTTTTTTATCTGGGAGATCATTATTATCTCCTTTTGTAATAAAATAAATTCCGTTTTTATCCAAAGATTTTTCAATAACTCTATGGATAATCAAATAATTCCCTTGTTTAAATGTGATTATATCCCCTATATTAATCTCTTCTTCAGAATTCGGCTTAATTCGTATACCATTTGTTTTTGAATCTAAAATTGGTAACATACTTTTGGTTGGAGCATAATATCCCAGACTAGCATTATTTACATAAATAACTATCCTATCTGAAAATATTTCTATTTGATTTGGATTTATGAAATCTGAAGACATTGCAATTTTGTTTAAAGAAAGTTTATTAGAAGAATAAGGGATTTCTAATTCAGAGATAAAATAAAAATTAATAATATTTGCACTAAGAAATCCCAACAAAAATATTAGCAAAATTTTTAAAGATTTATCTGGGTGCATTTTATTGGGAGTAATATTTATTTTTTTAAAAGGTTTCGTGGATTTATAAAGTTTTATGTTTGTAAGAATTCCTTAGTAACAACAAACCCCAAGGTTTATAAACCCCTCAGCAGTAATTAATTTATTAAATAAAAAGCTTATATGATGATTCAAAACGAATTAATAAAACAAATAAAAGGATATTTTGATTTAAATATTTATGAAACCAAAGTTTGGTTAGCTTTACTTGGAAAAGGGGTTGCAAGTGCTGGGGAAATCGCAGAAATTTCTGGGGTTCCAAGAAGCAGGACTTATGATGTTCTAGAGGGTTTAGAGAAAAGAGGGTTTGCCTTAATGAGATTAGGAAAACCAGTCAAATATATTGTAGTTAAACCTAAAATAATTCTTGAAAAATTAAAATTTAATGCTTTAAGAAATGCAAATGAGAAAGTAGACATCCTTTCAAAATTAAAAAAATCTGAAACTTATAAAGAACTTGAACAACTTTATACAGTTGGTATTGTTCCGGTAAGGCATGAAGAAATTTCTGGAGCAATTAGGGGCGGAAATATTATTTATAGTCATATAAAAGAAATTTTAGAATCTGCTAAAAAAGAAGTAATAATTTGTACTTCAACGCAAGAAGTTCAATCTAAAATGAGGTTTTTTTCGTGTTTATTCGAAAGATTCAATAAAGAAAATATAAAATTAAAAATTGCACTTTCTGGAAGTGATAAGGAAATAAAAAAGATTAATTTTAAATTAAAAATTAAAGCTAGAAGAACAGAGATAAACTCAAGATTTTACATAGCAGACAAAGCTCAAATTCTATTTATTATTTCAAAAGGAATTCCTCCTGAAGAAGATCTTGCAGTTTGGTTGAATACGCCTTTCTTTACATCATCATTAGTATTTATGTTTGATCAGGCATTTAAAGGAAAATAATTCTAATTAATTAATTAAATTCACTAATTTTATTTTTTTAATATCCATATTTTTAATTAAGATTTTTTGTTTTTTCAAAAAATTTTCTAAAAATTCCCTTAAATTTGTTTCATGCATTATTTTTCTATAAGAAATATTCTTTTTAACAAAAAAATCTGGATGGATTTGTTTGAATTTTTCAAAATTCATCTTTTTATTTAGTGGCGGACCCTTGGCAATTTCTGGATTTTTCTTTTTTAAAATAAAATAATAATACGCAAGATTTTTTCTTTCATTATATTTAAATCCAGAAATTTCAATTTTGAATTCTTTTTTCAATTCTAAAATAAAGATTCTAAAGAATTTTTTTAATTTAGTACCAGCAATGTCTCCCTTTTGTTTATTTGTTTTAACAATAAGGACCTTTAATTTCTCTTTATATTTTTTTAGGGCCTGCTTTAATTCATTCTTTTTGATGAAATAATTTTTATTAGGATTTTTCAGAAATAATTTTGATTGGTTTTTTAATTTTTCAAAAGTATTTGTGCTTAATCCTGCCAGAGCATTTCTTTCTTTAAATGTGGGATCAATTAAAATCATTGGGCCATTTATTTTTGATTCATTTAATTCTTCTAGGATTTGTTTTTTATTTTTATAAAATTTTTTATCGTCAATAATTATTTTTTCTCCTTTATTTTCTGAAATTTTTTTTATAAATTTTAAAAAAGATTTGTAATGGCAAATTAATAATTCAATAGCATAACCTGAAAATCCTTGGATATAACTCTCTGCACCATAACAATCCTGAGAATCAATAAAAGATTTTGTAATTTGAATTTCTTTGACTAATTTTTCATTTTTTCTTATTTTCTTTAAAAGGTAATTTACATGGAAATAACTTAAATCTGTAATATTTTTTGCTTGATTGGGATTATTAATTTTTAACACAGGAATTATTTCAAAAATTAAAGAATCAATTTTTAATTGATAGTAATCTCTGGATCCATGAATCTTTTCTGCTTTTTTATCTAAAATTTTTTTCTTTAAAATTTTCCCAAGAATTATAGAAATCTTTTTATCTGAATAAGTTTCATCAAATCTCACAAAAACATCTATGTCATATTTTTCTTTTTTTATAATTGTTTTTTTAGCTAAACTTCCGCCGATAAAGATTTCTGCATTTATAGCATTTTTTTCAAATCTATTCTTTAAATCTTCACAAAGAATTTTAGTAAGTTCATTAATTTTTTTAAAGTCAAAAGAATTTAAAGAAATAAGTTTTTTTTGCTTACTTAATTCCCCTTTAAAATGTTTTAATTTTAAGTTATCCATACTTATTCCAAAAATTTTAATTATTTAAAAGTTTAGTAGAATTGTTTAAAGAAACAAACCTAAAGATTTTCTTGATTTCTTTTTAGTTCCTTATGATTGTCTATTTTAAAAGAATTTGCGAGATCAATAATATATTTTCCCTCTCCTAATTTATAAATCAAAGGCCTTTTTTCTGAAAATAGATTTACAAGATCTATTTCAAATTTTCCAGGACCAATAACCTTAACAGATTCTAAGTCCAATATTATTGGTTTTTCTGGTTTTTTATCTAATCCGGTAATTTCCCTAATCTCTTTCTCAATTTGAATTTTATCAGCCTTATTAAATTCAATTATTTTTTCTTCTGAAGCTTCTATATTTTCTGTTTTAATGTAATAAAAAAATTTACATCCACAGGTACATCCTTTTAATAGTTCTGAAGAATCATCTGGATAAATTTTTCCGCAATGTGTACATCTATGGGGCATATAAAAACTAAATTTTAGAACTTAATAAAGTTTATGGGAAGAAATTTTAAGGGGATTTAAAAATTTAGATAAATATAGCCTTTTAATTTTAAAGATATTTTAATAATGAGAAATTATCTCATCATTATCTCTAATTTTTTAGGATCTTTTTTCATTTCTTTAACAATTGTTGCAGGACCAATAATCGTAAGGGCCTCTTTATAACCTAATAAAACATTAGTGATATTTAGTTTTATTTTTTTGAAGAATTTTTTTTCATTTGATTCCGGAGAAATAACTGCAAGTTCAATCCCTTTAAAACCCTTTATATTGCCTATCATTATCATAGTATCTTCAATTAATCTTGTTTCTTCTTCAGGATTCAATCTTCCCTGCAGAACAATTAATTTATTATCTAAAATTATTTTTAATAATTTTTTAATTCTTTCAATACTACTCAGTTTTGCAATTTCCCTATGGGGCATAAAATGAATGGTTAATTTTTTTATTTTTTTAGATTCTTTTTTTTTCATTTTTTATCTTAATTTATTTAATTTTTTTCACAAGTTTAAAGATTGATTCATAAAATCCATTTAAATTTTTTCCATATTTTGCAGAAATTCCTATAACTTCATATTCTGGGAATGCTGATTCAATCTTTTTTGCCTTTGCCCTTTTTAGATCTATTTTATTTGCTACAATAAGAATTGGAATTTTTTTTGCGATTAAATTACCAACAATAATCATATTAATCTGATCATAAGGGTTTTTAGTTGCATCTAAAACCACAACAACAGCATCCATACCATCTAGCCATTTTATTGCTTCAACAATCCCTTGAGTGGCTTCTTTCGCTCTTTTTTGAGCTTGCTTTTTTTTCATTTTTAATTTCATAAAAGTCTCATAATCTACTTTGGTGGTAATCCCTGGAGAATCAACTAATTTAAAAGTCAATCTTTTTTCTTTATATTTTATTTCTACTTTTTCTTTAAATTGAATTTTTCTTGTTTCATGAGGGATTTTACTAACCTTTCCAAGTTCCTCCCCAGTCCAATCTTTACAAATCTTATTTGCTAAGCTTGTTTTTCCAGCATTTGGGGGACCATAAAATCCTAAGCTTATTTCTTTTTTCTTTCTGAATAATTTTTGAAATATTCTTTTAGTAAAATTTTTTAGTATTTTTATCATCATTTTTATTTTCCCTGATTCGTTATAGATTTATTCACTTTTAAATTTTCTTCTTTTTTCCAGTTCTCTTCTTATTTTAATTTTTTCAAGACCTCTAAAAATAGGAATTTCCCACATTCCAATTCTTTTTCCATTAAATCTTTTCCAGGCATAATTTATTTGTTCTCCGCTCCATTTTAATTTATTTAATTTGTTAGATATTTCTTGTTTAGTTAAACCTTGTTTTAATGAATTATCTATAAAACTAATTACATTAAAAAGTTTATTTTTATCATGAAATAAATGAGATTCATAATGTTTTTTATACCATTCTTGCAATAAAATATAAACAATAAAAACCATGAAAAATAAACCGATTAGTAAGAAAATGGTTTGCAATAAAGGGTAGCAATCTGCTTGGCAATTCTTATAATTTTCCCCCAATTCCTTTTCGCAAAGATTATTATTATTACAAACACCTGAAGGGGCAATTCCCAAATTTAAATCATTTAATTTTGGAGAAATAAATATTGGAAAATCCAATAAAAAATTAATATTATCTAAATATAAAAATTGAAGAATTTTTTCCTGATTTAATTCTGAAAAAATTATTGCAATGCCCCCACTAAAGTTTTGAATATTAAAATTTTGATTAAACTTTAAATTTTCTTCAGGAGTATTAAATAAAAGATAAATCTCTTCTAAATTTTGAATCGGCTGAAGGGTCAATTTAATAGATGAAAATGAAGAATTATCCAAATAATTGTTTTCAGAATTATTTAAATCTTTAAAGTAAAGTTGATATTTTTCACTCTCTAAAAGAAGATCAATATTTTCTATTATCCAATTATTAATCGCATTAATAACTTCTTGTTTTGAAGAATTTGTTTCTCCAGCCCCAAGACTTTTTAAGGCATTTAAATCTAATTGCCCCTCATCTGGGAAAAACTTTATTTGTTCAGTTGATTGTATTTTACTTAAATTAATTGGAACTTTTAGTTTAATTAAATCCCTTATTATTTCTATAGACTTATTATCATCTATAAATCCTTCAGCATATTCTTCTTTTAATCTATTTAATTCAGATAAAATAATATTAAAATTAACAAATTCTTTGATTTTTTCTCGGAGCCAAACTTCTAATAAAGAGATATCTGATTCAAAATTCTCTAAATCCTTTTTATAATCCAAGAGAGTATTATTAATAGTTTCTTTTGAGGAAAGAGGAGTTATTTTAATTGTTTTGCTGACTATCCCATATTCATTTGAAATATTCAAAGTAAGGTTATAATTCCTTATCTCTGAATAAATATGTTTTATTGTATTCGTATTGGTGGTTTGTGTAGTTGTTTCATCACCAAAATCCCAAAGATATACTAAATTTTCAAAAGATTCATTAAATCCAGATTCATTTATGTTTTCTAGGATTGCTGTAAATTTTGTTGGAATTAAAACAGAGAAATTATTTGGAATTATATTCTTTATAATAGGTATAGATTTAATTTCAATAGTCTCTTTAAAAATTTCTCGAGTATCAAGGATTAATCTTAAACTAATATTTCCAATCTCTTCAGGAGTTAATAAATCAGCTTTCCCAAGATCTAATTTTTGAAAATCTGAATTTATTAATACTTCTGATTGATCTATTCCATAAAATTTTGATTCAGAAATTGGAAGTCCTTGTTTATTATAAGTAAAAGTTAAATCTGAGAAATTTAAAATTTGTTCCGCCCCGGAATAAATTCTTATAGGAACAATGCACTCTTCAGTACAATTAGAATTATATTTTTCTATGATGTAATTATTTATTTCTTCAGTTAAATCAATATAGCTCTGGCCTAAATCAATTAATTCTTGATTAAATTCAAAATTTTCAACTGAAGAATATTTTTTTT
>CAYYIN010000007.1:0-15267 GCA_964472025.1 Candidatus Woesearchaeota archaeon | reverse complement strand
CAGTAGCTCCTAAAGCTACCCCGTTTGACCGCTTCGGTATCTCCGCATAAAAAAGCTAGGATATTTTAACTTAAAAAAGTATTTATTAAGAATAATAGTCTAAGTAGCAAAACATATTTAAAATTCGCCGAATTAAAATAGATGAGAATATCAAAAAGAAGTTTTAAAATTTTAAGAGGAAGAAATTCGTTTTATTTTAAATAATCTTAAGATTTTGCTTTTTTCTTTTTAGATTCAGCTTCTTTTATTTTTAATTTATCTTCAAGTTCTAATTTATCTAAAAGTTCTTTATATCTGTTTCTTATAGTTACTTCAGTTATTCCTGCAACATCTGCAACTTCTCTTTGAGTTTTCTTTTCATTGTTTAGAAGTGCTGCAACATAAAGTGCAGCAGCAGCAATTCCTGCAGGGCCTCTGCCACTAGTTAATTCAGAAGCTTCTGCTTGTTTTAAGATTCTTAAAGCCTCATTTTGTGTTTTTGAAGATAATTTTAAAACAGAAGCAAACCTATGAATGTAATCTTTTGGATTCGAAGGTTTTATTTTAATCCCAGATTTTCTTATTATAAATCTATAAGTTCTTCCAATCTCTTTTCTTTCAACATCTGAAGCAGCAGAGATTTCATCAAGAGTTCTAGGGATATCATAGCTCCTGCATGCAGCATATATGCAAGAGGCAATTACTGATTCCATAGATCTTCCTCTAACAAATCCTCTTTGTAAAACAAACTGATAGATTCTAGAGGCTTCATCCTTTGTAACTTCTGGGAGATTTAAAAAAGAGGCAACCCTCCTTAATTCAGTCATTGCTAGTCTTAAATTTCTTTCAATAGAAGTTGAAACTCTTTCCTGCCATTTTTTTAATCTTAAAAATTTCCTGGTTGAGCTTGCATTTAATTTATATATGTCTGAGATTTCTCCGACATTTGTTGTTAATCCTTTATCAAATCTTTGTAAAGATAATGGTGCTCCTCCACGACCTTTTTTCTCTCCATCTTCAAAAGCTCCTTGTAATTCTTGAGAAGTATCCACCATTTTTTCTTCTGTAACAGTTCCGCAATCATTGCAAAAAACTTCTCCCCGCTGTTCATCATAAATTAAGTTAGTTCCATTACATTCAGGGCATCTTTTTAAATTTTTTGCCATTTTTATGATTTATAAAAGTTTAGTAATCTTTATAAATAAAATTTAAATGCTTTATAAATCCTTGTTTTTTTTTTGGGTTTGCACATCTTGCACAACGATTTGCGATTCTGCACATTGTTGCACAATTAGATTTTTAGTGTTGGGCCATAATTTATTTTTTTCTTGTATCTTCTTTTTCACCGAAATCTAAAATGCTTTTTTCTTCTTTGATCGATTCTTTAAGAATTTGGTTTAAGATGTTGATTTTTACTCTAATCTGTTCTGTTGTATCTCTCCACCGAATTGTTACAGTGTTTTCTTCTAAACTCTTTTTATCAATAGTAATGCAGTAAGGAGTTCCAATTTCATCATTTCTTGCATATCGTCGTCCTACACTCCCAGATTTATCATAAGTAACATTGAAATCTTTCTTTAAATCTTCTACTATTTTTCTTGCAAGTTTAATATATTTTTCTTGTTTGACGATGGGAAAAATTGCGGCCTTTATTGGCGCAAGTTTTGGTGGAATTTTTAAAATTATATGACCTCTTTCTTTATCATAATTATAAGCTTTTGTTAAAATGGCAAGAAAAATTCTTTCCATCCCAAAAGTCGGTTCAATCACCCTTGGAATTTCTTTATTTTTAAATTTTTCATCATAAATCTCCATAGATTGTTTACTAAATTTTTGATGTTGTGTTAAATCATATTGTCCTCGATTTGCATTACCTGCAATTTCCTTGCTACCAAAAACAAAATCATAATCAATATCAAAAGTTGCAGTAGAATAATGACTTAATTCTTGAGAAGTATGTTCTCTTATTTTAATTTCATTTAAACCTATTTTTCTAAGCCATAAAATTTGTTCAGCTAACCAATAGGCTTGCCATTCTCCTAGTTTTTTTTGTTTTAATAATTCCTCAATACTTATAATTTTTAATTGAAAATTATTATTATTATTATTATTTTCTTTGGTATTTTTATTTTGTTTTTGAGATTCTTTATCTAATAATTTTATTTTAATTTTTTTATGAATACCTTTTAATAAATCGCATTTATTTTCTTTTATATTAATAAAGAATTCTAATTCAGCAATATGAAATTCCCTAGACCTAAATAAAAAATTTTTTGGTGCAATTTCATTTCTGAAGCATTTTCCAATTTGTGCAATTCCAAAAGGTAATTGTTTTCTTGAGGTTTGTTGGATTATTTTAAAATCTGTAAACATTCCTTGAGCGGTTTCTCCCCTTAAATAAGCAATAGAAGGATTAATCACTCCGATTTCTGTTTTAAACATTAGATTGAATTTTCCTTGAATTTCACATTCTCCCCCGCATTCACATTTTATTTTTTTAGATTCTTTTTCATCGATTTTCTTTGTTTTGCCACAAGATTTACATTTAGCGAAAATATCATTGAAATTTGTAATATGCCCGGAAGCCTCCCAGGTTTTAGGATGACTAATAATGCTTGTTTCTATTCCCACAATATCCTCTCGATTTTTTATGAAAAAATTCCACCAGTCTTCTTTTAAATTATTAAATAATTCAATTCCTAAAGGTCCGAAATCCCAAAAACCAGAGAGTCCACCATATAAATCTGAACTTTTGAAAATAAATCCTTTTTTTTTACAAAAACTAGTAAGTTCTTCAAGATTAATTTCCCCCCCTTTATTTTCTTTATCTTGTTTTTCAAAATTGTTTGAAATGTTTTTAGTTAGTTCTTCAGAATTTTCACTTATTTTGTTTTGTTTCATTTTATTTTTTATTTCTTGTGCTTTTTTTTCTGCAAGTTCTTTATCTTTTCCTAAATAAGCAATATTTTTACTAATGACTTTTTTTCCTTTTCTTATGCTTTTATTCAAATAATAATAAGCATTATTATTTATTATTTTTTTAACAATATACATTTTAAATGAAGAGATTTATTTTTTGTTTATGTTTAAATATTTTGTTTAATCACTATTTTGTTTAATCACTATTTTGTTTAATCACTATTTTGTTTAATCACTATTTTGTTTAATCACTATTTTATTTGAGAGTTAGTTAAAGATATAAGTTAGTAACTACAAAATCCTATTTAAAAGTTATTAAAAAATACTTTTCTTTTAAATTCCAAGAAATTTTAAAAAGCACGGACTGGGAATCGAACCCAGGAAAACAGGATCTGCAATCCCGCGCAGTACCATTGTGCCATCCGTGCCTATTTTAATCTAAAATGCCCCTGACAGGGCTCGAACCTGCGACCCCCTGCTTAGAAGGCAGGTGCTCTAATCCAACTGAGCTACAGAGGCTTGTTTTAGATAAAAATAAGATTATTTAAGATTATTTAAAATTATTCAAAATGGGGTTTATTGGTTTTTTAAATTTTTTTGTTTTTTAATAGTAAAAAGGATTATAATCAAAAAAATTAGGAATATAAGAAAATAAAAAATAAGATTATTTTTTTTATTTAAAAGATTTTTACTTATTTCTGTGTCTTTTAAAGAATTATTTATAAAAAAATTTCTTTTTAAGATAACTTCCTCATTAGGAAGAAAAATAAATAAAATTGAACAGTTTCCTTCTAAATCTGTTATTAAATCTGTTTCTAAATCACGATAGATTATTCTATCTTGATTTATATTGAAGGTATCAATCAAACTTTTTATTTCTGTTTGATTTTCATCAAGAATTGAAATTTTAATATTTATCTCTTCCCCAATTAAATTTTGATTGTCAAAAAAATATTTTAGATTTAGTTTGTTTTTATCAATGGTTAAATTATAAAAATTTATTATGGGCGGTTTTTTATTAAAAGTAAAGTTAGTTTCATTTGAAGAAAAATTTTCAAAGAAGTTAAATTCATAAGCATAACAAATAGTAAGGAGATTAAAATTAATTAATATTATAATCAAAAGTATATTGAATAGATTTTTTAGAAACCAGTGAAATTGTTTTTTCCTGTTTTTCAATTGTTTTTGATTTTTCATATTTTTTAATTGTTTTAATGTTTTTTAAATTTTTATTAACCAAATCACTTAGATAATGTCTTAAAATAATTTATGAGAATATATTTAAAGAAAGATTTCTTATTAAAATCATGAAAATAAATATTACTTTTTTGGGCACTGGGCAAGCTATCCCAAGCATTACAAGAAATCATACAGCCATTTTATTAAATTATAAAGATGAAAATATTCTAATTGATTGTGGAGAAGGAACTCAAAGACAATTAAGGATAGCAAGAATAAATCCTTGTAAGATAACAAGAATCTTAATAACCCATTGGCATGGGGATCATATTTTAGGTTTACCAGGCCTATTTCAAACTTTAGCATTAAATAATTATAAGAATACATTAAAAATTTACGGGCCAAAAGGGACCAAAAAATTTATTAAAGAGATTTTTAAAGTTTTTTTTCTTGTTAAAAAATTAAAAATAAAAGTTGAAGAAGTCTCTGGGGTATTTTTAGAAAATAAGGATTTTATACTTAGCACAAGGAAATTGAGTCATAAAAATACTCCTTGCAATGGTTATGAATTTAAAGAAAGAGATAAATTAAGAATTAATAAGAAAAAATTATTAAAGTTAAAATTAAAATCTAAAAATAAAAAAGAATTATCAAGATTAATTCAAGGAAAAGACATTAAAATTGGTAATAAGAATATTAAATCAAAAGATTTAACATATCTCCAAAAAGGTAAAAAAATTAGTTTTATATTTGACACAAAAGTTTGTGAAAATGCTAAAAAACTTGCAAAAGAATCTGATTTAGCAATAATTGAATCAACATATTTGAATAGTGAAAGATTATTGGCAGGAAAATATGGGCATATGACTGCCCAGCAAGCAGCCAAAATCGCAAATTTAAGTAAAGTCAAGGAATTAATCCTAACACATATTTCTCAGAGATATGAATATAAAGAAAAGCTTTTTATAGAGGAAGCTAAAAAATTATTTAAAAAAACCACAATCGCTAAAGATTTAATGAAGATTACTCTTTAAGTAAAAATTTTTCTTTCAGTAAAATTTATTTTAATAAATTTAAGATTAGCAAACAAGATATTAAAAAATAAATTTAATAGTAAATGTCTTAAAATTTAATTTCTTAGTCCCCTTCTTGAATTATGCCTGCTGGAGAAATAAAACTAATAACATCGCCCCTTAAAAATGTTAAACCCATACTTCTTAAATTTCCTTTTTCTAGAATTTCTTTAGCATTATCTAAGACAATATTAATGTGTATGTCAAATGCCAAGAGAATTCCAGTCATTTGAACATTGTTTTTTAATTTAATTAATACTTCTTTTCCTTTTGCATTGTTTAACAAATCCAGTGGTCTTTCAATTCCATTAACCATACAAAAGACTTTATTTATTAGGTTTTTAAATCTTTTTATAGTAAAAATATACTCTAGAAAGTAGAAAGTAAACAAAAAATATAGTCTTAATTTTAAGATTTTTCAAAATAGTTTTCAAATTCTTAAAAAAATTTTTAAAATTTTTTAATTCAAGGAAAGGTTTAAATATGATTTTTTCTGCACTTGTTTATGAAATATGGAAGGAAAATAACTGGTGGAAAATATAGAAAATTTAGAAAAAAGAGAAAGGATGCTTTGCCAGGAATTGAAAGAAAAGTTAAATTGAAAGAAACTAAACAAAAAAAGATTAAAGTTCGGGGCGGTAATAAAAAGGCTGTGCTTTTATCTGCTAATTATGTTAATGTGATTAATTTAAAAACAAAAAAATCAAAAAAGGTTATTATTAAAAATGTTCTTGAAACGCCTTCAAATCGTTTTTTTGCAAGACAGAATATTTTGAATAAAGGCGCAATTATAGATACTGAAATTGGAAAAGCAAGAATTACTAATCGGCCTTCTCAGGAAGGAATGGTTCAAGCAGTATTAATTGAAGAATAAGAAATCTATAAAAATCTATAAAAACTTATAGAAATCTATAAAAATTTAGTTAGTGGCATTAATTCTAGAAAATTATCCCAAAATTTAAAAAGATTAATAAGTTATTTGATTTATGGATGAATGTATTTTTTGTAAGATTATTAAGGGGGAAATTTCATCAAAGAAAATTTATGAAAGTGATAATTTTCTCTGTATTTGGGATTTAAATCAAATTGCTGCAGGGCATGTTCTGATTATTTCTAAAAAGCATTTTCAAAATATTTTAGAGATTCCAGATATTTTATCTGAAGATTTATTAAGAACAATTAAAAAAACTTTTTTATTATTAGTAAAGCAAAAAAAAGCAAAAGGTTTTAATGTGGTTATAAATAATTATAAAATTGCTGGGCAATTAATCCCCCATTTTCATGCGCATATTATATTAAGAAAAGAACAAGGGGATTTTAAAGAAATTATTTAATTCTACTGAAAATCATTCAATTTCATTGATCTCTCTTAAATTTGAATGAAAATAATTTTGATAAATGGCTGCACTGAGAATTGAACTCAGGACCTCTGCCTCATGAGAGCAGCACTCTACCAACTGAGCTATACAGCCATAAAAGAGAACTAAAATAGATTTAAAAAGATTATTGAATTAATTTTTTAATGGGATTGAGTAATCTAAGTTCAAATATTAGTTCTATCCTTAGTAATAATGTAGTGAATGTTTTATCTCCAGAATTAACTTCTAAAATTAATAATTTTATTTCTATTTCAAAAATAGTGATTTTTTGCATTATCGGATATATTCTTTTTATAATTATTATTAAGAATTTTCTAACCTGGAAAAAAAATAAGCGAATAAAAATTATTTACTTTAAAATAAAAGAAATTAATAAAAAATTAGATTTACTATTGAAAAAATCAAATTTTAAAAAGATTCCTGATTTAGAGAAAAAAGATAATAAACTTCCAGAATCTTTAAAAAAGATTAAAAAAACTAAAAAACTAAAAAAGATGAAAAATAAGAATCCAAAAAAATAAAAGAATTGAAAATTATGTTTTTTATTTTTTTAATAGGATTTTTATTGTAGATACAAAAATTCTCTTTCCTAATTTGTTTTCAAATTGTTCACTTGAAATTTTAATGTCTTTAACTTGGATATGTTCTTCTTTTAAAAAAGTTCTTCTTGCAACCTCTGTAGCATCTATTGCTTTAGAAATAAATTTCCCTCTTGCAGACACAATAACGTCTTTTTGGCCTTTACTTTGAAATTGCATAACAATTGCAGTAACATAGTTCATAAATGGTTTTATCCCCACATAAATCTTATTATCTTCTCCTTCTTTTACTGCTTTTGTTTCTGTTTTTTCTTCTTTTGTTTCTGTTATCTCTGTTTTTTCTTCTGTCATTTTTGTATTTACTAAATCTACTTAATTTACTTAATTTGCTTGATTATCTTGGGATTCTCTTTTTTTAAGCCTTGAAATATATCCTGCAATCTGATTTCTGATCTTTTTGCTAGGCATAGAATTTTTTAAAATTTTTTTATTTAGCTCAAAATCTTCCCCAAATTTATTTTCTTCTTTTAATAGATTTATCCCGGTTCTTTTAACAAGTTTTGATTTAATACGTCCCATACAATCTTTTTTCTTCTTTTATTTAAAAACTTTTGCATATATTAAAACATATGAAAGATAGCATTTATTTAATTTATTAAAAATTTTTTGTTTAATTCGCTTTTTAAAATTTATCTTCATAAAAAATTTGAGAAATAAATTTAAAATTTTCAATCATAATCAAAGAATTGGGGGGTCATTTTATCTTTAATACCTTTAATATGGAATTGTATTTTATCAAATATTCTTCTGCTTTTTTACTAAATTTCTCTGAATAAATCATTAATGCTGGAAGTGGAATTGATTGGGCATTAGACAATAATTTTTTTAGATCTGTTTCAGAAATTATTTTCTTATTTTTTGCTTGAGTCAGGAAATTAATTCTTCCTAATTCAGATTTTATTTGAATTAAGCAATTATATTCTTTTTCCTTATAATTTCTTTCCTCAATTATTTTAAATTCTTTTTCTTTAATAAAATTAATTATTTTTTCAACAAATTCTGATTTTTGTTTTTTTGGTTTAATTTTTAATTTTGTAGCTAATGGATTATGGAATTCTGAGACTTTTGTTCTAGTTTTTTCTTGAAATTTTTTTAGAGTTTGCTTTTCTTCAGAATGCAATTTAATCCCTTTAGAATCTAGATGTTTTTTATTAAATTCAGAAAGAACTAAAATTTGCTCTTTAATTTTTTTCTTAATTTGTTTTGAAGGAACTAATATTTTATTGATTTCTGATTCGGAAGTTAAAAAATATCTCCAATATATTTCATTATCTTTTTTAAAACCAATTGAAAAATCTTTGATTGAACGAAGTGCAACTCTTGTTGCAGGTTCTTGCTCAGAATCTTTCAAAATTTTATTTTTCTTTAATAAAAGAAATATTTCTGCTTCTTTTGGATGAAGATATTGATAAAATTTTTCTAATTGTTCTTCTTGTCCACTTAAAAAATATAATGGGGACCCACCGACTTTTAGATTGCTCACTTTTATTCTTTTTTCATTTGTTAATTCCGACAAAAAAGCCGATGTAAAAAGAGAATTCATCTCAATTTCTTTTGAAATTTTCATAGGTAAACTTGGGCCCCTTTCTCTTAAGACCTGAATTATTTTTTCATGAGTTTTATTTTGATAGACCATAGAAAATATATTAGGTAATCTGTTATATTTAATAGAAATAAAAGAATTAAACAAGTTAATAAAACTAATTATATTGAATTAACCCCTTAAAACAATAAAAAGGATATATAAGATATACAAAACAATAAAATAAATGCCATGCCTTTTTTCTAATTGTTGTTTTTTACCTGTAAACATAAATAATAGTAATAATAGGGTAGTTATTAATAAAATCGCGAGATCTAAGTTGATAAATCTTGGGATTTTAATTGGGGCAATTAATGAAGTGATTCCAAAAACCCAAAGAATGTTAAAAATATTCGAACCGACAATATTCCCGATTGCTAAATCTACTTCTTTTTTTAATGCTGCAGTAATTGAAGTTACTAGTTCTGGTAATGAGGTCCCAAGTGCAATAATTGTTGCAGAAATCAAAAATTCGCTGAGCCCGAATTGTTGAGCAATAAAGACTGCACCATTGACAGTCCATATTCCCCCAAAGTATAATGCAATTAATCCTAAGAAAATTAAAAGACTTATTTTTTTATTTGATAATTTTTCAGTATTGATTTTTTCTTTTTTCTTTTTCTTCTTAGATTTTTTAATTTGAGTTAATTCACTTGCATAATAAAGAAATATCCCAAAAAAGAAAAGCAAAATTAAACCATCTGTCCAATTTAATAAAAAAATTCTTGTTCCGTTAAAAAATTTATTTGAAAGTGTAAATAAAACTAATACTGAAAGGAGTGCAAAAGGAATTTCTTTCCAAACTGTTGAGTGGCGCGCGCGAACATTGCAAATAAATGCAGTTATTCCTAAAATTAATAATATGTTTGAGATATTTGAGCCAATAATATTCCCGAAAGCCACTTCTCCAGAACCCTTAATTGCTGCTAAAAGATTAACAATAAGTTCTGGCATTGAAGTTCCAAATGCAACTACTGTTAGGCCAATTACTAGTGTAGAGACCCCTAATTTTTTAGCTAATGATGATGACCCCTTTACTAACCAATTAGCCCCCTTTATTAAAAGAATTATCCCTAAAAAGAATAATATTATCTTAATTATCATATTTTTTATAGTTTAATCCAGTTTACTTCATAATAAGTAATTTCTTCTTGAGAGTCAATCAATGCAATTAAGAGTTTTTTAGCTGTTGAATGCGCAACCCGATTCTTTGCTACAAATTCATTCCAATTTGCTTTTTGTCTTGGAGTTCTAATAAAAGTTAGATAGGTTGCATGAGTTTTATTTTTTTCATAAACCCTAAATTCTGCGCCAAATTTTAATCCAGTTTTTGGGATGTATGATTTTTTTCTTAAATCTTTATAAACAAGATAGTTGGTTTGAAATTCTTTATCTTTTTTTGAAAGAATTTTTAATAATTTTTTTTGAGTTATTTTCTTGTCTTTAAAATAAGGAAGAGCTTTTTTTGTTTCAATTAAATAAAAAAGCTCATAATTAGAATAAATAACTTTGTTTTGTTTAAATTCTCCTAACCACCTGATTTTAGCAAGGGTTATTGCTTTTTGAGAATTTGAAAAGAATATATTTGCGTTTAAATAAATCGGAAAGGTCTTTGTTTTCTTGTTTTTTTTATTTTTTTTTATTTTCATTATTTAGCTCAAAATTATTAGATATTATATAAATCATTGAAAAAGGTTTTTATATTTTTAGATATATCCTTAAAATCTCAATCTAAATATATATTAAGATATACACTTAAAATATCAATTTAAAGATATATTAAGAGTTATCCTTAAAATATTGATTAAGATAGGTTTTTAGTTGGGTGTCAATTTGATTCAAATAATTTTTAGAAAATCCAAGATTTTAAAAATAAAGAAAATTTAAAGAACACATGGAAGAAGTAAATCTTAGAAAAATTGAGAAAAAGTGGCAGAAAAATTGGGAAGAATTTAAGATATTTGAAGTTAAAAAAAATTTGAAAAAGAGAAAATATTATATTTTGGAAATGTTTCCTTATCCTTCTGGGGAAGGTTTGCATGTAGGTCATGCTTTAAATTATATTATTGGGGATGTTTATTCAAGATTTAAAATCATGAATGGATTTAATGTTCTGCATCCAATGGGTTATGATTCTTTAGGATTGCCTGCAGAAAACGCATCAATTAAAGAAGGTGTCCCACCAGAAGATTACACAAAAAAATCCATTAAAAATTTTATTAAGCAGCAAAAAAGTATTGGATTAACTTATGATTGGTCAAGAATGATTAATACTAGTGATTCAGATTATTATAAATGGGACCAATGGATTTTTTTAAAATTATTTGAGAAAGGTTTAGCGTATAAAAAAGAAAGTCCAGTGAATTGGTGCCCGAAATGTAATACTGTTCTTGCAAATGAACAAGTTCATAATGGAAAATGTTGGAGACATGAAGAAACAAATATTGAAATCAAACATTTAAATCAATGGTATTTTAAAATTACAGATTATGCTAATGAATTAAACGATTTTTCTGGATTAAAGAAGTGGCCAGAAAATATTAAGAAACTTCAAAAAAATTGGATTGGAAAAAGTTTTGGGACTGAAATTAATTTTGAAATTAATGGAATGAAATGGCCAATCTTCACGACTAGGCCCGATACTATTTATGGAGTTACATTTATGGTAATCTCTGCTCAGCACCATAAACTTTTTGATTTAGTTACTAAAGATAAAAAGAAAGAAGTTGAAAAATTTGTTAAAAAATTAAACTCTGTTTCAGAAGAAGATATCAATCAATTAGAAAAAGAAGGAGTTTTTACAGGGGCTTATGCAATTAATCCAATTAATAAAGAAAAAATTCCAGTTTATGCTGGAAATTTTGTTTTAGCAGATTATGGTTGTGGAATGGTAATGGCAGTTCCTGCGCATGATCAAAGGGATTTTGAGTTTGCTAAGAAATATAATATTTTTATAAGGCCGGTTATTCAAGGAAGGAATATCCAAGAGCAAGCCTATGTTGAAGAAGGAGATTTAATTAATTCAGACAAATTTAATGGATTAAATAATGAAAAAGCAAAAGTAAAAATCACTGATTTTTTAGAAAAGAGAAAACTAGGGAAGAAAGCAATAAATTTTAAATTAAGGGATTGGTTGATTTCAAGACAAAGATATTGGGGTGCGCCCATCCCGATTATTAATTGTGAGAAGTGTGGTGCAGTTCCTATTTCTGAAAAAGATTTACCTATTAAGCTTCCAAAAAATGTTAAATTTGGAAAAGGAAATCCTCTAGAGACGGCAAAAGAATGGATTAATGTCAAATGTCCTAAATGTGGAAAACCTGCTAGAAGAGAAACAGATACTATGGATACTTTTGTTAATAGTAGTTGGTATTATCTTAGATATTGTGATAGCAAAAACAAAAACCAAATTTTTAATAAAGAAAAAATTAATTATTGGGGGCCAATTGATTTTTATATTGGAGGAAAAGAACATGCTTGTATGCATTTAATTTATATTAGATTTTATACAAAATTCCTAAGGGATCTTGGTTTGCTAAATTTTGATGAACCTGCAATTAGATTATTTAATCAAGGCATGGTTTATGGAAAAAAAGGAAATAAAATGAGCAAATCTCAAGGAAATATTGTGGACCCTTTAAAAATTATTGAGAGATTTAGTGCAGATGCTTTAAGAATTTTTGAAGTATCAGTTGCAAGTCCTGAGAGTAATTTTAATTGGGAAGATAAGGGCGTAAAAAATATCCAGAAATTTTTGAATAGAATTTGGGTTTTTTTTAATAATGTAAAAATAGGAAATTCTTCAGAGATGATTGAAAGTAAAATGAATAAGACAATTTTAGAAGTCACAGAAAATATTGAAAATTTAAAGTATAATTTAGCGATTATTAAACTAAGGAAATTATTTAAAAAATTAAATGACGAAAAAAAGATTTCAAAAGAGGTGTTAGAAATTTTTTTAAAATTATTATGTCCTTTTTGTCCACATATTTCCGAAGAATTATGGGAAAGATTAGGTAATAAAAAATTTCTTAGTTTAGCAAAATGGCCAGAATCTAACAAGAATAAGATCAATAAGACTTTTGAGAATCAAGAAGAGATTATAGAAAAAATAATTAATGATATAAATCATATTAAGAATTTAGCAAAGATAAATAATCCAAAAACAAATATTTATACAATTCCATCTGAATTAGATTTATTTATTCAGAATAAAAATTTAATATCTAAGAATACCAATTCTGTTATTGTTAATGTTTATTCTACCAACGACAAAAAAATTTCTAAATATGATCCAGAAAACAAATCTAAAAAAGCTAAACCTGGAAAACCAGGGATTTATATTAAATCATGAAAGGGTAAGTGGCAAAATTTAATTTTTTGATTTATTCTAAAATTGCTTTAATTCTTCTTATGCCTGCACTTGATGATTTTTCTTTGATTATTTTAAATTTTCCTAAGTCTTTTGTATTTTTTACATGCGGGCCCGCACAAATTTCTTTTGAGAAATTACCAATAGAATAAACAAAAACTTTTTCATTATATTTAGATTCAAAAGAGCCCATTGCCTTTTCTTCTTTTGCTTTTTTTAAAGTCATTTCTTGCTTTTTAATTGAAAGTTTTTCTTGAATTTTTTTATTAATCAAATCTTCTGTTTTTTGTATTTCTTCTTCAGTTAATTTTCTTGGAAAATTAAAATCAAATCTTAATCTCTCTGAAGTGATATTAGATCCTTTCTGCGTTAAATCTGGTTTTTTTAAAGTGTGTCTTAATGCTTGAACTAAGAGGTGCGCTGCAGTATGGAGTTTTGTCGTGGCTTTTGAATTATCTGCTAAGCCTGATTTGAATTTTCCTACCGACGCTGTTCGTGAGAGTTCTTGGTGTTTTGATAATTCTTTTTGGAATTCTTTTTCATCAACATCACTTCCCCATTTTGAAATAATTTCTTTTATTACTTCGATTGGTATTCCATAACTTTGGTAAAGTAAGAAAGCATTTTTCCCTGAAAGGGCAATATTCTTCTTAGCCATTTTTTCAGCTATTTTTAATCCTCTTTCTAGTGTTTTATCAAATTTTTTTTCTTCTTCTTCTAATTCTTCTAAAATTTGTTTTTTGTTTTTTTGCAGATGTTTGTAATCTTTATAAATTTCAAAAACCGGTTCTGCAATTTTATCTGTGAAATTTTTTAAATTTAGATTCCTTCCCTGAACTATTGTTCTTCTGATTAGTCTTCTTAAAATATATCCTTGTTCAGTATTGCTTGGCACAACTCCATCTGCAATTAAAAAAACAGAGGCTTTAATATGATCTGCAATAATTCTCATTGATTTTTTAATTTTTTCATTTCCTTCATATTTTTCTTTTGAGAGTTCTTCGATTTTTTTAATTATGGGTTTCCAGATATTGGTTAGATAATTGTCTTCTAAACCATTTAAAATAGTGATTGTTCTTTCAACTCCCATTCCAGTGTCAATGTTTTTTTGTTTTGCTTCCTTGTATTCCCCCCCCTTGGTTTTTTCATATTGCATAAAAACATTATTCCAAATTTCAATCCAATTTTCATTGTTTGGATCAAATTTTTTAGGAACTGGAAGTTTTTTTGATTTCCAATAAAATATCTCTGTATCTGGTCCACAAGGCCCGGTTTTTCCAGCAGGTCCCCACCAATTATTAGTTATATTAATTATTCTTTCTTCAGGAATTTTTAAATTTTCCCAGATTTTTTTAGCTTCGTTATCTTTTAGAATATTTTTATCTCCTGCAAATATACTTATCGCTAATTTCTCTTTTGGAATCTTCAAAATTTTTGTTAAAAACTTAAATGAGTATTCAATTGCATCTTTTTTCCAGTAATCTCCTAAACTCCAATTTCCAAGCATCTCAAAAAAAGTATGATGTTCACTATCCCCCACCAGGGTAATATCTTTTGTTCTAATACATCGTTGTAAGTTACAAAGTTTTTTCCCTTGACTATGTGGTTGCCCTAACAAATAGGGTATAAGGGGGTGCATTCCTGCAGTGGTGAATAGAACTGTGGGGTCATTTTCTGGGACTAATGAAAAATTTTGGATTTTTTTATGATTCTTTTCGACAAAGAAATCAAGAAAATTTTTTATTAATTTTTCCCGAGTATATTTCATTAATAAAAGTAGTATTTGACCTATTTAAATTTTTTTTAAAAGAGATTTTTTTAATTAAAATGCACGACTTTAATAGAAATTATTTCAATTTTTTCAATTTTTCTTTAATTTCTTCAAGTTGTTGCTCTATATTTCCCCTTCTGGAATCTTTTTTTATGGTAGTTTCTTCTTTTGATTTCTGTATTATTGGATTTTTCTTTGATTTTGTTTTGGGTAAAGAAGATAAAATTAGATTTAATTTTGTTCCCAAGAATTTAAGTTCTGTTTTTAGTTTATTTTTTATTGCAAATTCATTCATTCGAACTAATTTGTATTCCCGTATTTTTTTTATGATGTTCAATAATTTTAATTCTGAAGAAAGTAATTGTTTTTTAGTTATTATTGCTTTTTCATAATCTAATTTAAGATGTTTTGCTT
>CAYYIN010000006.1:0-15970 GCA_964472025.1 Candidatus Woesearchaeota archaeon | reverse complement strand
AAAAATTTATTCCAATACAAGCCAATCCAATATAAAATAACCAAAAAAATCCTTTTGTGATTTGATTTGCCCAATCCATTAAATAAGGTTGAGCATTTTCTGCAACTGTTAATCCTGTTCTTTCAATTCCAAAAGGATGCAATAACTTATTAATTATTTCTGAAAAAAGAATTAAAGGATTTCCCTTAATAATGCCTAGAATAATCAGGCCAATTATTAAACTAATAATTAAACTTATTAAAACCCTAAATTTTGTAAGTCTTTTATTAAAAATTTTGTTAAGTATTGCATCAATTTTAAACATAAAAATAAAATTTACTATTAAAAACAAAAAAACAATTGGATTAAGAATACTCGTTGTATTTAGAAAAATAGTATTTACAATTGAAGAAAAATTATAACCAAAAAACATTGCAAATAAAATACAAAAAACAATCCAAGAGAAATATACTAATAGATAATTTGAAAAAGTTTTTTTCGAATTTGTATCTTCTTTAAAATTCTGATTTTCTTTAAAATTTTTAGATTTAATAACCCAGATTATAAAAAAACTAAGTGGAATAATCATAAAAACAAATTTAGCAATGCCCCCCCAACTAGCAATAGTAAATGCAGAAGCAAGCCCAAGTAATAACCCATAAAGCACACTTTTAAGAATTTGTTTTTTATTTTGTTTTTTTGAATTTAAATTTTCTTGTTTTTTTGAGGATTTCTCTAAAAATTGAAGTGCAAGAGAGAATATTAAAAGAGTTAAGAAAAATGCAAACATTCCAATAGATTCATGGTCTGCAAAACCAGTTAGTGTTCTATATAAATATAATGGGATTATGGCTAAAAATCCAGTGCTGATTAAAGCATTTGTTTTAGATTTTGTTAGGGAATAAATTAAAAAGAAAAAAATAATTAATCCCAATACAAAAAAAATTACCGGAGAAATAATATCCACAAACCCCATAGTAATTTCATTATTGAATGGTTTAATCAGTTTATATAATCCTACTAAGACTATTGGAAGAATTTCATTTGAAAATCCCACATTTAAACTAGGATATCTCATAGAATCATATTCTGGTAAAGACCCTTCTTCTATAATTGTTTCAGCTAATCTTAAAAAGTAAAAAGGATCTAAGGCCAGTGGGATGTATTTTCCAGTTGTGGAATCTTTTAATAAGTTTATATTTTGAACCCTTATAAAAGAACTAGAAAATAAAATAATTGCAAGCAAAACTATTGTGAAAATTATTCGAATCTTTTTATTTTTCGAAATTTCGCAAATTTTTGCTATTGGTTTTTTTATATCTTTTATGGTCCGCATTTTTTAATCTAATTTCTGCAATATTTTTAACATAGTATCTTTAACTAAATATGTTTAATTAAAGGCGATTATATAAATAAATTTTTATTTTAAAACCCTTTGTTTATTTTAAAAAACCCTTTTTTACTTTAAAATATTTAAATTATAAATAATCCCCAGAGTATGAAGATAATTTGGATTATAAAAATAAAATAAACAACATCTTTTTCATAAACTTTGTTTTTTAATCCTAATTTTTTAAGAATAAAAATAGAAAAATGAGTAAGACTATAAATCTTTTTATAAGGCATTTCTAAACTTTTATCTTTTTGTGGAATTCCAAAAGATTGAGGCCATCCTTTTTTATTTTTAAATTCAGTAACTTTCCCTCGAATTTTTAAAATTGTTTCAATAATATATGGAATAAAGACAATTAAAGCAATTTTTTCGAAATTTCCTAATATGGCCATACATGCAATTAAAGCACCAACAGGATATGTTAAAATATCCCCTGGGAATACTTTTGCCGGATATTTATTATAAATATAAAAAACAATTAATCCAGAAACCATTATCAATCCGATTAATGCAAGCCAAGCAGAACCGGTTTTATAAGCCACAAAAGATAAAAAACTTAAAATAAGAATGCCTTGGCCTGCTTCAAGACCATTAAATCCTGCTAAAAAATTATAGGTTGCTGAAGCACCAACAATCCCTAAAGGCACGATTATTAAAGAATAAAGGATTCCAATGTTTATAGCACCAATAAATGGAAAGACCATCAAAGAATTTCCAATATTAATAACAATTAAAGGAATTGATGCGATTAAGATTAAAAATAATCTTAGAGAAATTGAAAGCCCGCCAAGTTTCCATCCAAATAAGTCATCAATAAGTGCAATGATTGATAAAATTAAAATAACACAAATTATGCTGAATATTTTTATAGTTGTTCCATCAATAGCCCTCATCAAAAAAGTTCTAAATGCAATATAATATAAACAACCAATAATAAAAGCCATCAAAACAATAATCCCTCCAGAAGCAGAGATTTTCTTTAATGGATTATACTTATTCATATCTCTCCAAACTAAACCTATTTTTTTTGTTTTTTTTATCCAAGCAGGCAAAAAGATTAGACAGATTATTGCACTTATTATTAATGAAAAAAATAACGCCAATTCCATAAGTCCTTGTTAGTTTGATTATTTTTAAACTTATTTAAAAAAAGAATATCAAATTTTTATTTTTAAAAATGTTTTTTAAAGAAATTCCCAGTTTTTTATTTTCTTTTATTTTTTACTATTCTTTTAAAATATTTTCAATTTCTTCTAAAAGTTCTGAAGCAGATTTGTCTTTCTCAAGGGAATTTCTACCACAATAAGGGCATTCATTTTGATCACTATTAGAATTAAATCTATAATTGCAGTTCTTACAAATATATTTCACCATCTTTTATTGATAAAGTTAATTATAATTATTGATTTTTAATTTCTAAAAAATAATCGGGGTTATAAAAACTTCTATGAAGCAAGCAATTAAAAGCAATACAATCGCCAAAATAATTAAATTTAAAGAATCTTGGAGGATTATCCAAAATTTTTCTGAGTGAATCTCATGTTTTATGATCGCTACACCGACAATTCCACCGGCAAGCGCCACAGTAAAATATGCTGCAATTTCTGGTATTCCATGAATCATATATCTTAAAATTCCAATTGGCACTTGAATTAAATTAGATTTTGCAAAAATTCCAACTGCCGCAGAGATTACACTAGCATTCCAAGCCAGGATGAAAATAGCTCCAGCACCCAATAGCAAAGAAAAAATTAGAGTAAAAATAAGAACATAAATATTATTAATAAAAATACTTAAGAATCTATCTTTTGTAATTGAAAAACCAGTGGTTTTTGAAGCAGAAGGCTGTTCTATTCCATATTTTGAAACACATTGATCAAAATTTGAGGGTTGATTAATCGCACAATAAGTTTCAATCTGAACTTTAAAACTTTGATTACCATTTTCTATTGCAACATGCCAAACAGAAAAAGTAAAAATAAAACCAATAAATAAAAACATAAAATAAAGAATAGCTTTTCCATGTTCTTTTAGCAATCTTTTAAAACCTTTAATTTGCAAATCTTTTTGTTCTTCATTTTTAATTGCATAATACATAAAAGGCAAAGAAAAAATAACTGTGAATGTGACTACTAATAATCCCTGGTATTTAGATAAAACTGGATCACCAGCAAAGACCCATTTAACTAAGATTAAAGAAACTAAAGCATAAAATGCCCCAATAAAAAACATTTCCCAAGGACGTTTTTCAGCTTTTTTTGGATTAATCAAATTTTCTAACATTTTTTCTCCTGAAATCTTATTAACTTAATAGATTTTTAAATCTTATTGAAAGTTTAAGATTTAAAAATTTAAATTTAATCAATAGATTTTTATAGTTTTCATCCGAATTATTTTTAAGAATCTTTAAAATAATAGAAGATTTAAAAATAAAATAAGATAAATGAACAAAAAAATAATATTTGATAAAATTTGCAAGGATATAAAGTCCCTTAAAATTCAGGGAGCAAAAGATATAGCTAAAAAGGCCTTTTATGCCTATAAATTAATTCCAACAGAAAAATCTAGGAAAAAATTATTATCTTTAAGACCTACAGAAGCCCTTTTAAAAAATTCTCTTAAAATTGCAGATAAAATTTCTTATAGGCAATTTATTAAAAAATTAAAAGACAATCAGAAGAAAATTAATGAAACTGTTTTTGGAATAATAAAGGATAATTTTGTCATTTTTACGCATTGCCATTCTTCAACTGTAATTCAATCATTAATTTATGCAAAAAAAAATCACAAGAAATTTGAAGTTTATAATACTGAAACTCGTCCGCTTTATCAGGGAAGGAAAAGTGCAATAGAATTAAAAAAAGCAGGCATTAAAGTTACTTTATTTGCTGATTCTGCAGCTGCAGTTGCTTTAACAAAAACTCAACACACAAAAAAGGCAGACTTAGTTTTATTTGGTGCAGATGTTTTATATAAGAAAGGCACGATAAATAAAATCGGGAGTGGCATGTTTGCGCAAATTGCGAAAAGGAGCAAAATTCCATTATATATTCTTTCAGATTCTTTAAAATATTCCCCAAAAAATATAAAAATAGAACAAAGAAGTTCAGAGGAAATTTGGAAAAATCATAAAAAGATTAATATAAAAAATCCTTGCTTTGAATTAATAAAAAAGAAAAACATCCAAGGAATTATTTCAGAATTAGGGAATCAGACCTATGCTCAATTTTTAAAGAAAGTAAAGAAAAAACATAAATTATTTTAAAATAAGGTTCACAAATTATTCTTCTTTATCTTCAATTAGCCCATTTATTTGTGATTCCAAATCTCCAAATTTTTCTAAAAAAAATGATTTGGTTTCAATTAATTTTTTTAAATTTTCATCAATTAAATCAATGGTTTCATCAATGGGTTTTTTTATAAATTCCTTATTTGTTAATCTAATTAATAATTTTCCTTTTATGATTTTTATAGGCATATAAATTCCTTTTTTCAATTCCACCCAAGCTATCTCTTCTTTTGTTTTCTTTATTTCTTTTAAATCATCTTTTAATTCTTTTATACTTGAAAGATCTCCTTCAATAAATTTTAATTTATCATCAATTTCATTGATTTCTTCTTCAATAATCTGTAATTTTAAAATTTTGTCTTTGTCCATTGTTTTATTTTTATTAAAATTTAATTTTAAACTGGTTTTTTATTTTAATTTATTCTAATTTAAATAATCTCCTTAAAATCATACTAAAAAGTAATGAAAAAATAATATACCACCAAATCCATCCAGAAGCAAGGGTTGTTTCTGCAAAAGTATTTCTCAACCATCCAAATAAAACTAATAAAGGCACTATAGTAATTAACATTGGTTTAAAAGAATGTTTCATTTGTTCTGGGAGATCTTTCATCATTTCTTTATTTAATTCCATCATCTTTTTTGGATTGTCTCGGCATTCTTTGATTTCTTTTCTTAATCTTTTTTGTTTTGTTTTAATTTCTTTCATTTTTTTCCTATCAGTAACTAAATAGGTAATGATAGTTATCACAAGTGTGACTAATAAAGAAATAATTACTATTGCAATTTTTGGATTTGTTTGAATTAGTTCTTTTATCATTATTTTAAACACCCATAACCTTCCTTAAACTTGGATTCATATCCATTGCATGTTGCTGTGCAATATTTTGGTAAAATTGAAAAGCAATCATAATTCCTAAAAGTAAGGCAGTTCCTCCAACTAATGTCCCCAGCACATTTGCAAGTGCAGCAAGAAATCCTATAGCAATTCCACCCATAATTGTTAAAGGGAGGATATATCGAGATAAAATTGATTGCAAAATTCGCTCATCTTTCCTAAATCCTGGGATTTGTAAGCCAGATTGCAAAATTTTCTGGGCTTGATTTGAAGCATCCATCCCAGAAGTTTTAACCCAAAACAAAGAAAATATTGCTGTAAAAATCACAAAAAACAATATATGGCCAATGGTTTGGATTAATAATTTCCATTCCCAACTTCCCTGAATTATTCTTTCTACAATATTTGTTGAACTAATCCAATATAAGAATCCAGATTCTGCATGCCCATTTACAATATTCCCTAAAATGGTCGGGTGACCAATCCAATTTTGTGCAATCCCCCCAAATAATTGAAGATTAGCAATTAATGCTGCAGTTAAGATTACTGGAATAACACTAGTATAAAAGAATTGAAGGGGCCATTTAACTCCATATCCTCTTAATCGATTATAACTTAATGGTATTTCAATTTTTAAAGATTGCGCCCAAACAATAACTAAAAATAAAACAATTGTAGAAAATATTGCTGCAAAGGCCCACATCGCTGCTTGGGGATTTTGATTTAATAGGCTAGTTATAAACACTATGAATTTTCCAGAAATCTGAAGATTCCCTTGAGGTCCTAAGAACCCAAAAGCAGAGGTTATTAATCTCCATCCAACACCTGCAGCAATAAATAAACTAACTCCAGATCCAAAACCCCATTTATTGCATAATTCATCCATAAATAAAATTACTAACCCTCCCAAAATTAATTGAAAAATTACAATAAAGCCATAACCTGGAACTGCTTCCAAGCCTTTCATAGAAACATAAACTATCGCTTCAATTAATATAAAAAAGAAAACCAATAATTTTTGAATTCCTTGGAAAAATCTTTTCCCCTCGGTTGTAGAAGTATCAATATTTAATATTTTACTTCCAACCAATAATTGAAGAATAATAGAAGCCATTACAATTGGGCCAATTCCTAAAGAGATTATAGAACCAAAACTAGTTCCCATAATAATTGCTAAATATTCAAATCTTTCTAAAGCATTATTTGCTAATCCATAAAGAGAAATATTTGAAAGAATAAAAAATCCCCCAAGGATTATTAAAGTCCATTTTAATTTAACATTAAAACTTAATTTCTTTTCAGTAGGACCAATAACTTCTGGAAGGTTTTTTAATATATTTCTAAATCCCATGTTAAATTTAAATATTTTTGATAAATCTGTCACAAATTAAAGATTTTATTTTATTTCTTGTTTAATTAAATTTTTTAATTTTTTAAAAAGAATTGCCTGCCCTTTATTTTTTTCGATTTTTTCTTTAGCACTTTTACTAAAGCCTTTGGCAATAATAATTAATTTTTCTTTAAATTCCCCATTTCCTAGAATTTTATATTCCTTTAAATTTAATCCACTATCTTCACCATATTTTTTTGAAAGAGAAATTAAGTTTTTTTGAATAGAACCCAAATTTATTTTTTTTATTTTTTTATTTTGAGTTTTTTTGCTTGTAATTCCTTGTTTCCCAAAATATTTTTTATATTTTTTTAGAATTAGCGATTTTTTTTGATCAGCCCTTTTTCCAGTTCCAGCCATTCCTTTTCCGCCTTTATGGCCTTTTCCCATCCATTTTTTCTTAGCGCCATGTCCATGAGTTTTACTTCCTCGCAATCTCTTGGATTTTTTCGTTTTTTTTATTTTCATTGAATTTAATAGGCACGACTTACAGCATCCTCAAAATTAATTTATTTATATCTTTTTTATTGTTCCCTAAAACTCCTTTAGGGTATTGTAGTTTGCTTTTTATCCCTTTTCTTGGTGGATGTAGTTTAAAGAAAGGTTTAAAATTCAATTTTTTTAAAGAATTTCCACTAATTAAATCATCTGCAATCTTTCCTTCATTAAAAATTTCTTTATTAATCTTTTTGCCTCTAGCTTTTAATAATTTTATTAAAGTTTCTTTTTCAATTTCTCCAAATGCAACATAATATCTTATTTTTTTTATCATGCCCATTAAATTTTCATTACTAAAAGGAATTAGAACGCAAGAATATTTTCTTTTTAATCTTAATCTATCAAGAGTGTTTATAATATCTTTTGGAACTTTAACTCTCCCATGAATTCTAATAACTGCAATTAATTTTTTTTTATTTTCCATATATTCTTATCTATTTTTATTTTCTTTATTAACCTTTCTTCTTTTTAATCTTAGATTTGTCTTTATATAATTTCTATCAAATCTTCTCGGAATCCTTGATTTATTAATGCTTTTTTTGCATTTTTAAGATGGTTTCCCTGCAACTCTATTATTTTATCTTTTATTGTTCCACCACAAGCCAGTTCTTGTTTAAGATTTTTTGCAATTGTTTTAAGATTTATATTCTTAAAGCCAGAGATAATTGTTATTAATTTTCCAAATCTTTTTTTCACAATTTGTAAATTTATTCTCTGTTCAGTTTTTGCTATCTCTTCGCAAACACATGCTTGTAAAGGTAAACCACATTTTGGGCATATATCCATGTTTATTTCTTAATAGGCCTTTTATTTTGTCTATTAAATGTTAATAATCTCGCGATTGTCTTTTTTATCTCTTTAATTTTTGTTTTTCCACTTTTACTAGAAGTCACTTTACTTTTAATTAATTCTAATTTTAGTTCTTCGAGTTTTTCATTTATTTCCTTTTCAGACATTCTTGAAATCTCTTTATTTTTTAAAATTCCCATTTTAATCAATTTTCATTTTTTAGATTTATTTTTTTTATTTTCCGAATTTTTTTTATTTTTTTTATTACTGTTTCTTTTATATTTTGATCGTTTGGAATTTCATTGATTTGTTTTTTAATTTCATCATTAATTTCAATTTTATCATAAATTTTTGCCTTAGGATGCATAATTGCAACTTTGATACCAATAATCCCCGTTTTGGTTAATGCAGTAGATTTAGCCCTATTAATCTCTTTACTTGGTTCTCCTGCCTTTTTAAGATAACCTAAAGCAAATCTCCAGGATTTAGATCTTTCACTAGGCAATTTTCCAGTTAATCTTAGTTCACAACCAAGAGCTCCATGGCCCATTATTTCTTGTAATTTCCTATAAGCAATAACCTTAAATTTTAGGTTACCCATTCTCTCTAATGCTATTGCGATTTCATCTGCAACTAATTGGGAATCAAATAATGGTTCTTCTATCTCTTTAATTTCAATATGGGGATTATCTAATTTAAATTTTTCTTTTAAAAATCTTGTAAATCTTTCAATCCTTTCACCTTTTTTTCCAATAACAAATCCCGGCCGATTTGTAAGAATGATTATTTTTTCTCCTAGAGGAGTATATTCAATATCTAATTCACTTATTTTACCCTTACCCAAACTCTTCTTAATATATTCTTTGATTGCAAATTCTTCTTTTTTTAATTTGATAAATTTTCGTTCTTCCATTTTATTTTTCTGTTGTTTTTTTCAAGGCATATAAACAAGCCTTTGCTAAATTTATAGTAGTCCTTATTTTTCCAGAACTAACACTATAAACATCTTTTATTCCCGCAAGCTTTAATATTTTTTTGCATTCATCACCAATAACTAATCCAGTGCCTTGTGGTGCTGGAATTAATTTTATTCTACAACTTCCGCATTTGCCTTCAACAATAAAAGGAACACTATGTGGCTCTCCGCAAGTGCAATCAAAACTGCCGCAACCCCTTTTAATTTTTATGATATCTAATTTAGCTTTTCTTAATGCCTTTGATCTTGCAGGAAGGGTTTCTTTAGATTTACCATAACCGAGTCCAACAATTCCTTCATTATTTCCCACAACACACATACAAGAAAAGGTTGGGACATTACCCTCTGCAGTTTTCTTTTGGGTTTGTCTCCAAGCCCGCCTCTTTCCACCACCAAATTTTCCTTTAGATTGTCCAATGTTCAATAGTTCAGAATTTAGATTTAATAAGGTATCTACAATTTCTGGCTCTAAAATTTTATGACCTAATACCTCGTCAATTTTTTTTATTTTTTTCTCTTTAACAAGTTTTCCCAATTCAGTTTTGGGTTTCCAATTTTCTAATTGTTGCCTTTGGGATTCTATTAGTCTTTCTTCTCTAATTTTTTGAATTTCTTCTTTTGATTTTTTAGGTCTTCTGGGCATCATTTTTTTATTATTTTTTCCTTAATTTTTTTAAATTCAGAAGAAAAATCTTCTTTCATATATTTCCCAGAAATTTGTTCTTCACTTGGGAATATCTTCTCATTATGCTTAATCTTGATTCCAGAATCTACTAATCCTTTAACTGCAGAATAAACCCTGGAGGCTTTAGTATTTGGGATCAATCCACTATCTAAAATTAGTTCTTTCTTTAAATCGATCATTTTCTTCCCGAGTAATAATCCTGTTAAATAGGCCGCGCTTAAGGATTTTAAGCTAGATTTTTTCTTTTCTGGCCAACCAGATTTCAGTAATTCTTTAGTTGTTGATGAAAAGAGAATTTTGTCTTGAGCTTTTATTGAATCAACTATTTGCAAAATTAAATATTTATTTGTTTTTCTAACAACAAATCTTAGATAATTTCCCTTAAGTAGTTTCAATCTTTTTTTATAATCTGTTTTAAATTCTCTTCTTCTTTTTTTATTCAAGTTCATTTTAATTTGTTTTTATTTATTAATTTTCTATTTTTTGTTTTATTTATTTTTTTTGGAACCTTTTTTGTTTTATTCTTATTCAATTTCTTCAAATTATTTTGAGGCAATTTTTCTTTTTTCAAAGTTGTTTTTACTTGTTTTTCCAGATTTTTACTTGGAAGCTGTTTCTTTAAATCTAATTTAAAAGTTTTTTGTAAATATCCCTGGAGATTTCTTTTACTTTTGAAGATTCTCATTCTTATTTTTTTCCTTAAATCAAGATAAGTTTCTTTAGAGATTATTCCAAGATTTTTCAAAGATTTTATATAATCTCTTAATTTTCTGGTTATTTTAACATATTCTTGTTTTCTTTTATTTAATTTTTTCTTTATTTTCCCTGGGCCCCTTTTTCTTTTTCTTTTTTGGACCTTCTTTCTACCTTTTATTGGTTTAATTTGGATTATTTTTTCATTATATAAATCTTTAATATCTTGCCTAGTTATTGCTTCTTTTATTTCTTTAAATCCTTGATTATTAAAATAAATCCTATTTCTTCCAACATGAAGGGTTTTTGCAGCTAGATCTTTTTTATTTCTTAAATTCATTTTTTCTCTTTTCCAAATTTATTTTTTTATTGGTCAAATTTAAAGTTTGATCTTTGTGTTCTTTTTCTTCTTCCACTTTTTCTCCTTTTTGAAGTTCTTCTTTTGATTTTTTCACTTTTTGGTCTTTTTTCACCTTATTTCTTTTAGATTTTGCTTTTTTCTCTTCAATCTTCTTTAATTTTTCTTCTTTTTTATTTTCTGCTTCTATTTTAATTTTTTCTAAATACTTTTTTGGATCTAAATTTTCTAATTTGATTTTATTTATCAAAGCATATTCTGCAATTTCAATTCTTTTTTTCTTTCCAATATGTCTCACAAGCCCTAATTCGTTTTTTTTAATGTCTTTCAAATCTTTCAAATTGAAAATATTTCTGATGGTCAAACCATCTATCAAATTTCTTCCTTCTTTTTTAGTTCTAAAGCCAATGGAAATATTTCTAAGATTTCCTTTCATATTTAATCTCATTTTATTATCCATTCCTTTTGCTCTTTTATACTTCTGTTTGCTTTTTCTTCTTAAACCTAATTTGGAATATTTTCTCCAATCTTTTCTTAAAAATTTCTTTTTCATTTTTTATAAAAACCTTTTTTTAGGAGTTTCAATGATAAAGATTCCATCTTGAAAAACTCTCCTATCTTTATTTCTAACTTTAGTTCTTTTTTCAAGATTTGCTGCCAATTGCCCAGCTTTTTCAATATCAATAGACTTAATCTCAATAATTTCTTTATCTATCTTGATATCAACCCCTTTTGGAATTTTTAGTTTTCTATCCTTTTTTTCACCAAGAAAATTTTTTATTACTATTTCATTTTGTTCTTGATCAATGCTTACATTCATTGGGAAATGTACAAAAGCAATTTCTAATCTATACTTAAACTCTTTATCGAAGCCTTTAATCATATTTTTTATATGGGCCTTAAGAGTCCCAAAGTTCTTTTTTTCAATTTTTCTATTTCTTTTAGTTTCAATGATGATATTATTATCTTGTTTTCTAAGATGGATTATTGAATTAAATTTTCTAGAAAGTTTATTTTCACCTTTTTTCATGATTATTTCATTTTTTAAAAGTTCTACATTTATTTCATTGGGTATCTCGATTATTTCAATTAAGTTTTTTATTTTATTATTCTCTTTCATTTTATTTGATTTTTAATACTTAAATTTTTAAAAAATATAAGCAATTAAACAACCCCCCAAATTTTTTTCTTTAGCTTCTTCGTGTTTCATTAAACCTTGATTAGTTGAAATAATCAGAAAACCAAAGTTTTTAGCAGGAAGAAATCTCCTAACATATTTATTTATTGTTTTAATTGAAACAGAAAATCTTGGTTTAATTGCCCGAATTTCATTTATTTTATTAAAATTTACTATTAAGTCCCTTTCTTTTATAGAATAATCTAAATAACCTGATTCTTTCGCAATTTTTAATATATTTTCAAATAATTTAGAGTGTTTTTTAATAATAACATTTTCTTTTCTTGCTTTTTTAGCATTCATTATTTGGTTTAATCCATCTGCAATAATATCTTGACTCATTTTAATTATATTTTTTAAATCCTAATTTTTCAGCTACTTCTCTAAAGCAATGCCTACATAGATTAAGACCATATTTATTTATCATCGCCCCAAATCTCCCGCATCTTTCGCATTTTTTTCTTGCTATGCCTGTAGTTCTTTTTTTAGGTCGATTATGCTTAATGTATTTTATTTTTATTACAGGTTTTTTTATAAATTGTTTCAATGCTTTTCTCCAATCACTTGCAGTCATATTAAATTACTCCCAATCCAAAATTTTCTTTTAGATATTCAATTATTTCTAATTTAGAAATTTGTTGTTTAAGTGGATATTTCCCTCTTTTACTTTTTTTTAATTTTACCCTTTTGCCTTTTCTTTTAAAAATTATTGAGATTTCAAATCCAAGTATGCCTATTTCCCTATCATATTCAAATCCAGGAATTTCAATACATTCTGGGATTCCAAAAGAGGCGGCATTTAAAGTTATTTTTTTATTTGAAATTTCATTTTCAATTGTTACAAAAAATTTATTTAGTAAGTCTGTTATTTGTTTTTTGTTTCTTATTGTTATTTTGCACCCACTAAATTTTCCAGGAGAAATTTTGAATCCGGGAATTCTTTTCGTAGATTTTATTTTTTTAATTTTTTTTTGAGTTAATTTTTCAAGTAATTTTACAGATTTTTCAAGTTTTTCGTCAGTGCCACCACAATTAAGAACAATTTTTTCTATTTCAATTTCTCGCATCTTATTTTGATTTTTATTTCCCATTTTATTTTATCATAATCAAATTTTTGTTCCAAACATTGACTGTTGTTTTATTAAAAATTATCTCTGCTATTTTTTTGTTTCCAAGATGTTTAATTTTATTTATTGTTCCTGAATACCCTTGATGTTTCCCCTTAATCACAAGAACTTTTTCTCCTTCTTTAAAAGGAATTATTTCAAGAATCTTATTATTTTTTAATTCTAAGATAATAGATTCCCCAACCAAAATTTTTTTAGTTGAAATAATATTTTTGCCACCCATTAAGTTTAATTGAGTTTGATTTTTTAAAAGAATTTTTTTATTTTCTACTTTAAAAATCTTAGTTTCTGCTTCTTTATCAGAAATCTCTTTCAAAGAGATTTTTTTATTTTCAGATAAATTTACTTGATAGTTTTTTTTAGTAGTTGAAATATGGATTATATCAAATAAACCTACAGGGAAATTTGTTTCTTGAATTTTTTTTTGATTTACTTTAATTTGTTCTTCATTTAAAACCTTTTTTAATTCTTTTTTATTTCTGACTAATTTTAGAATATCACGTAAAACAATTAATAATGGAATAGATTCTTTCTGATTATGATTAGCTAAGGCCAAATATTTTGTTCCTTTCCTTGGTATTGGCCAAAATTTCGGTATTTTATTTCTTTTTAGATGCATTTTTTATATTCTCCTTTTTTTTATTTAATTGTACATTAGCTATTGTGTGATTTTCATTTTTTTTCAAAGATTTTTTTTCAGATTTTTTGTCGGGAATTAATCTCCTTTCTAAAGTTTGAATTCTTTTTTTATCTTCTAAATTTAATTCAATCAATTGCAAATTTGAAGGATCAAAATAAACTTTTATTTTAGAGCCATCCTTTTTAGTTTTATTAATATTTGAGACCATTGCCCTTGATTTTTTTACATTTACCTTTTCAATTTTATTTATTTTTCCTTTAAATTCTCCGCGCATAATTTTTACTTGGTCACCCTTTATTAATGGAATGTTTCTCCGATTATATTTTTTTCTCAGTTCCTTTGATAAATTTGCAGAGACAAATTTATGTTTAATATGTAAAAAAGCATTTGCCCGATACTTTCTTTGTTTTCTTGGCTGTTTGCTTGCCTTCCATTTTTTTGAAAATTTATTTTTCATTTTCTATTTTAATTTATAATACAAATTTAGTTATTCTTGCTAAAAAAGGCCATTTGCTTGAGACCTCTTTTGAAATTGGCCCTTTTATTTGAGTGCCTTTAGGATTTCCTTTATCATCTTTTAATAAGGCAACAGCATTATCTGTAAAAGCAACTCGCTCTCCAGTGTTTCTTCTAAAAGGTTTTTTTTGTCGAATTACTATTGCGTCAAAAACCTGCCCTTTCATTTTATAATTTCCTGCTCTAACAGAAATTTTTACTTTATCTCCGATTTTTGCATATTGTTGCCTCCCTTTTTTACTTTTCCCCCTCTTTACAGAGACAATTCTAACAATCCTTGCTCCGCTATTGTCGCTTGCTAAAACAAGACTTCCAATATTTAGTGCTCTAGTTAAATTTGCTGCAACGCCTTTCATTTTTCTTTTTTATTTATTTTTTTTACAACCATGAAATGAATTATCTTACTTAAAGGACGGCATTCCCTGATTTCAATATAATCTCCCAAATTTATTTTTTCAAAAAGTTCTTCAGGTAATCTAGCATGTAATTTTGTTCTTCTTTTTAAATACCTTTCATATTTTTTGATATAAATTGTTCTTTCAAATTCTATAACCACCCTTTTCTGAAATTTTTTTATAACATTCCCTTTAAAACTTCTTCCACGTAAGCTAATTTTTCTTTCTTTTTTCATTTTTCTTTATATCCCCCATTTTATTTTTTAATTCTATCAGTTTAATTATTATGTGGGCCCGTTTCATTTTTTTTTGGCCAAAACGTTTATAGGGTCTTGGAGCAGGATCTGTTTTTGCAGCAATTCTATAATTTTCAATTTCTATGTTTTTCACAAAAGCATTTGCATTTAGGCCCTTTAATAATTTAATAACAATTCTAGAGGCTTTTATAGGGTATCTTGCAGACATTATCCCCTTCCCTTTTTTATGAGGAATTTCCCCCCTCATTGGAATCGGGGTTTTTAATCTAATCACTTTCTCTAAATCCCTTATTGCTTCTTCAATTTTTTTCTTTGAAATAAATTTACAAATAGCAAGCCCATGTTTTTTTGATATTGGAAGATTTTTTCCACAAATAATTGGGTTTTTTATTATTGATTCTTTTTTCTCCCGAGTTTTTTCTAAATCTTCTTCAGATTTTTTTGATTCTTCTTTAGAAGATTCAGCTTTTTTCTCTGATTCTTTTTCATTTAGATTTATATTTTTTTTAGACATCATTTTACAGATAAAGAGGAACTAGATCTTGTTGCACCAACTCCTGCTGCTCCATGTTTAACTTTAGTTCTAGTAACTGAAAATTCACCTAATCGGTGCCCAAGCATTTCTTTAGATATTTCTATCTGAAAAAATATTTTTCCATTATATATTTTAATTTTTAATCCAATAATTTCTGGGGTAATTATTAAATGTCGTAAATGGGTTTTTATTGTTTTGTTTTGTCCATTTTTCTTTTTACATTTTAAAATAAATTTTTGTAATTCATTAATTTGTCTTAAAGCACTCCTTTTTTCATTTGATTTTAAAAGATCAATGAATTCTCTAAGATTTAGGTTATTTAATTCTTCAATAGTTTTTCCCCTATACTTAAATTCTTTTTTTCTTAAATCAGTATTTTTTATCATTTTTTAATTTTTTATTTATTTTTTCTTTCCAGTTCTTTTTGGTCTTAAA
>CAYYIN010000005.1:1530-17424 GCA_964472025.1 Candidatus Woesearchaeota archaeon | reverse complement strand
TTTGTATCCATAATAAAGTTAAAATACATCATATAAATCCTAAATCCTTCTACCGAAACACATATAAACACTAATTTCTTGATAATTCTGCCTAATTTCGGTTAGGTTATCCAATTTCGGTTGGGTATTGGAGGGTTGAATTTCGGTTTTTCCCTCCTACTTTTTTTATGTTTTATTTCATATTTCATATTTTATAATCTATTAATTTCCCCATAATCCTATACAATGGATATTCGCTTCTTAATTTTCTTCTGCGATATTCACCAGAACTAACTTTTTGCTCTTTGAATTCTTTTTTCAATTTCCATTAAATTTATCTTTTATTTCCATTTTAATCCTATTTATGCGCAACTTATTTGGTGTTTAGGACTAATTAGTAAAAAAATAAGAAAAATTAGGGATTATAAGATCAAAAAATATGGCGTTTCCGGGTAACAATTAAGATTTATTAGGGATTATAAGATCAAAAAATATATAAACCTAATTTCATTAAAATATCTATGAGTTCAATAGATAAAGTTCTGATTGGAGATAAAGTTTATTTTAAATTTGTGAAAAAACTCACCTTTATGGGAAAGAAATTTGTTTATAAGGACCATTTAGGAAAAGGCACAGTAATAACAAAAGAAAAGTATCTTTCAGATAATTTAGATAAAATAATCAAAAAGGAGTTAAAATTTAAATTAAATTTTTTAGAATCGATTAATAAGAAGCTGTCCGATAGTGAAAAGCTTCCAGAAAAAATAGAAGAAAAAGCAATTAAGATTAATAATCTAAAAGAAATAAAAAGATATCCAAAGCCTATAGATAAAGATTTTGCAATTAAGTTTATTTTTAATTCAAATAATATGGAGGGGTCTAAGATTCCGGAAGAAGTAGTTAAGAGGATTATTGAAACAGGGAATTTGAATTATAAAAATAAGAATGAAGTGAGAGAAGCTCTTAATTCAATCAATGCTTTTGAATATTTAAAAGATTTTAACTTTAATTTTACTTCAATTAAGCGGCTATATTATCTTCTAACAAATCGCTTAATTATGGATTCTGGAAGCCCTTATCCTAAAGGATTTAAGAAGGTGGGGGTTGTAGTCGGCAACTCTTCTACAACTAAATCAGAGAATGTTGAAAAAGAATTAAAAAATTTAATTAAATGGTATCAAAAAAACAAAAAGAAAATTCATCCATTAGTTCTTGCATATGATTTTCATTTAGACTATGAAAGAATACATCCTTTTAGAGATGGAAATGGAAGAACTGGGAGGCTTATAATGAATAAAATTCTTATCCAGAACAGATATCCCCCAATAATTGTATACAAAGAGAATAAACAAGATTATTTTAATGCATTAGAAAAAGCAATAAAAGGTAGAAAAAAGAAATATTATCAATTTATGTTGGAACAAACAAATAAGTCTTATGATTATTTTTTAGAGTTGTTGCAGAAGTATTAATTCACCAGGATATTTTTATTAAAAATCTTATTTGCCTTTTTTATATTTCAGATTTTTCTTTCCAATTCTATTAAAAATGCATCTAAAAAATAAATTCTTTATGCGCGATACGAGAATCGAACTCGTGTCTCAAACTTGGCAAGCTTACGTTCTACCACTAAACTAATCACGCATGAGAAACTATGTATTTCTTTATTTAAAAAATTAACTAAGAAAAAATTGCTATTTTATCCTCTTTTTTCTTCTCTTTATCTTTATTCTATTTTATCTTTTCTTCCTTTCTAATCTTCTTCTCTTTCTTCCTCTTCGTCACTTTCTTCTTCATCTTCTCTATCATCTTCTTCATTCTTTTCTCTTTCTTCTTCTGGTTCTTGTTTTTTTCTGTTTTTAAAATTTAAAAAAGAAGCACCAAAATAAAATAATCCAATAATGAAAATTAAATATCCAAAGGGTTGAACAATAAAGTTCTTTGAAAAAAATATTAAATACAACCCAATAAGAAGTATGATAATTCCAGTTATTTTTTGTGAAAGTTTCTTTTCTTTGTCTTTTTTCTGTTTTTTTGTTTCTGCTTCTGTTTCGCCTTCTATTTTTGTTTCAGTTTCTTTTTCTTGAAAATTTTGATCTCTTTTTATAGAATTATCCACTTCAGTTTGAATTTGTTCTTCCATTTTATTTTTAAGTCTTTATTTTATTTGTATTTTATTTAAATGGGCCTACCAAGAATCGAACTTGGGACCACTCGATGTAAGCGAGTTATTTTACCATTAGACTATAGGCCCTTTATATTATTTGTAATTTGGCTCGGTTTTTAAAATTTGCTAATTGTTTTATTTTCCTATTTTTGCAAGGATTTGCTTAATTTTTGAGTTTAAAAAAATTTAAATAGTTTTTATTTGTAAGATAATCATGATTAAAAATAATAAGACAAATCTCGACGATAATAAATATCAAAATCCAACAATAAATCCCGAGAAAGATAAAGAAAATCCTCTTAACAATAAAAAAGATATGATAAAGATTAAGGAAAAATTAGAATCTTTAAAAAAATTTATTTATTCAAAATACAAATTTGTAAAAGCAATAGGGATAATCCCTCCGCAAGCATCAGAAATTTTTGATGAAGAAAATGAATTAAGTGAAGAAGAAAGAAAAAGCAAGCCAATGCATTTAATCGTTGTTCTTCCAGATAATAAAGAAAAAGAATTTAACAAAATAAAACTATCAATCATTAAGAAAATTGCAGAAATCAAACAGAAGATTTGGCTTAACCTGTTTTTAGAGAAAGATTTATGGGATCTTTGTATAGATAGCAAATATAAGGCAATTGAAGCCATTGGGATGGCATTTCCATTATATGATAAAGGGATTTTAGGAGCATTAAGAGTTGCCCAAATTCATAAATCTTTAGTTTTGAAGAAATTTGAAAAGTATGTTTATAGTTATGTTATTGGGGGAAGCCTAGTTAGGGGCGAGGCAATTAGGACAAGCGATGTAGACGTATATATTATTATTGATGATACAGATGTAAAAAGAATGTCTCGTTTGGAATTAAAAGAAAAATTGAGAAATATTATTTATAGTTATGTTTTGCAAGCAGGAGAATTAGCTGGAGTCAAAAACAAACTTAGCCCACAGGTTTATTTATTAACTGAATTTTGGGAAGGAGTAAAAGATGCAAATCCTATTTTTTATACTTTTTTAAGGGATGGAGTTCCATTTTATGATCGTGGTGGATTTTTGCCTTGGAAACTTCTTTTGAAAATGGGGAAGATTAAACCTTCTCCAGAAGCAATTGATGGGTTTATGTCTGTAGGGGATAAAACTCAAGAAATTGCGAGAAGAAAATTATTAGATATTGTTCTTGGTGATATTTTTTATGGAGTATCTATGCCAACTCAAGGGCTTTTAATGTTATATGGGTTGCCTCCAACAAATGTTTATGAAACTGTTAAAGAGTTCAAAAAGATTTTTGTCGATAAAGAAAAATTAGTTGAAAAAAAATATTCAGATATTTTAGAAGAAATTATGATTAAATATTATAAGGGTTGGGAGCATCAAAAAATTAAAGAGATTTCTGGTAAAGAGGTGGATAGATTATTAAAAAATGCAGAAGATTATTCTAAGAGATTAAAAGAATTAAGAAAAGAGATCGAGAAAAAAATGCAGGAAAAGACTTTTGAAGAAATTTATAAAAATACTTTCAAAATTTTAAGTTCTCTTTTTGGAAATAAAAAAGAAAATTTTTTAATAAAAGAGTTTGAGAAGGAATTAGTAAATAAAGGAAAAATAAATCCAAGATTTTTGCATAGTTTAAATGAATTAATCAGCATCAAGAAAAATTATCAAAATAAAAAAATTCCGACAAAATACTCGTTCGAAAAATTAAGAATAAGTTCAGTGTATTTAATTGAAAGTTTAATAGAATATGGGCAGAGAAGAGATCTAGGATTATTAGAAAAAATAAAGGTTAAATTATATTTCAAGAATAAAAATAAATTTGGAGAATTATTCTTGACCAACCCCATTTTTTTAATTTATGAAGATAAAATTAAAAAGATAAATAAAAACAAAATAGAAGATTCCACCTCTGAAGAATTCAACAAAATTTTAACACAAAATAAAAAGACAAAATCTGAAATATCCAAAAAAATTCTAAAAATTCTAGAAAAAGAATTCGGAGAATTTGATATTAATTTTTAGTGAAAGTAATTCTAAAATTTTTCAGAATTAAATCATTCTAATGGCATTATTTTATATTTTCTAAGGAAATTTTTTATACGCTCTGCTTTAGAGATATAAACCCCAAAACCTTTAAAAACTTAATTTAGCTCAAAAAAATCATGAAAGGAAAAGTAATTCAATTTAGAAGAGGATTAAAAAGAATCCATGAAAAGCATTATATCCTAGAGATAGGAACAAAATCTAGAGAGGATGCCATGAAGTTTATTGGGAAGGAAGTAATTTGGAAAAGTCCTGCTGGAAAAGAAATTAAAGGAAAGATTAGTTTTGCTCATGGAAATAAAGGGCTTGTAAGAGCAATATTTGAAAAAGGATTACCGGGTCAAGCAAGAAATACTGAGATCGAAATAAAAGATTAAAATCGGGAATTCAATAAAAGGTTCAATAAAAAATTAAAGAGATAAATTATAATAAATTAATAGGGTAAATATTAAAATGGTTGCAACACGAAAAGCTTTAGCATATTCAAAGAAAAAACCAGTAGTAAATACTCGAAGGTCGAGAAAGCATCATTTAAGTTATATAAAAGCAGTCCCCCCACAAAAGATTGTTAAGTTTAATATGGGGGATTATAAATCTTTTGAAAAAGGAGAATATCCCTTCAAAATTTTTATATCTACTATGGAACCAGTTCAAGTAAGAGATTTAGCTTTAGAGGCAGTAAGACAGTCAATACATAAAGATCTTGTTAAATTATTTGTTAAGAAAAACTTTTTTTTAAGGTGTAATGTGTATCCACATAATATTTTAAGGAATAATCGGGTTTTTTCAGGGGCGAGTAAGGGTGAAAGAGTTCAAACTGGAATGAGAAAAAGTTTTGGTCGTCCAGAAGGAAGGGCGTGTACTTTAAAAAAAGGTCAAGCAATTTTTACAGTTTATTTTTCAGGAAAAGATAATATTTCAAAAATAAAAAGTTTTTTTAAAAAGGTTAAGTCTAAAATTCCTGGGAAAATGAAAATTAGTTTAGAAGAAATTTCAAGGTAAATTTCTTGGATTAAATCTAAATTTTAGTCTCTCTCTGTAATTCTTCAAAAATAGATTTAGAGGCAATTGCTCCTTCACTACAAGCAGTAATAATCTGTTTTAAGGGATTATTTGTAATATCCCCTGCTGCAAAAATCCCGGGGATGTTTGTTTCTTGTTTTTTATTTACTTTAATATAATTTTTTTCGGTTTTCAATTTTAATTGATTTAAAAAAATCTTATCTGGAGAAGAACCAATTTCTATAAATACTCCATCCAATTTTAAATCTTTTTTATTATCTAATTTAATTCCTTTAACGATTTTATCCCCGTAAATTTTAAGAATATTTGAATTAAAAACAATTTTTATTTTTTTATTTTTTTTAACTTGTTCAATCCAGGAAGGTTCTGCTTTGGAAAATTTATTTTTTCTATAAATAATATAAACTTTTTTAGCATATTCTGATAAAAGCAAAGCAGAGGTTAAAGCAGCATCACTACCACCTACAACTGCAACTGTTTTATTTAAAAATAATCTTGAATCACAAGTAGCACAATAACTTACACCTTTCCCCAAAAATTTTGTTTCCCCAGGTATATTTAATTTATTTCTTTTAGTTCCAATTGCAATAATTATTTTCTTTGCTTTATATTCCTCATTATTTGTTTTAATCATAAAAAATTTATCTTTTTTTATTTCAATAACCTCTTCTTGTTTAATTTTTATTTCTAAATTTTTTGTATGTTCTATAACTTTTTTTGCGAGATCTAAGCCAGAAATTTCATAGTATGAAGGAAAGTTGCAAATTTTATATGCTTCAGACATAAGGCCCCCAGGCAGTTTTCCAATTATCATAGTATTAATCTTATATCTAATAGCATAAATCCCTGCAGTTAATCCTGCAGGACCACCACCAATTATTATCAAATCATAAATTTTGTTTTTCATTCTAAAAATAAAAATTTCCAGTTTTAAAATTATTCAGTTTAAACTTCCCTAATTTTAATAGACTAAGCCTATTTTTAAATATTGCTGGATATTACAGGATATTGCATGATTTCGATTTTCTTAATTTTTTTGGGAGGCCTCCCATAAACTTTAAATAGAACAAGTTTTTTTTACTATAATGGACATAAAAAAAGGGGATTTTTCTGAAAAATATATTAAATGGTTTTCTGAACTTACAAAAAAAGATATTTCTATTGCTGGTGGTAAGGGCGCGAATTTAAGTGAGATGTATAATAATAATTTTCCAGTTCCCCCAGGATTTATTATAACAACCAAGGCCTTTAAATTTTTTATAGAAAAAAATAATTTAAATGAAAAAATTAATACTATTATAAAAAATATAGACTTATCAAATACAAAACAATTACAAGAAAAATCTTTGGAAATAAGAAGATTAATAGAAGAGAAAAATTTACCTGAAGATTTAATAGAAGAAATCCTCGAAGCATATCATATTCTTTGTTCAGAGAAAATTAATGAGCAAGCGATTTCAAAAGATGCCATGAATATTTTAAAGAATGCCTATGAGCCTAGTTTTGTCTCTGTGAGAAGTTCTGCAACAACAGAAGATTTAAAAGAAGCGAGTTTTGCAGGACAGCAAGAAAGTTTTTTGAGCATTAAAGGAAATAAGGATCTTATCAAATATGTAAAAAAATGTTTCTCTTCATTATACACTGCAAGAGCAATTTATTATAGGTCTGAAAAAGGATTTAAAGAAACAAAACCATTATTAGCGGCCGTGGTTCAAAAGATGATTGATTCTGAAAAATCTGGTGTTATGTTTTCAAAAAACCCCACAAATTTTAATGAAGATATTATTGTAGAAGCAGTTTATGGTTTAGGTGAGGGGATTGTTTCAGGTAAAATTTGTCCAGATAATTATTCTGTTTCAAGAGATTTAAAAGTGAAAGAGATTAAAATTGCAAATAAAAAGATTGCTATAATTAGAACTGGTTCTGGAGAAAATGATATTGTTAATTTAAATCAAGAAAAATCTAATTCAAAAGTTTTAACTAATGGGGAAATATTAAGCCTTTCTGATTATGCATTAAAGCTTGAAAAACATTATGGGCAACCACAAGATATTGAATTTGCAATAGAAAGCAATAAAATTTATATTCTACAATCAAGACCAATAACCACTTTAAATTCTCTGAGAGAGATTTCTAATGAGATTTTTTCTAATAATCCAATTTTAGTGGGATTAAGTGCAAGTCCTGGAGTTGCAACAGGGACAGTCAAAATAATAAAAGATAGAGAAGATCTAAGTAGGATTGTTAAAGGGGATATTTTAGTAACTAAAATGACTAATCCAGATATGGTTGTTTCTATGAAAAAATCTTATGCAATTATAACTGATGAAGGTGGGATAACTAGTCATGCATCTATTGTAAGTAGAGAAATGGGAATCCCTTGCATTGTTGGAACTGGTGATGCTACAATTAAATTAAAAGAAGGAATGAAAATTACTGTGGATGGGACTCATGGAAAGGTCTATGAAGGGGAAATAAAAGGAATTAAACCTATTGAAATAAAACCCATTGTTAAAACAAATAAAATCCAATTGAAATTAATTTTAGATTTACCAGATTTTGCAGAGAGGGCATCTAAAACAAATATAAAATCAATTGGTTTATTAAGATTAGAGGGGATAATCGCACAATCTGGAAAACATCCGTTATTTTTTGAAAATGAAAATAAATTAGATGAATACTCCAAAATTTTAGAGAAGGGCATTGAAAAAATTGCAATGTTTTTTAGTTCAATTTGGATAAGGGCAAGTGATATTAGAACTGATGAGTTTAATTCTTTAAAAGATTCTCCTGAAAAAGAAATTAACCCAATGTTAGGCTTTCATGGGATTAGATTTAGTCTAAAGCATCCAAGAATTTTAGAAGCAGAATTAAATGCTTTGAGTACAATTGCAGAAAAATATCCAAATAAAAATTTTGGGATTATGTTTCCCCAAATAATTTCATTAGAAGAAGTTAAACAAGCAAAAAGTTTTTTTGAAAAGATAAAAAGAAATAATATAAAATTTGGGATAATGGTCGAGACTCCGGCTGCATGCCAAATTATTGAGGACATCTGTAAGTTTGGAATTGATTTTATTTCTTTTGGAACAAATGATTTAACCCAATATACTTTAGCAGTAGACCGAGGAAATAAATCAGTTCAATATTTATACAATGAATTAAATCCTGCAGTTTTGTCTCAAATACAAAGAGTAATTAATATTTGTAAAAGATATGGTGTCAAAACTAGTTTATGCGGGCAAGCAGGAAGTAATAAAGATTTAGTAAAATTTTTATTTAATAATAAGATTGATTCTATTTCTTTAAATGCAGATTCTGCCAATGAAATTTCTTTATTTATAAAAGAATTAGAAGAACAAACTAATCAGTCAAGTCAATCAAATCAATCAAGTAACTCAGGCCAATCAAGTCAATCAAATCAATCAAGTAACTCAGGCCAATCAAGTCAATCAAATCAATCAAGTAACTCAGGCCAATCAAGTCAAATATCTCAAGAACATCAAAGACTTTCAGTAGAAAACAATCCGGAAAATTATCTCCAGAAAATTCCAAATTATAAGTTTTTAACTAAAAATCAAAAAAGAAGGTTAAAGAAAAAACTTAGAAAAAAAAGATTTAAAATGGGCTTACAAGATAATCAGATTCCAAAGCTTCCAGAAATGCCTGATCCTAATTTGAAAAAAGAATTTGAAGAAAATATAAAAAAACCCCAAAGAATTTCTGAAGAAATAAAAAGATTAAATAGAAATATTTCTAATCTTCAAGAAAATTCTACAAATGTAGAACCTTTCAATAATTTAAAAAGAATTGAAGAAAAATCTGAAAAAATAAAACAAGAAATTGAAGAAGAAAAATTAGAAGATTTACAAAAAGAAAATGTGATAAATAATAAGATCAAAATTGAAGAAAATAATCTTGAAGAAGGGGAAATTAAAGAGGAAAATATAGGGGTTTATTCTCCAGAAAATAAAGAGTCTTCAGATAATTCTGAAAATTATAGTTCTGATTTTGATTAAAAAATAATAAGTAAAATCTATTCTTCATTATTTCGCTCTTTCTTATTTTGTAATTACTCTTTAGTTACTATTATGGAAAGATTTATAAAGCCCAATAATATAATAAAATCATGATAAAAGCAATAAAAATAGATCCTTTGGGATCTTTTAATGATAAAGGAAATCCTTATTTAATCTTTGATAAGGATGTAGATTCTTTACTTAATAGTTCAAAAGGAAGAAAAAGAATTAATGAGAGATTTTTAAGTGAAGGAGATAAAAATATTCTTAAAATGATTTTAGAAAATACTCCTGATTTGCTTCGTGATGTAGATATTTTATCAAAAGATTTTGATAAAGCCAATCTTTTTTATGAAGCAGTATTTCGTCAAAAAATTTGTGATTGCCCAAATTATGGATATCCTAGACAAATTCAAGGTTCTAGAAGAAATGTAAATTATGAACAAATGAGTTTTTTTAATTAAAAATAATAAAATAATAAAATGAAAACAAAAACAAGTTCAAATTATAAAAGTCTGTTTGAAGATGGAGCAAAGTTCTTAGTTGAAAGTTTAAAGTTTATTCCACAAGCAAGGTTTCTGGACGGAGATTTCGGCATAGCACTTTTGCAAGAATATAATGGAAGAGCAGAAAAAGATTATAATAATTCTGATGCTCTAAAAGTTTTATCTTATGATGGGGTTGTGAAAGGCTCAAATCCATTTGCAGTTGTTTTAGTTAATCAAATTATAAGAAAACAAGGATTAAGAACAGCAACACAAGCAGATTTAGAAAAAATATTAAAGACTAACGCAATAAATCTAAGAGGGTTTTATGAAGACTCAGCTTTAGTTTTAAGAAGTGAAGATAATCCAAATCCTTATTTAGCAAATCACTTATTAGGACAAGCAGAACAAAAACTAAAAATGAATCTAAAAAAAATGCCTTTGATGATTCCTTTAAATGGTTTAGAATTAGTAAATGATTCAAATTCCCCTTATAATCTTGCCTTTAAATTAAGAGAAGATGCAGAAATAATTCATACACCTATTTTAAACAAAGCGAATAGTGATTTTTCATCTGAAAATATAAATGAAGAAACTGGACTTCCTAGAAAATTAGGAGAAGGAAATAGAAGACTCTGCACAAGAAATTCAGGTCTGTCTAGGCTTTACTTGTACAGGTACTTAGACTTGGACTCCAGCGGCGATGACTTGGCTGATTCGGGTGGCGATGGCAGGGTGGTTGTTGTAAGTGCTGAAGGCACTTCGCAAAAAATTTTAGATGAATATAAAATCGAGATTGATAATAAATATCAAAAAGAAATTACAAGGTTAACAAAAATAAAGGATAATGCAATTAAAGCTTTATCTAAATAATAAAACAATAAAATGACAAAAAAATCTTTTGATAACAATTATTTTAGAGAAGTTACTGGAAAATTAGGAACTTTAGAGCAGTTAGTGTCTAAATTTGATCCTAATGAACCAGATCAAAGACAAATTCTTGGGGGAACTCTACGAGAAAATCCTCAGTTTTATATTGGACAAACATCAGATGTTGTAATTAATGATTTTAGATCTGGAAAAGAGGTTATTTCTGGAAAATTAGATCAATATTCAAAAGAGTTGAATGATTATTTTGAAAAATATTCCACCAAGATTATTTCTAAATTAGATAGTTTAAAAAAAGAAGAATTAATTCAAGTACTTTTTAGTGTAATCCCAGAGAATTTTGAAGCAAAGAGTAACGAAGAATTAAATAATCTTTCAAAAATAGTAAATGAACAAAAAAGAATTAATAGTATTAAAGAATATTTTAATATTTTGGATTATGTTAATAAAAAAATGGAAAATGTTTCTGATTGGAGAAAAATTGCGTATGAATATGGCAAATTTTCTGAGATATATATAAAACAGATATTTAATTCCTATAAGGCAGATAATAATTTTCAACTTGCAAAATTTATTGGGGATTCAACTAAGAAAAAGATTTTAGAATCTTTAGAAGGAATTTATAAAAATTCTGAAGGAGAGACTAAAAAACAAATTGCAAAAAATCTTAGTTATTTTGCTTTGCAATAATCTTTCTTATTTTTTATAATTTTATTACAATCTTTCTTATTTTACTTTATTGCAAAATCCTCTTGATTAATTTAACAGAAACATCAAAAAACTTTTCAGCTTTATCTTGCCATTTGTCAATAATCTTGCCGTCGATATTTTTTATTTCATTATGCATTATTTTTCTATGCAAGTCATAAAGGTCTCTAAAATCTGAAACGTATTTTATCTTAAGTTGTTTTTTGTCAACAAAATGTTTTTTTAATAAGATTGCAATTTCTTCTGGGCTTGGAGGCAAAATTTTTATTGCCATTAATAATGATTGAGCACTATCTACCATTGCCCAATAGCATCCTTCAATTGCACTAAGCTCAGCTTTTCTACTGATAAAAAGATGATTTGGAATTCTATTTAAGCAATTAAATATTGCTTCAGGAGTAGCTTTAATTTCTCCATTTTGCAAGAGAATTTTTAGGGGATTAAAAAATCCTCCGAAATCAATTAAAGTTTCTCCATATCTTAAAATATTTATTATTATTGGATCCCCTTTAGAAAGATCTCTCCACCAACTTGTTAATTTAACAGTATTTATGTGAAAATCTTTTTTATAGGGATTCTCTTTAATAATTTTTCCAAGTTCTTCCCTATACCATGCAATTAATTCTTCATCAAATTTAATACTGGCATCGTCGAGAATAATAATAATATCAATATCTGAACCAACAATATTTGTATGCTTTACAGAAGAGCCAAAAAGAATTATTGATTTTATTATTTTGTCAAATTTTTGATAAACTTTTTGAGCAAAATCCATTGCAATACTTCTTTCAGTTTTTAGTTTTAAAGTAGGAAACTGTTGTGCAGGAAACCCCTTTTTTGTTTTCTTTTTCATTTCATCCCTTTTTTATTTTAAACTTAAGATAAATTTATTTAAAAATCTGTTGTTTTAGATTTTTAAATAAATAAGCCCAACAATTTTATTTTTTTAATATTCTTTAGTTATTTGGGGTTCCAGAAAATCTGTTTCTTGTTCCAGAAATTTCTCCCCCTAATTCTAATGGAAGATTAGAAAACCCTGCGCCATATAAAGAATGATGGACTTGGGGATTTATTGGGCCTGTCCCAGAATCATAATTCCCAAAGTTTCCTAATTGATTCCAATAAACATCCCCCCCACTAAATACTGGACTACCAGAAGATTCTAATTGATAAGGTAAGGGGCTTGTTTTAAATTGTTGAAAAAAATTTCCACCTTCAAAAATTTTTTTACCTTTAAATTTTGCTTTTTCTAATTCTTGCATAACTTTTTTCATAGGCACATTCCCCATCCCTGGTGGTAAATCTGTATGTGTGGTCCCAAAATTATCATTAAGATGAAGGTGCTTTACATATGGTGCAATTTTTTTTGTTTCTTCGACTATTTTTTCAGGCCCAAAACCTTGTTTTCTTATCATATTTATGTGAGAAGTATCCCAAGTAACCCCCATTAATTTCTCTGCGATTTTTTTTGCTTCTTGTTTTGATCGACCCTGATTCATTAATTTATTTTCAAATTTTTTTCTTGTTTCACAAACTAATTCTTTTAGATCTCCTCCACTAGAAATTGCAGAGCCATAAGGTGGATTTTCAATACTAATAATCGGGCTTGTACCCTCAAAATTTTTATAAGAATCAAAAGCAACAGAACTTAAAGTTTCACTAGCATTTTTCATAATAAATTTTTCAACAGGAATATATTGTTTTGGGGGGGTTTGAATTATTTGCAAGCCACGTATAGATTCATCCAATAATAAAGATTGTTTTTGAACATATTCAATTTGGCTTAAATTATTTTTTTGATATTCTTTTTTTAAATTTAAGAAATTATTAGAAATTTGGTTTAGAACCTTTTCTGTTTGCCTTTTTTCTTCATCATTTCCTGAAGAAAATTTAGCTGCTTTTTCAAATAAGCCTCTAAAAGAAGTTTTGACATTATCTAGGAAAAGTTGTCCTCTTTGCATTTGATTTATTGAAGGTAAATAAATCCTTTCTTCTTCTTTTGAAATTTTTTGTTTTTTTTCTATTTTATCTAATAAAGGCTGTAAAGAAGGCATTGCCTGATTCAAAATTTCATCAGCTTCTTTTTTATAAAAAGCAAGATTAGTTATTGATTGAATCCAAGAGCTATTATTTGCCATGTCTAATCTTTCTTTTGGTGTATGTAATTTTCCTCTAGGTTCTTCAGGGCCGTAAAGTTTTTCTCTTTCTAAAGGAACTAGTTTCCCAGTTTCTTGATCAACAGCAATCATTTGTTTCATCTCTTCTGTATTTTTTTCTTTATTAAGCATCATTTGTGAACCTGGAACAAGAGATGCATGGATCGTAACTGGAATATTTCCTTTAGGGTTTAATTCATGGCCCCTTCTAACAAATCCTTTAAATTGTTCTTCTATATTTTTTCTATTCTCTTCAGACCATCCACTTTGTTGATCAAATCCTGAAGGATCTAAAATTGGGGCATGTAATGTAGATTCTGCTCCAGTTAATTGGTTTAATCTATTAATCTCTTTAAGATGATCTTTTGGCATCATTTCAAAAACATTGGGGTCAATTGTTGAAACTTCGGTTACTTTTAGTCCTTGATTTAAAAGATTATTAACTTCTTTTAATTGGTTTGCAGTTTGTATACTTGTTGTAGCCCCAAGATCCCCTGCAGAAATTCTATATCCTGTGAAATTATAATTTGGATCTAATAGATAAGAATTTCCACTGTAGAAAGATTCATAATTTGTCATGTTTTTTATTTAACCTTCTTTTTCTTATTATTAAAGAAGAATTTGTTTAAAAAACTGTTGATTCCTCAAAATTATTTATTTTATAAGCTTCTTGATTTCATAAGATTATATTAAATTGAACAAATCAATAGATTTATGGACATTCCATAAATTTATTAATATTATAAATTGTTTTAGATTATGCGTTTTGGTATAATTTATTCAGAAAAAGATTTTGCAGGAGCAAATATAGTTAATCAATTAAAAAAGATTAGTTTTAGCCCCCAGATATTAATAATTAAATTAAAAAAGGAAACAATTTTTTCTAAAAATTTGAATGTTAAATCTTTTCCTAAATTAAAAAATTTAGATTTTGTTATTTTTGCGAGTAAGCATGAATCTGAAAAAAAAACTCCCTCATTATGTTTGCATGCACCTGGAAATTGGCGGGATGCGAAATTTGGTGGTAAATCTGGAGAAGTTTGTTTGACTTCGGCATATGTTTTAAAATATTTGTTTAAAGAATTAAATAAGAATGCTAAAACAATTAAAGAAAAATTTGAAATAACTTTAGAATCTACCCATCATGGTCCATTAATAAATACTCCTTGCTGTTTTATTGAAATTGGAAGTTGTGAGGAACAATGGAAAGATCCCTTCCTTGGGAAAATTCTCGCTAAAACAATTTTATCATTACAAAATTTCAATAGCAATTCAGCTAAAAATAAAATTAATAATTATCTCCCAGTTATTGGAATTGGGGGCCCACATTATTGCCCAAATTTTAATAAAATACAATTAAAAACAAAATATGCTATTTCACATATAATCCCTAAATATGTCTTGCCTTTGACTTCTAAAATGTTAAAACAAGCAGAAAGTAAAACAAAAGAACAAATAGGAAAAGTTTTATTGGACTGGAAAGGGCTTGGAAAATATAAACAAGAAACTTTAGATTTATTAAATAAAGCTCATTTAAAATATGAGAAAATATGAGAAAATTCGAGAAAATTTTAATGAATTTAAAAATAAATAGAATAAGGAAAAATAAAGTAAAAAATAGATAAAATGAATGAGCAAATAAAAAATAAGATAAGAAAAGCAGTTTTTATAATAATTTATTTTAAGGAAAAAAAACAAATTGAATATCTTATTCTGAAAAGAAAACTTCATTGGAAAGGTTGGGAATTCCCAAAAGGAGGCATTAAAAGAAAAGAAAAAATAAATTCTGCGATTCTTAGAGAAACAAAAGAAGAAACTGGGCAAATTCCAAAGAATATTCATAAGTATTTTGTCTTTGGTAGATATAAATATCCTAAAGAATATAAAGACCGTAAGGGGATTTTCGGGCAATCTTATAGTTTATTTTCTGCAGAAATAAATTCTAAAAAAATAAAAATTGATAAATTAGAGCATTTAGATTATAAATTTATTTCTTATGAAAATGCTTTAAAATATTTAACCTGGCCAAATCAAAGAAAATGTTTGAAAATTGTTAATAAAAGATTGAAGAATGGAATAAGAAAAGTTTAAAAAGTTTAGTTTATTTCTTTAATAATGGATAAAAAAAGGAGTTTGATAATTCTATTTTCTTTGGCATTGTTGATTTTGATTACTATTTGCATCTTATCACAGATTAAGATTCAAGGAACAGGTCAAATGACTTCTCCTTTGCAACAAACAGAATCTAAACCAACTTTTATTAATATAATTATAAACAAAATAAAAGAAATTTTTATTATTGGCCGTATAAACCAAAGAGGAATAGAAAAACCAGATGAAATCTCAAATCAATTAATTAATAAAGGAAATATAACCACTATAAGAGATTATTTAGAAAATTCTGAATTAACAGAGTATGAAAAATATGCAGTTAATGAAA
>CAYYIN010000005.1:0-1430 GCA_964472025.1 Candidatus Woesearchaeota archaeon | reverse complement strand
GATTATTTAGAAAATTCTGAATTAACAGAGTATGAAAAATATGCAGTTAATGAAATAATCTCCAATCTTCAAGATAATGAGATAAATCTAAAGCAAGGGCAAGTTGCGATTCGGGAGAGTACTGAGGGCAAATTAGTGGCAAGTCAGATAAGTATAAAAAATGAACTTCCTTTAGAATGGGTAAATAATTGTGATGTTGGTGCTGCTCCAGGAGGTTCTGGAATAAATATTTATCATTATGATCGGCGTTGGAAATTAATTGTTACTATTCCTTATTATTTTTTTTAACTAATTATCCTTAGAATAGACCTCAAAACTAATTAAATATTTCAAAGCTTCAAACTCAAAACTTTTGAAATTCCTTCTTGCATACTGACTCCATAAATAATATCTGAAGATTCAGAAATTAAAGAATCATTATGGGTTATAATAATATATTGTCCTTTTTTCATATATCTTTTTAAGAGATAAGATAATTTTTCACTATTTCTTTTGTCTAGGGCTGCATCAATCTCATCAAAAATATAAAAACAATAAGGTTTTAATTCTTGAATTGCAAAAATTAAAGAAAGGGCTACAAGGCTTTGCTCGCCCCCTGAAAGAGAAGTCACATCAAAATTTTTTCCAGCACCAAATTTAATATTTATATCAATTCCTTTGTTAAAAATTTCTTTTTTATCTTGTGGTTCTAAATAAACAAGTCCTTTCACACTTAATTGAGAAAAATTTCTTGAGAGCAATTTATTCAATTCTTCAATAGTTTGTAAAAAAGTTTTTTTCTTTTTTTTGTCTATTTTTAGGATAATTTGCATTATCTGTTCTTTTTCTTTGTTTAATTCTTCTAGTTTTTCTTTAATTTGATTGTATTGTTCTTTTATATCCTCATAAACTTCTAAAGATCTAAGATTTACATTACCAATTTTAAAAAGAATTTGTTCTATCTTTGTAATTTTTTCTTTTAATTTATCTATTGGTAATTTAAGGGGTTCAATCATTATAGATTTATTTTCTTCCTTATATTTTTCTAAATCTTGAGAAAAAACTTGTGCTCTTGCTTTAATTTGTGCTTTTATTATTAGAAGTTCATTAAGCTCATTTTCAATTATTCTTTTTTCAGTTTGCAAATTCATTAGATTTGTTTCAAAAATTCTAAGTTTATCTTGCATAGAATTTTTTTCATCAAACATTTTTTGATATTTCTTTCTTAGATGTTCTGATTGCAGTTCTTTTTCTTCAGCAATTTCTACTTTTTCTTTTAACTCTTCAATTATCTCTATAAGTTCTTCATCTATTTCTTCATTATCTCTTTTATTTTGTTTAAGTGCAGCCTTTGTTCTTTCTAATTCTCTTTGTTTTGTGATTATCTCAATAGAAAGATTTCTTTCTTCATTTCTTTCTAATTCATTAATTTCTAATCTTAATTTTTCAGC
>CAYYIN010000004.1:0-22710 GCA_964472025.1 Candidatus Woesearchaeota archaeon | reverse complement strand
TAATCCTTTTACCATGATGGATTTAGAAAAAAAAGGTTTTTAAAGTTTGGGTTTATTTAAATGCTGTGTTATCTGATTAAGATTTCCTAACGCTGTTGAAGTTCTTTTTTTTATTATGTGTAATAATTTTACCCTTTTTTCTTCTATATTAATTCAAAGTTTAATTGAGGCAGGGACAAAATGGGAAAAGCAAAAGATATATAAACTATAAGTTTATATATATAAACTATAAATTGAAATGAAAAAAACAAAAAATGAAATGCGGGTAATATTAAACATACTGAAAAGCCCAGAAAAAGAATATAATGCAAATAATCTTTCAAAGGTTATTGAAATTACACCTATGGGGGTGTTAAAAATATTAAAAAGATTAGAAAAAGAAGAAATTTTGGTTTCAAGAAAAATTGGAAACGCCTCTATTTATAAAATTAATTTCAAGAATGAATTTGCATTGGAATATATAACCTTTTTGCTCAAAAAAGAAGCAGAACAATCTCCCCCTTATATTAAAAGATGGATTTATGAATTAAAAAAAATGAATGAATCCGAGATTATATTGATTTTTGGTTCGGTTTTAAAAATAAAAGAAAAGGCAAAAGATATTGATGTTTTATTTGTTGTAAAACAAAATAATTTTAATATTTTAAAGAAAAAAATAGAACAATTAAATAAAATAAATGAGAAAAAAATTCATCCAATTTATCAGACTTTTGATGATTTTAAAAAAAATATTATTAAACAAGATAAGGTTATTTTGAGCGCAATAAAGGGGGTGGTTTTAGGTGATAAAAAGTTTATTCATTTAATCCAAAAAATAAAATGAGTTATGCACAAAATAAAGTTAATTGGTGTTTGAAAAAAGCAGAAAAAGAATTAGATGGGAAAGGAAAGCATCGTGGATTGGTTAAAATTGAACCAAGCAAAGATAGAGCAAAGGAATATGTAAAAAAAGCTGAACACTATCTTGAAGCAACTTTATTTCTTAAGAAAAAATTTTCAGACATAAGTGCCAGCACATCTTTTTATTCAATTTACCATTCATTGCTCGCTATTTTGGCGAAATTTGGTTATGAATCAAGAAACCAAGAGTGTACTTTTGCAGTCATTTATTTTTTAATTGAAAGCAATAAAATTAATATTAAAAAATCAATAATTGATAAAATTAGTCTATTAAGTAATAAAAAAGATAAAGAGACAATTATAGATATAAGGGAACAGTATCAATATGGAACAGTATCAATATGTAACAGTATCAATATGTAACAGAACTCTCAATGAAGGAAGAGTTATATAAGGACACTCTTGAACTTGCCAAAAAAGTTTTGGGTAAAACCAAGGAGATTATTGAAGAATAAAATAAATAAAAACATTTAATGAAAACAAACACCCCTTAAAGGTGAAGCAGGAAAATGTTAAGTTATTATGCCCTCCATAGTTTTCTTTTTCTCTTTGGCATTAAATTTTAAAAATGGATGATGTTAAGGTTTATAAATAATGACTTATTTAAAAATTTATGAGCCTGTAGCTCAGCCTGGTTAGAGCACTACTCTGATAAGGTAGGGGTCCTCGGTTCAACTCCGAGCAGGCTCATATTTTAAAAGAGAATAAATGATAAGAAATTAATTAAATAGCAAGAGATTTTTAGTTTTGATTCTCTTTAGCGTCTAATTCTAATATTAGGTTATTTCTTTCAAATTTATAACCTATTATCGGAAGATTAATATTAAGGGTTTTTAGATAAGCATTGTTTTTTGATAATGCCTTTATTTCAATAGAATTTTCGAATTTGTTAATTAGAATATCTTCTATTTTATTTACACCAGGCATTGAGAATTCATAGATTATTCGCTCACCTAATCGTCTTACTTTTGATTTAGGTTCTTTTTTTGGTAATTTAGCAAATTTTTTTATTTGTTCCTTTGTAATCCTATTTTTTATTTTTTCAATTTTTAGTGGTTTTTTTTGTTGAATTTTTGAGACCATATTCTTTAAAGGAATTTTCTTACCATTAACAAAAAATTGTATGTCTACATTATTCGCAAAATTACTGAGTGTTCTATTCAAATTTCTTTTGGGAGCCTCATCAATTTTTTTATTGGAATTTTCAGAAAAATTTTGAAGTTGTTTCTCCAAGATTTTCATTGTAGTTGAAAAAAATTTGTTATTAAAAAGACCTAAAAAACTCTTTGGAAAAGCGTCTCGACCCATAAAATCATTTCTTCCTAGGAAACCATAATCTTTTTCATTATATTCTTCTTTTAAATTTTTTCCACAAAAAGGGCAAAAGATATGTTTTTTTTCAATCTTATTTCCACAGTTTGGGCATTTTTTCTTTTTCATATTAAATTTTTAGTTTTCAATTTTAAATATTTTTTAGACTTTAATAATCTTTAGTTTTTCTTATTTTTTATTTTTATTTATTTCCCTCAATGAATAAGTGGAAATTTTTTTTATCTTCCAAACTCTTTAAATTGTTAGAAATTAGGTGTTTTATTATTTTAGATCCATCAAATTTTTGAGTCTTTTTTATCTCTTTTATATGGGGTATTGCAATCAAGAGGATAATTGTTCTTGCAAAACTAGAAATTAAAAAGATAAATAAAATTGGGTCCATAAAATTAATCACCAAATTTTTTATTAGAATTCCGCCGATTCCTGCTCCAAGAAATATTCCAAAGCCCACTAATACATTAAAATAAGAACTTGCAAGGCTTCTTTTTTGTGCTTTTATTGAATCATAAATAAAATTATTACAAGCGAGATTAAATCCTGCCCAAGCAATTCCCCCAATTAAACTAGGGCCGAGGATTAAATAGATTGGTGATTTAGAAAATAACCATAAGATTGGATAAAATGGAATCAATATGGCAGTTATTTTTAAGGATTCATAATTTCCATATTTGTCTGAAAATTTACCCCAGAATTTTATTGAAAGAATTCCAAATAAGATTTGAGAACTAATAACTGCTATAAAAGTAACATAACTAAATCCTAAATTTTTTAACATGTAAATTGTGAAGAATGGGCTTGCAATTGAAGCAGCTAAATAAAATAAAGCAATAAAAATCGTAAATTTTCCAAAATTATTTTTAGAGGCCTTTTTTATAAAACTAAAAAAATCAAAATAATTTTTTTCTTTTAATTTGAATTTTGGTTCATAAGTTTTTTTAAAATATTCTCTAGCAATAATTCGTCCAAGGCCCGCCAATAAAAATAAAATTATGAAGCCAATCATTATAGAATCATTTTTTTTGAAATAATCTAATAAAATTGCACTAAAAATAGAAAGGATTAAAGATATCAAATCTAATATAAAATTTCTTTTAGCAAACCACTTTCCACGATGATTTTTAGTAACAAGTGAACCAATCCAAGAAAACCAAGCCGGGTGACCGATATTCCCCAGGAGGATTGTCAAAGAGAAAAAAATTAAAAGCATTAAAGGAAGAATAGACGTTAAAATTCCTTTATAAAATAAAAATGCAATTATAATCAATGGAAACCATAAAATCGTTTCCAAAAGTATGGCTGTGGTGACTATTTTTTTTCTAGAGTATTTTTCAACTAATTTAGAACTAAATAATTGACTTAATGGGCCGATTAAACTAGTTATTGAAAATAAAAATGCAATTAATTGGTTACTTGCTCTTATTGCTATTGCAAAAGCAGAAATATAATTATTCCCAAGGGTTTGTTTTATTTTAGAAAAAATCCCTTCTTGGATCATTAAGTGTCTAGCCTTTCTTTTTGAATCTTTCAAATTAAATTCTAATTTCCTTTGATTTTTGATTTTAAATTTTTTCATTTATTTTTTCATTTGTATTTTTTTTAAATTTTCTTTTCGATTTTTCTTTTTTATCTTTTAAGATTAGAAAAGTGATAATTACAAAGAAGGTAAAGAGAAAGCTTAAAATTGTTAAATAAAATATAAATCCAGATTTCAATGAATTATTGAATTTTATTTGTTCTGAAACTTTGCCAGTGATATTATTATCAATGTTTTTCAAATCAGTAAAAATATTCAAAAGACTTAAAATTATTAATAAGCAAAAAAATATAGATAATATGTAAATATTTAAAAGATAATTTTTAGATTCAAAGATTTTTTTCATTTTACTACTCCCTTATTTTTTCTTTTTTGATTTGATCTTTTTAAATCAGAAAAATTTAAATCTATAGTTAAAAAAGAGCCTTGTTTTAATTTAAATCTAGTTATAGTATCTTTGGGTATTGTTATAACAAATGAATTTCCTACTTTTCTTAATTTTGCATCGAATTTTCTTTTTATCATATTTTCATTGCGAATTTTTTATTAAAAGTAATTGTTAATTAAATAAATATTTTGATTATGGCCGCAATAATTAGTATATACAAAAGATATACTTTATTTAAATGTTAGTATAGTCTTTAAAATCATTTTCTAAGAAATGAAGTTTTTATATTTAAATTATGCACCATGCGAGAATCGAACTCGCGCCTAGAACTTGGGAAGCTCTTATTCTACCACTAAACTAATGATGCTTTAATCTGTGAAAATAAAAAGCTTTTTCTTAATAAATTTTGTGTAGAAATAAACTTTTGTTTGAAAGTAAATTTTTGCGTGAAAGTATATTTTTGTTTTAATATATAGCTTATTTTCCTTTTATTTTATTTTATTTTTGGGCTTAAAGAAAATTAGTTAATTTTTTATAAGCATTTGTTTTTGTTTTAATCATGGAGAAGAAATTTTATATTACTACTGCTATTGATTATGTTAATGCAAAACCACATATTGGTCATGCTTTTGAAAAGGTTATAGCTGATACTATTGCTCGTTGGAATCGATTACAAGGAAAAGATGTTTTTTTTATGACTGGTGTAGATGAAAACGCTCAAAAAAATGTTCAAGCAGCACAGGCTGCAGGAATTCCTATTAAGGAATTCCTAGATAAAAATACTGAGCTTTTTGTAAAATTATGTGAATTATTAAGAATTGATTATGATAAATTCATAAGAACTACTGCAAAAGAACATTCTCTAGTTGTTAATAAAGTTTTGAAAAAAATATTAGATAAAAAAGATATTTATAAGGGTTTCTATGAGGGGTTTTATTGTACTGGTTGTGAGGCATATATAACTGAAAAAGATTTGGTTAATGGAAAATGTCCAGAGCATGATAAAAAACCAGAACATATGAAGCAAGAAGCGTATTTTTTTAAGTTGAGTAAGTATAAAAAAGATTTAATTAAATTTATTAAAAAATATATTATTCCGGAATCAAAGAAAAAAGAGATTTTATTTAGGTTGCATGATGAATTAAAAGATGTCTGTATTACTAGAAAAAATGCGATGTGGGGCATTGATTTTTTAGGGGATAAAAATTTTAAGGTTTGGGTCTGGATAGATGCTTTGATTAATTATCTTTCTGGAGCAGAAACACATTGGCCAGCAGATGTTCATGTAATTGGAAAGGGGATTAATTGGTTTCATTCTGTTATTTGGCCAGGAATATTAATGTCTGCAGGATATGAACTTCCTAAGAAATTATTGGTTCATGGCTATGTTAATTTAAGGGGGGAAAAAATGAGCAAAAGTTTAGGAAATACCCTAGACCCAATAGAACTTACTAAGAAATTTGGAGCAGATGCTGTGAGATACTCTTTATTAAAAGGAAATACTTTTGAAGATTTTGATTATTCTGAAGATATTTTAATTAAAAGATATAATAATGAACTTGCAAATAAGCTAGGGAATTTAATTAGTAGAGTTACTAGTTTAACAGAGAAAATAGGCATAAAAAAAAGTGAAAACAATCTTTTAAAAAAATTACCTCTAAAAGAAATTTATCAACTAATAAAAAATTATGAATTAGAAAAAGCATTAACTAAAATTTTTTCTTTTATTGATAAATGCAATGAATATATTCAAGAAAAAAAACCTTGGGAAGCAAAAAACAAGGAAAATAGGGAGATTTTGTATGAATTAATTGATTCGATTAAGGCAATTGCAATTTTATTATGGCCTTTTATTCCAGATGCTTCTGAAAAAATTGCAAAGCATCTTGATTTTGAAATTAAATCAGAAAATATAGAAAAACCATTAGAAGAGAAAGTAATTAAAAAAAGCGAGATTTTATTTAAAAAAATTAACTAACTTTATTTCCTAATTCAATAATGCCGTCTGTTTGAATTAGTTTAACTTGTGAATCATCGGCATTTGAGACTGCTAGAATCATACCTTTTGATTCAATCCCTTTTATTTTTCTTGCTTCTAAATTTGTTAAGACAATCACCCTTCTACCAATTAATTCTTCCTTTGTATAATAATGTTTTAATCCAGCAACAAGGATTCTGGTTTCAGTTCCCAAATCTATATTTAATTTGTAAAGTTTATCAGCACCTTCAATATCTTCTACTTCAAGAATTTCGGCATTTCGTAAATCTAGTTTTTCCCAATCTTCAAATTTTATTAAACTCATTTTGATTTCATTTTCCTTAAAAAAAGCGAAAGAATTCCCCCTTTTCGTTTCATTTTAAATTTTATATCTTCTCCTAAAAGTCTTTTAGAAGTATTAAGATAAGTTTTCGTTGCCCAGCTTTTTGGATGGGTTAATATTACTGAATTTTTTATAGATTGAGATTCTCTTATTGAATCTTCTTTAGGAATTATTCCTAAAATTGGAATTTCAAGCATTTCTTTTATATTTGTTAGGGGCATATCTGTTTTATCCCCAGTATATTTTGTGATTATAACCCCCTTTATTGGTTTGTTCATTTCTTCTGCAAGTTTAATTGTTTTTAAAGCATCAGTAACTGCCGCCATTTCTGGATTTGTAATAATAATCATTTCATCAGAGATAGACATTATTGCTTTAGTTTCTCTTCCGAGTCCTGCTGCAGAGTCAATTAAAATATGGTCAGCAATTTTTCTTAATTTTTTTGTAATATCAAAAAATCTTTTATAGTTTATTTTTTCATATTCTTTTACTGAGAGGGATGCAAGGATTATTTTTGTTCCAGATTCATGTTCATAAATTGCATCTTCTAATCTTGCTTGACCATCTAAAATATGATTAATAGTAATTGGAACAATGGGTGTTCCTAAATGTAGGCCCATATTTGGGGTGCTAAGATTCCCGTCCATTATCAGGCTGTTTTTCCCTAATTTATTTAGAGCAACTCCAAGATTTATAGTACTAGTTGTTTTGCCAACTCCGCCCTTACCAGAGATAATTGCATAAATTTTTGCCATTTTATTTTTAAGATAATTTTTGTTAATTATTTTTTCTTGAAAGAAAAAGTTTGATATAATTTATAAACTTTTCGAGAAGTTCTGAGTATTCTTTTAATTTTTCTAAATTAACTAAAATTTTTTCACCTTGATAAAAAATTGTTAAGCAAACACCTTTTCTGAATTCCCCCTCTTTTGTTTTTTTCAAGATTTCTATTTTTTGGAATATTTCATATTCTTTTAGAATATTTTGGATTAATTCTTCTTTCTTAAAATAATTCCTAATTAAATCTATTTTTAATTTTGGAGCAGTTGGAATTTTTTTGATTAGTTTTTCTTTTTTCATTTTTTTCAAAACTCCATCAAAACAACAATCAATCATTATTTTCCATCTTTTAATCAAATTTAAAATAACATCACAGGTTTTAGTGTATTTCATACTTACATAAAGTAAATGATCTGCACTTATTTTTTCTTTTATAATTTTTTCTAAACTATCTTCCATTTTTGTTTTAATATTCTTTTATAAAGAATGAATCCTAAAAAAACATTTAATTTTAAAGGCTAGGCTTTTATATAAACTTTAGCTTTTCATTAATTTTATTATAAATTTCTTTCGCTAATAAAAGATAATCCTTTATTTTTTGTAAATTAAGATATTCAGTTTTTAAATTGTCTGATAAAATTATAATCTTCTCTTTTTTTGTGAATTCCATTGCACTTTGTTTATGCTTTTTATTTAATTCTAAAAGTTCTAAGATTTTTTTTATCTGGTAATTATTTAAATCATAATTTTTAGCACATTTATTAAAAAATGTTCTAAAATTTTCTTTTGAATCTTTGTAAATCACAATTTTTTTATAGAGATATTCATAATTTAAAACAGCATTTATACAATTAATGACTGATTTGTGGATGTCCTCAAAAATTTTTAATAGAAGTCTTCTTTCATTTATTAGGGGGAATGTAACATAAATGAGATGGTCTGCAATCTGGATATTTCTCTTCGCTTTATCTAAATCTTCTTTAAATTTATGAATCATTTTCAATTTGAATCTTTTAAATAAGGCAAAATTCTTAATAAAAATATATATTTTGAAATATAATAAATTCAAAGAGGTTTAATTTTGATTTTTTAGAAATAAATCCGCGAATATAAGGAATAATTCTTTAAGAAATTAAAAACGCAGCGCTTTTTATCAATTTTTTTGTGCTCTTATAGGTTAATTCAGATAGAAGCAAAGGATAATTTAACCCATAATATGAAAGTTGAGTTATTATCATAGTCAGAGCGACCATAATTAGATTTTTCATTTTTTTAAGCATTTTAAATTATTTTGTTAAATTTAATATTGTTTCAGTAAGATTTCCGTTATTTTTTTCTAATTCAGTTTTGGCTTCTTCCTTAGAGCATTCAGTTTTTTCCATTATTATTTGAATATCTTCTTTTAAAGTTTCTTGTTCTGTTTTATATTCTTCTTCTGAAATCTCTCCAGAAATTTGAAAATTGGTTTGACCCTGCATTTTAATTTTTGTCACTAAAGGATTTTCAATAATGATTTTTTTATTTTGTCCTTCGATTATAACTCTTTTGGCATCAATTTCTTCTTGAGACATTCCCATTTGTTTCATTATTGCGCTCATCTTTTTTGGGTTTAGTCCTGGAAGCATTTTTTAAATTTCTTAAATCGATTTAATATCTTTGTGAATTTTTTATGATTTAATTTATTGGAAAAAAGATTTTGAAAATTGTAACTAATGCTAAGATGAGAATAATGAATAAAATTACAATAGAGGGTTTAATTTTGAATCTACTTTTATATTCTTCGTTATATCTCATTAACCCACCACCGGTTGTTGGTAGACTTATTCCTGGTATTGTCATATTGTTAGATGTTTTATTTTGTTTAAAAACCTTATTATTTTCATTATTTTCATTATTTTTCATATTTTTAATTAGTAGACTTTAAAAATCTGGATTTATTATCTCAATTTATGATTAAGCAATACAATTTTAAAGAAATAGAAGAAAAGATAAGAAAATTTTGGGATAAGGAGAAAATATATAAATTTGATTTTGAAAAAAAAGAGAACGTTTATTCTATAGATACTCCACCCCCTTATGCTTCTGCAGGACATTTGCATGTTGGGCATGCCTTGCATTATACTCAATTTGAAATTATAGCAAGAATCATGAGAATGATTGGGAAAAATGTTTATTTTGCTCCAGGTTTTGATAATAATGGATTGCCAACAGAAAAATATGTTGAGGAAAAACTCGGAATAAATAAATTAAAAACAAATAGATTAGAGTTTAGAAAAATTTGTTTAAAAGAATCAAAAAAAGTTGAAGAAGTTTATAAGAAAAAGGTATTTGAAAAATTGGGCCATAGTTATGATTGGGATTTGCTTTATACAACAATTAGTCCTGAAGCGCAAAGAGTTGCTCAAACTAGTTTTTTAAGATTGATTAAGAAAAAAGAATGTTATCGGAAAAAAGAACCAACTATTTGGTGTCCTTACCATGGAACTGCCTTGGCGCAAGCAGAAGTTGAAGATTTAAAAAGAACAACTAAATTAAATTACATTGAATTTGGAGATAAAGAAAGAATTTTGATTGCAACAACACGACCAGAACTTCTAAGTTCTTGTGTTGGAATTTTTGTCAATCCAAATGATGAAAGATATAAAAAATTGATTGGAAAACAAATTTTAGTCCCGATTTTTAATTATACGGTTAAGGTTAGAACAGATAAAAAAGTCGATAGAGATTTTGGGACTGGGATTGTAATGGTTTGTACTTTTGGGGATACTACAGATCTAGAATGGTATAAAAAATATAAACTTGATTTAAAAATTTCTATAGATAAAAATGGGAAATTAAATAAAAATGCAGGCAAATTTATTGGTTTAAATTTAAAAGAAGGAAGAAAGGCTATTTTAAATGAATTAGAAAATCAAGGTAGATTAAAAAAACAAGAATCATTAGAACAAACTATTGGAAGTTGTTGGAGATGTAATACTCCTGTGGAATATCTTGTTACAGATCAATGGTTAATTCATACTTTAAAACATAAGAAAGAGTTATTAGAAATGGGAAAGAAAATTAGGTGGCATCCAAAATTTATGGAAATCAGATATAAAGATTGGGTTAAAAATTTAGCCTGGGATTGGGTTATTTCAAGACAAAGATATTATGGTGTTCCTATACCTGCCTGGTATTGTGATAAATGTGGCAAGATTATATTACCTAATGAAAAAGAATTGCCATTGGATCCTTTGCAAATTAAGAAAAAATGTATTTGTGGGGGGAGTGGAATTCCTGAGAAAGATGTTTTTGATACCTGGATGACCTCTTCTCAAACTCCTGAAATTGCAATGAGGTGGTTAGAAAAACCAGAGCAATATAAAAAATTAACCCCGATGAGTTTGCGTCCACAATCTCATGATATCATTAGGACTTGGGCGTTTTATACAATATTAAAAAGTTATTTATTATTTAATAGAATTCCTTGGAAAGATCTTGTGATTGGAACTTTTATTCTTGATTCAAAAGGGCATGGAATGAGTAAAAGTAAAGGAAATGCTATTTGGGCAGATGAATTAATTAATAAATATGGCGCCGATGTTTTTAGGTATTGGGTTGGTGGGGCGAGTATTGGCAGAGATTTATTTTTTAATGAGCAAGATTTGATTGCCGGCAAAAAATTTATTATAAAATTATATAATGCAAGTAATTTTGTTTTTATGAATCTAGAAAATTTTAAAAATAAAAAGCCTGTGAGATTTGAGGCCATTGATAGATATATGTTGCAGAAAACAAAGAAAATGGGTGAAGAAGCAAAACAGCAATATCTTAAATATAATTTAACTGGCGCAAAAAAAATAATTGAAAATTTTTTTTGGCATGATTTCTGTGATAATTATTTAGAAATTGTAAAAAACCGGATTTATCAGAATAAAAAAGGAAGAGAATCTGCAGAATATACTTTATACAAATGTTTACTTATGATTTTAAAATTAATTGCACCTATAGTGCCCTTTATTACAGAAGAGATTTATCAAAATCATTATAAAAAAACAGAAAAAAGCAAGAGTATTCATTTGAGTTTGTTCGAAGAAATTAATTCTAACGAAAAACTGGATTCTGGGAATCTTTTTATGGAAATTTTAAGTAAAATAAGATATGAAAAAACTATTAAAGAGAAATCAATGAGGAGTAAAATTATTTTAACTCTGGAGAAAAAAGATTATGATAAATTAAAGGGGATGATTGAAGATTTAAAGGATGTAACTAATGCAACTGAAATTAATATCAAAGAATTTAAAGTAGAATTTATATAAAATGGATCAAAAAGATAAAGCAGAGCTTGAAGATTTTTTAAAAGAAATTGAGTCTTATAAGGCAAGACATACAGAACTTATAACAGTTTATATTCCTAAGGGTTTTGATATAAATTTAATCACAAAACAATTAGAATCTGAAAAATCTACTTGTTCAAATATTAAAAGCACAGCAACAAGAAAGAATGTTAAAGAAGCTTTAGAAAGTTTGATTAGGGTTGCTAAATCTCTTAAGCAAACTCCACAAAATGGATTAGTATTATTTGCAGGAAATGTTTCTCAAGTAGAAGGCCAGGACAATTTTATCACTAAAGTTTTTGAACCACCTGAAGAAATTTCTGTGAGATTATACCGCTGTGATCAGGTTTTTGTTTTAGATCCTTTATATGAAATTTTAAAAATAAAAGAAATTTATGGATTATTGGTTATAGAAAGAAAAGAAGCAACACTTGGTCTTTTAATTGGGAAAAAAATAAAAATTCTTCAGAAATTAAGTTCATATATTCCTGGGAAAATGAGGGCTGGAGGGCAATCAAGTCAGAGATTTGCTAGAATCACTGAGGGGTTAGCAAGAGATTTTTATAGAAAAATTGCAGAAGTCGTTAAGAAAGAATTTTTTAATATGAAAAATTTAAAAGGAATATTATTAGGTGGGCCTGGACCTACTAAGGAGGGATTTTTAAGAGAAGGACAATTAGTAACAGCCTTAAAAAATAAAATTTTAGCAGTAAAAGATATTGGTTATGCAGACGAGCATGGGATTGAACTTTTAGTGGAAGCCTCTAGAGATGTATTAGCAGACCAAGAAATTACAATTGAAAAGAAAATTTTAGAAGAGTTTTTTAATATGCTTGGGAAACAAAAAGAAAAAACTGCTTATGGTGAAGAACAAGTTTTAAAAGCACTTAAATTTGGGGCGGTTGAAACTTTGTTATTATCTAAAAAATTAGGTAATAATAAAATAAAGGAATTAGAAAAATTAGCAGAAGAAACTTCTGTTGAGGTTAAATTAATTTCAGTTGAGACAGAAGAAGGAGAACAATTTTGGAATTTAAGTGGTGTAGGGGCCATGCTGCGATTTAAGATTTAAGATTTAGGATTTAAGATTTAGGATTTAGGATTTAGGATTTAAGATTAAAGATTGTTCAATAATAATTTTAAGGGTTTATATTTATAAACTTTAAATAATTAATTTTTTGTATGAGAATAAGTGAACATACAACATCAAAAACTATTAAAGAATTTGAAAAATTAGATGATTTAGAGGATATTAAAAAATTAGAGGTGGCGTTATTTTTATCTGCAAGATTTTTAAGTTTGCAGGAATTAGTTATGTTTACAGACATAAATCCCTTAAGAATTGAAGAATTATTAGGGAGATTGATCAAGGAGTATAATGAAAGAAATTCCGCAATAAAAATTATTTTTCGAAATAAATTGTGGAAAATGGATATAGAAAAAAAATATGTTTCTATGATAAACAAACTTGCTACAGGAAAGGCAGAATTTACAAAGGCAGAGCAGGAAACTTTAGCAATTATTGCCTATAAGCAATCTGCAGAAAAATCTGCAAAGCAATCTGTAAAGCAATCTGTAAAGCAATCTGCAAAGCAATCTGCAAAGCAGTCTGTAAGGCAATCTGTAATAATTAAAATTAGGGGGAATAAAGCATATGACCATATAAAGCACTTTATTGAGATAGGATTAGTTCAAGCAAAAAAATCAGGCCATACCTTTGATTTAAAATTAACAAACGAATTTTTTGAGTATTTTCATATGGTTAAAAAAGAAGTGCAAGGCAGAGAAGAAATTAAGGATAGAGAAGAAATTGAAAATAAAGAAGATAAAAATAAAGAAGATAAAAATAAAGAAGAAGGGAGAAATTAAAATAATAAAAATGAAATTCTTATCTTATGTTTATTTGAGTTATATGTTTATTTCATTATATTTTTTATTAACTTATCTTTTAGTTTTTTTAAGAAATAAAAGGGATCTTTTTGCTTATCCAATAGCGAAAAAACAACCAACTGTAAGTTTTATTGTTCCAGCGTGGAATGAAGAGAAAACAATTAAAAATACTTTAGAGCATATTCTTAATATTGATTATAAAAAACTCATTGAAATTATTGTTATTAACGATTGTTCAACAGATAATACTAGAAAAATTGTTGAGGGTCTTTTGAAAAACAATCCTATATTAAAATTAATTAATAATAAAACAAATTTAGGGAAGGCTGGTGGGTTAAATATTGGATTGAAGACAGCTAAGGGGGAACTAATTGCTGTAGTTGATGCAGATTCTTATCCGGCTAGAGATTCAATTAAAAAGATGATTGGTTTTTTTAATGATAAAAAGATGGGGGCTGTTACTTGTTTAATTACTGCAAGAAATAAAAATTCTTTTTTTGAAAAACTTCAATCAATAGAATATAAGGTGATTGCATTCACAAGAAAACTTTTAGGTTATGTTGGGGCGATTTATGTAACTCCTGGACCTCTTGCATTATACAGAAAAAAAGCATTAGATGAAGTTAAGGGTTTTGATGAAAAAAATATGACTGAGGATATTGAATTAACTTGGAATTTAATTTCAAAAGGTTGGGAAAGGGCAATGTGTTTATCTACAGAGGTCACAACAACGATCCCTAAAAGATTTAAAGATTGGTTTGTCCAAAGAAGAAGATGGAATATTGGGGGGTTGCAATGTATTTTAAAGTATAAAAAATCTTTAATGAGGAGAGGGATTTTTGGTTTTTTTATTATCCCAGTTTTTTTGCTTGGACTTTTTTTAGGATTGTTTGGTCTATCTATTTTCTTTTATCTTTTTATAAGAAGAGTGATTTCTAATTTTTTAAGGGTTAAATATTCTATAATTGCAGAAACTCCTATTTTAAGTTTAAATGAACTTTATATTACTCCTAGTTTTTTGAATTATTTGGGTGGTGTTTTATTTTTATTTGGATTTATTTTTACTTTAATTGTACTTAAAATATTGAATGAAAGAATTTTAAAAAAAGAGAATATTTTAAATATCCCATTTTATATGATCATATATATTGCTGCTTATCCTTTAATTATGATCAATTCCCTTTGGCATATAATGCTTGGTAAAATCTCTTGGAGATAAATTTAAATAAAATTCAAAATTAAAAATGTTTAAATCTCAAAAAAATGTTTTTTGGCAGTCTTTTTTATTAGTTTTATTTATGTTTCTTGTGGGAATTTTCTTAGGAATTATTCTAGAAAATTCTAGAATGAATCGGATCAATGATTTATATAAAATATCTGAAATAGATTTATTGGATGTGAATCTCCAGAATGAAATTTATTCTTTGAAAAATTTTGATTGTGATTTTTCAATTGAAGAAAATTTAAATTTTGCAGATAGGATTTATATGGAGGCAGAGCTTTTAGAAAAATATGAAAAAGCAGGAAAATTAAAAGAAGAATTGATTCTTCAACATAAAAAATATGATCTTTTGAGAATAGTATTGATTTTAAATTCTATTAAACTTCAGGAAAAATGTAATCAAAGCCCCCATATTTTAATTTATTTTTATAAATATAATGATGTTCCTATAAATTTAAAAGCAAAACAAGATATTTTTTCTAAGAAAATTTTTCAATTAAAAGAAAAATTTGGCAAAAATCTTTTAATTATTCCTTTATCAGGAGATAATAATCTTTCTTCAATAAACTTATTCTTGAATAAATATAATGTTTCAATCAATGAATTACCAGTTATAATCTTAGATGAAAAAATGAAAATCACAGATTTAGAAGAAATCAATGATTTGGAAAAATATATTAATTAATACAATTTTTCTCAATTCTCTAAAAATTATTCCTTTTTATTTTAATTATTGTTGATTATGGGGCGGATTAACTAAATTCCTTAATTATATTTGAATTCTTTAACTATATTTCAGTCATTTGACTATGTCTGAATTATTTAAGTATATTTTACTTAATTATCTATTAATTCTTCTGAAATTTATAATAATTTTTATCTATTTTTTATATATATTTTTAATTATAAGTAATTATTAAAAGGAAGTTTAATGTATTTTTAGATGGCCAATAAATGTATTTGTTGTGGTGTTGATGGCAATGAAATTAGATTATATGATTCTATTTTTAATGGAAGGATCTGCAAAGTATGTGAGCGATGTTCTATTATTGAAAACATTCTTCTGATAAAAAAACCAGAAGCATCTAAATTAAAGGAATCAGAAAAGAATTTTAGAGTTTATGATAGATTAAAACAAATCAAAGGAATTGTGAAACAAAAAACTCCAGATAGTTTTTTTAGAGAAGATAAATTAAAGAAATTAGATTCAAATCCCCTTTATGAACTTCCAGAAAAAGAAAAATTAAATTTAATTGATCATTTTCATTGGGAAATTATGAAAAATAGAAGAAGAAAAGGGCTTTCTCAAAGGCAACTTGCAGAATTAATTGGAGAATCTGAAATATTGATTCAAATGATTGAAAAAGAAAATCTTCCGGAAAATCCTGAAGTTTTAATTAGAAAATTAGAGCAATTTTTTCAAATAAAATTGAGAAAATCAAATTTCGTGGAAAATTATTTGAAAATTAAAGACCAAAGGCCCATTTTATTAGATGAAAGAGGAAATAGACTTGAGAAAATCCCTGAAAAACATTTTGAAGATAGTTCCAAAGATAGTTCCAAAGATAATCCAGAAGATTTATTTAAAGAAAATAAAGATTTGGAGGAATTTAAAGAAGAAGAATTAAATGAACTAAAAAAATTAGGGGAAGATAATTTAAAAGAAGAAAATAAATTAGAAGAAAGAAAAATAAAGGAGATGAATCCAGAAGATAAATTCAAAGAAAAAGGCATAGATTATGAAAAAGGAGAATTTGATATAACCAAAGCAGATTTAGGAAATATAAACATTAGTGATTTAAAAAAACTAAATAAAAAAAGAATTGAAGTTACAAAACAAGAGAAAAAAGAGGAACAAGGGAGAATAGAAGAAAAACAAAGATTAATTGAAGCTAGAAGGGAAGAATTAAGATTAATAAAACAGAAAAAGAGTAAAGAAATAGACGATCTTTTAGGGGGTGCAGAATTACTTAAAACAGATCTAAAAGAAGAAGAATTGGAAGAGGAAACTTTAGAAGAAGCAGAATTAAAAAAACAAGATTTGGAAGAAGAAGCAATTATTGAAGAATTTGATGAAAAATTAATTTAATAAAATTTTAAATTAAATTATTTCTTGATTCAAAACAACATTTATATACTTACTAAATTATTAATCTATAATATGGGTAAGAAATTTTTAACAATCGGAATAGTACTTTTAATGGTTGTTATAGTAACTGCTGCAACAGTGTTGTTTATTTTTCCTTATCAACCAGATAAACCCCCAGTAGCAGACGATACTGGGTCAACACAACAAGGGATTCAAGAAGTTGTAGATGCAAATAATAAATTTGCTTTTGATTTTTATTCAGAATTAAAATTAAATAGGGGTGAAGATGAAAATATTTTTTATTCTCCTTATAGTATTTCTGCTGCTTTAGCAATGACCTATGAGGGTGCAAATGGGCAGACTGCAGATGAAATGAAATCTGTTTTTCATTTTCCAGAAGATAATACATTAAGACCAAATTTTGCTGCAATTTATAATGAAATTAATAAGAAAGATAAGGAGTATGAATTAAGAACTGGAAATGCATTATGGGTTCAACAAGATTATTCTTTTCTTGAAGAGTATTTAACAAAGGTTGAAAATTTTTATGGTGGAAAAGCAGCAAATTTAGATTTTGTTAGGGAAACTGAGAAATCAAGACAAACAATTAATAGTTTTATTGAAGAGCAAACCAATGATAAAATTAAGGATTTAATCCCTAAGGGAGTTTTAAGTGCATTAACAAGATTAGTTCTTACAAATGCAATTTATTTTAAAGGAACTTGGGAATGGGAATTTGACAAATCTGATACTTCTGAGCAAGATTTTAAAATAACCCCTACAAATATTGTAAAAACTTCAATAATGTATATGGATCCTGATAAGGCAAGATTTAATTATTCAGAAACAGAAAATATGCAAATTTTAGAATTGCCCTATAAGGGCAAAGAAATTTCAATGTTGGTTCTTTTACCAAAACAAGGAGAAGAATATGATTTTGAAATAGATAAAGTGATTACTTTTAATTATTCACTTGAAGACATTGAATTATCTTTAGAAAAACTTAACGAATATAAATCACAAATGCAAGAAACAAAATTAGATGCAATTTATCTACCTAAATTTGAATTTGATACAAAATATAATTTGAATGAAAATTTAAAAGCTTTAGGAATGCCAATGGCATTTGACTTCGAAAATGCAGATTTTTCAGGGATGAATGGAAATTTGGATTTATTTATTAGTCAAGTAATTCATCAAGCTTATATAAAAGTTGATGAAAAAGGAACAGAGGCAGCAGCTGCAACTGCAGTTGTAATGTGTTTAGCTAATTCTGCTATGCCTTCAAATATCTTTAGGGCTGATCATCCATTTATATTTATAATCCAAGAAAGAGAAACAGGGAATATCTTATTTATAGGAAGAATGAGTAATCCTGCTGAATAGTTTTGGGATTAATTTTCATTAATTGCAAAGTTTTAAAAATGTATTTTTTCTTTACATTTTATTCTGTTAATTATTGGAAAATTAATAGTTTATAAAACACAATGGAAATAAAAATTTTAAAAGAAGAGAAAAATGAATTAGAGATAGAGTTAAATAATCAGACCATTGCAGAGATAGTTAGGATTTATTTAAATAAAGATGATTGTGTTAAATTAGGAGTATGGAAAAAAGAGCATTACAGTAAGCCAGTTATATTAAAAATAATTAGTGAAGGAAAAACAGCAAAAAAAGCACTCAATGATGCGATTTTAAAAATCCAAAAAGATTTAAAAAAATATAAAACTGAATTCGAAAAAGCAAAATAAGTTTTTTTATTTCTATTTTTTTATTAAAACTATAATTCAATTATTGTGCCTTTTTTACCAGTATTAATTAATAATGTTTTTCCGATTTTCTCTTTTAGTCCTTCTGCTTCATGTATGTGTCCTGAAATAAATAGATCTGGTTGGAATTCTTTAATAGCTTTTCTTAAGGCTGTACTTCCTGGGAAGCCTGAAAATTCAGCAGCAGTGTTTGCTGCATGAAGATGACTTACAAGAATTTTTCTCTCCAAATCTTTAATTTTTTTATATTCTTTTTTTAATTTATTAAAGGTTTTTTCTTCATCTAAATTAAGTTGCCAATCAGCGCTTCCTGCACCAAAAATCCCGATATTTTTATATTTTACATAATGTTTTTCAATATTTTTTATATTATAAAGTTTAGATAAAAATTCTGCCTCTTCAGAAGTTTCCCAATTTCCTGGCACAAAAATAACTTTTTGATTATTTTCAATAAAAGGTTTTAATAGATTCTTAGTATTCATTGTGCCAATTATATCTCCGGTGAGTATAATTAGATCTACTTTTTCTTTTTCTGCTTTTTTAGATAATCTTTTTGCAGCAGAATTGTCTCCATGGAAATCTCCTGCAGCAAGAATCTTGAATTTCTTTTTTTTATTCATGTATATTTATTTTTTTAAATCCGGTATATTTCCAAAGAATTTTCGGAATTTTAATAGAGCCATCTTTTTGTTGTTGATTTTCTATTATAGCAATTAATGTTCTTGGAGAGGCTAAGACTGTATTATTTAAAGTATGTGCAAAATAATTTTGTTTTCCATTATTAATTTTAATATTCAATCTTCTTGCTTGTGCATCTTCCATATTAGTTAAAGAACCTACTTCAAAGTATTTTTTTTGTCTAGGAGACCAAGCTTCAATATCACAAGATTTTGTTTTTAAATCTGCTAAATCTCCAGAGCAACATTCTAAAATTCTTATTGGAATCTCTAATGTTTTAAAAATTTCAATTATATATTGAAGCATTTTATTATACCATTTGTAAGAATCTATTGGTTCACAAATAACAATCATTTCTTGTTTTTCGAATTGATGAACCCGAAAAAATCCCTTTTCTTCGATTCCATGAGCCCCAACTTCTTTTCTAAAGCAGGGGGAATAACTTGTTAATTTCTGCGGCAAATCCTTTTTTTGCAAAATTTTATCTTTAAACATACCAACCATGGAATGTTCAGAGGTTCCTATTAAATATAAATCTTCATCTTGTATTTTATACATCATATTATTTATTTCTTCAAAACTCATAACGCCTTTAACAACTTCTGACCGAATCATAAATGGGGGAATATAATATTGAAATTTTTGTTTGATCATATAATCTCTTGCAAATGCAAGTATTGCAGAATGTAATATTGCGAGTTTTCCTTTTAGATAATAAAAACCCTTTCCAGAAGTTTTCCTTGCAAGTTCAAAATCTGCTAAATTTGATTTTTCTATTAATTCTATATGATTAAGGATTTTATATTCGGGGATCTTTGGAATGCCAATTCTTTTAATTTCAACATTTTCAGATTCATTTTTTCCAATTGGAACAGATTTATGCATCATACTGGGAATTTTATACATTATTTCTTTAATTTGTTCTTTTAATCCTACGATTTTTTCTTGAATTTTTTTAATTTTATTAGGGATTTCTTTTGCTTTTTTAATCAGTTCTGCTTCTAATTTTTTATTTTTCAATTTTTTTGCTTTTGCAATTTCTTTAGAAATATTATTTCTTTTAGCCCTTAATTTATCTGCTTGAAATTTTTGTTTTCTCCAATTTTCATCAAGTGCCTTTACTTTATCTACTAAAATTAATTTATCTGATTGAAATCTTTTTTTTATATTTTCCTTTACTAAATCACTATTTTCTCGGATCAATTTTATATCTATCATTTTTATAACAGCAAAACTCTAAATTTAAATATTTCGGGTTAAAATTCTTGTGCATTTAAGAAGAATTAATCTTCTGCAAAACCTTATAAATCCTTTTTTATCTCTTTAATTATGATAGAATATTATAAACGATTAAACAAAGGAGAGAAATTAAAGAAAGTAAAATCTTTTTCTGTTGGTTGTTGGATTAATATAATTGATCCTTCAAATGATGAAGTGAAATTTTTAGTTGAGAAATTCAAATTAGAAGAGGGCCTTATTTATGATGGATTAGATATTTATGAGGTTCCAAGAATAGAGGAAGAGAACAAAAAAAGTTATTTTTTTATATCTTTTCCAACTTCAATGATTAAAAACGATTATGTCAGTTCTTTTTTAATTATTTTATCAAAAAATTATTTTATGACGATAAGTAAATTTAAATTAGAAATTTTTGAAAAGTTTTCTGATTCTAAAAAGAATCTTTTAACAAATAAAATAACAACAAATTTATTGAAAATATTCTTCTTTTTATCCAATAGTTACAATGATAAGATTCGAGGCATTCTTAAAAATGTTAAACAAGATAGAAATCGTATAAAAAGATTAAAAGAAAAAGATGTTTTGGATTTAGTTTTGCAAGAAGAAATTCTAAATGATTATCTTTCGAATCTTAGTTCTTTAGATCCATTATATCGGGCATTGTTTAAATTGAGATTAATTAAATTTGAAGAAAATGAAAAAGAATTTATTGAAGATTTATTAATTGATCTTAATCAAACCATTAATTCTTGCAAGATTACTTTAAAAACAATAAAGAATATGCGCGATTATTATCAAACTACACTTTCAAATAATTTAAACAAAATTTTAAGTGTTTTAACTATTTTCACAGTTTTTTTAACAATTCCTGCAGTTTTGTCAGGAATTTATGGGATGAATATTCAATTACCCTTTCAAAATATAAATGGAATCTTTTGGATATTAATTGGATTTATCTTTTGTATTTGGACAATTGCAGTAGTTTTTCTGAAAAAATTAAAAATTTTGTAGAATTTTGAAAGATTAAATGGTTAATGAGCGGGTGATTATAATAAATAGAAAGAAAAAGACAAAAAAGATAATTAAGTTTTTTCTAATTATTTTTGGTTTTGTCTTAATTTTGAGTTTAAGTTTTTTATCAGGATTTTTTTTAAATAGAAATATTGAGAAAAGTAAACTTAAAAATCCTTTAGAAAATTTTACTTTAGTGAAAAGCAATGGGACTATAAATAATAGTTTTATTTATGAGGATATTCCAGAATTAAATAAAGATTTTATTGATTATTTGTTAATAGAATTTGATGTAAGCAACCTTCATAATTCTTTTTTAGGTGAGCCCCCGATTATTGAGTTGAAAATAGATGAAGAATTTTGGACTTCTGAAATTATTAAAGGAATTCCAAATACAGAAAAAGAAAAAGCAGATGATGCAGATTTATTGATTTCTGTTTCAGAGAAAGATCTAATTGAGATATTAATGTCTGAAGATTTAAATGATTCTATAGAACAATCTATAAGGGATAATGAAATTCAATTTGAAATGATTGCTACAAAAATTGAATTATTTAGTAAAGGATATCTTGAAATGTATAATCGTTTGATTAAATAAATTAAACATTTTTATAAGTAAAATATTGATTTTCATTACTGTTTGGTTAATTTTTACTAGGGAAAACTTTATAAATAATTATATTACTTTAATGTATAGTTTTTAAAAAATACATAGCAAAGTGTATTTTTTAAGATATATTAAAAAATGAAAGACAATTTCGATATATTTTTTAGAAGAAAACCAGCCTTAATGATGATTGCATTAAAGAAAGTTTCTAAGATTAGATATGGGTCTATGTTAGCTAAGGAAGTAGATTGTACTTATTCTCATGCAGTTAAAATCCTTCAAACTTTAGAAATTTTAGGATTAGTTGCTTTTGAAAAAAAAGGAAGAATAAAATTGATTAAATTAACTAAAAAAGGCGAAGAAATCGCAGAACTTATTGATTCTATACAGAGATTATTAGTTTGATTAATTATTTGATAAAACAAACTACGATTGTTAAAACTTTATTCTTGAATTATTAGCGCTTTATTTTTGAATATTTCATTTTCAAATAACTCTTTTTTAAATTAAAGATTAATCCAGAAATTTTCATAATAATAAAAATTATAATAACAAAAATTATATTTGAAGAAAGAGTGGAGGATTTATATGGTCGCAGGGGGATTTGAACCCCCGACACCCTGATTAAGAGTCA
>CAYYIN010000003.1:0-23089 GCA_964472025.1 Candidatus Woesearchaeota archaeon | reverse complement strand
CAATGGCAAACATAGGCATAACAAAAATGAGCTCTAAAGGACAAATAGTTATCCCCAAAGAACTTAGAAAAGGGATAAAAGAAGGAGAAGAATTCATAATAATAAAAGATAAAAATAGAATTATCTTAAAAAACACTAAAGATTTTAATGAAAATATAAAAGAGGATTTAGAATTTGCTAAAAGAACCGAGGATGCTTGGCAAAGAATCGAAGCTGGAAAAGGCATAAAAATGGATTTTGATGCTTTCATTAATAAAATGAAAAAATGGTAGAGATTATTTTCGACTCCAAATTCAAACAAATATTCTCTAAAATTAAAGATAAATTAATAAAAGAAAAAATAATAAAACAGATTTCTAAAATCAAAAGAAATTCAGTAGTCGGTAAATCAATGAGAAATGTAAGAAAAGGAACTAAAGAATTATATATCAAACCTTTTAGATTATCTTATGCCCATCATATCCCCTCTGCCACTATTTTTATCTTAGATTTATATCATAAAAAGAAACAATAAAAAATCCAAATAATGGACTTCATTAGAAAACCATTAAATTCACAAGAAATATTTACTAAAAACCTTCTAAAAATAAAAACTATTTTTTAAATTTTGGCCTTATTTTATTTTCTCTTTCTCTGGTTTATAAATTAAATTTGAAGAATATGGTGCTCCCTTAGAGTAATCTGGATTTAAACTAACACCTAGTGGCCCCAGAGGCAAGTCCAAATCTCGCATAATCTCTTGAAGAATTCCGCCTATACGAACCGGAATTCCTTCTACTTCTTGAAAAGCACCCATAACAATAAGTTGTGGAAGTTCACAATCTTCACATGCTACTTCAACAGGATTCATTCCAGCATCATACCCTTCTTTTATAAGATTAGCTAAATCATTATAAGTGCCATCATTCCTAAAGAATAATTCTTCTACCATAATTTATAGTGTAAATCATTGTTTTTAAATCTTACCATAGTGAAGTGGTTACATATTCCAAGAAAATCTTCTTAAAATACTAAAGATTATCTTTTAAAAACACACAAAATTCTATTCAACAGTTACAGACTTTGCTAAATTTCTTGGCTTATCCACATTAATCTTTTTCAAATCAGCAATATGATATGCTAATAATTGCAATGGAATTATATTAATTATTGGAGATAGTTCTTCTTTTGTTTTTGGAACTTTAAGAACAATTTCTGCAAGACCCCTTAATCTTTCATCATTTTCGTCTGTAATTACAATAATTCTTCCACCACGTGCTTTAACTTCTTCAATATTATTTAATATTTTTTCATAATTTTTTCCTTTTGAACAAATAAAAATAACTGGCATCTTCTTATCAATCAAAGCTATTGGCCCATGTTTCATTTCTGCAGCAGGATATCCTTCTGCATGAATATAAGAAATTTCCTTAAGTTTTAATGCTCCCTCCAATGCTACAGGAAAATTTATCCCCCTCCCTAAATAAAGACAATTTTTAATTTTTTTAAACTTCTTTGCAATTTTACGAATTCTAAAAGATTTATTTAAAACTTCTTTAATCTTTTCAGGAAGATTTTTTATTTCTTCTAAAAAAGAATCATCTAACTTAATATTTTTTTCTTGATTTACAAATAAACCAAATAAAATAAGTGTTAAAATCTGACAGCAAAAAGCTTTAGTACTTGCAACTCCAATTTCTGGTCCAGCATGAATATAAATTCCAGAATCTACTTCTCTGGAAATCGTAGATCCAACAACATTAACAATTCCTAAAGTTTTTGCTTTTTTCATTTTTGCTAATTTAAGTGCTGCGAGAGTATCTGCAGTTTCTCCAGATTGAGAAATAACAATAATTAAATCACTTTTTTTAATAATTGGATCTCTGTATCTAAATTCAGACGCATAATCTACTTCTACTGGAATTTTTATTAGTTTCTCTAAAATATATTTTCCAATTAATGCAGAATGCCAACTAGTTCCACAAGCCACAATTATTATTTTTTTTAAAGATTTAACATTTAAATTTAAAGTCAATTTAAGTTCATTCTTAATTTTATTTTGCATTACTCTCCCACGTAAAACATTTTCTAATGCTTTTGGCTGTTCAAAAATTTCTTTTAACATAAAATGTTTAAAATGGGCTTTTTCTATTTCATTCACCCCCCATTTAATATTTGAAATTTCTTTATTTAATATTTTTCCTGAAAAATTACTAACTTGATAATTATCTGCTTTAATAACTGCCATTTCATCATCATTTAAATATATTATTTTTTTTGTGTATTCTAAAATTGCAGTCACATCTGAGGCTATAAACATTTCATTATCGCCCACCCCAATAACTAAAGGAGAACCTTTTTTAGCAATAAGTATTTTTTCTTCTCTTTTGCTAATAACTGCCAAACCATACGTCCCTTCAACAAGATTCAAAGTTTTCCTTAAAGCAGATTCTAAAGAACTATTTTTATAAAATTTTTCAATTAAATGAGCAAATATTTCAGAATCAGTTTCAGAGATTATTTTATGGCCTTCTTTTTCTAATAATTTCTTTAAAGGAGAATAATTTTCTATAATCCCATTATGAACAATTGCAATTTCATTGTTACAATCTAAATGTGGGTGGGCATTTATTTCATTGGGTTTTCCATGAGTTGCCCAACGAGTATGTGCTATTCCAAAACATCCTTTTAAAACTTTAATTTTGGATTTATCAGAAATCTCAGAAATTTTACCTTTTTTCTTTATAATATTTAATTTATTATTTTGAACAGTACATAAACCAATACTATCATAACCTCGATATTCTAATCGCTTTAAACCCTTAATTAATAAAGGAAATGCTTGTCTTTTCCCAATATATCCAACTATCCCACACATAATTAATAAAAATCAAAACTTATTTTAAATCTTTTTAATCAAAATGAGTACTAAATAGTAAACAATAAAAGATTCTAAGCAATAATCAAAATAAATACATTTAAAAATAAAAGATACCATAAGAAAATATGAATTTCAAATTAATTGGGAGTTTTCCCCATCACTAGAAACAAAAAACAAATTCTTAGTTTAAACTTTAATTTTTCTTTTTTCAACCCCCTTGAAAACAATCCGCAAACTTATTATACTAAAAATTACTTTAATTATATCCAAGATTATTTAAAAAATATGGCGGTTGTAGTATAACGGTTATTACGTACGGTTGTGGTCCGTAAAAAGAGAGTTCAACTCTCTCCTTCCGCTTTTTTAAAAAATAAAATAATTCAAATAAACTAAAAAAATAAGTAAAATGGAAACTGTAAAAGGCTTTAGAGATATAGAAAATTCGACTAAAAGAAATTCAATTAGAAACATAATTGAAGAGACTTTTAAATTATATAATTTTATTCCTGTTGAAACACCAATAATAGAATATAAAGAATTTGTTAAAGGAGAAAACTCAGATGACGAGGCAGTAAGCGATATTTTCAAACTACAAGACAAAGGAAAAAGAAATTTGGCTTTAAGGTATGAATTTACATTTCAATTAAAAAGACTAACGAAAAATAAAAAATTCCCGTATAAACGTTATCAAATTGGTCCAGTTTTTAGGGATGAGCCAATTACAAAAAATCGTTGGAGACAATTCACTCAATGCGATGTAGATATTATTGGGTCTTCATTAAAAGATGAGGCAGAAATTTTAAAAATAACCTCAGAAATTTTGAAAAAATTAGAAATGAATTTTACAATTAATTATAATAATAGAAAAATGCTAAATGAAATATTAGATGAGCAGAAAATTAAAGAGAATTATAGGGAACAAATTCTAAGAGAGATTGATAAAATAGACAAACAATCTGAAAAAGAGACAATAAAAAAATTAAAAAAATATAAAGCAGAAAAAATCTTTACAATTCTTAAAAAACCTAGAAAATATTTTGAAAGATATAAAAATTATAAGGAAATAAAAGAATTAGAAGAATTCTGTAAACTATATAATATTAAAATAAACTTTGCTCCAACCCTAGTAAGAGGGCTTTCATATTATAATGGAACTATTTTTGAAGTAAAATCAGATTTAAAAGAAACTATTGTTGCAGGGGGAAGTTATTTAATTAATAATATTCAATCTACTGGAATCTCTTTTGGATTAGATAGATTAGAATTATTATCTAAAATTTCTATAAAAAATAAAAAAATACTGATAATTTCTTTGGGACAAGATAAAAAGGCAATTAAAATTGCTGAGAACATTCGTTCTGAAAAAATTCCTGTGCAAATTTCTTATAAAAAACCAGGAAAAGCATTGGAATATGCAAATTCATTAGATTTTCCTTTAGTAATTTTTATTGGAGAAAAAGAAATAAAAGAAAAAAAATTAAAAATTAAAAATATGGAAACAGGAAAAGAAAAAACCATTCCTGAAACTCAATTAATTAAATTTTTGCAGAATCCCACTTTTAATTAGGCTTTCATTGGGCTTTCTTATTTCAATAATCAAATTTTTCTTTGAAAATTTGTTATGCTCTTCTTGAGAATATATTTTTATAATTTTAAATCCAATTTTTTTGAGTAGACTAATAAGTTCTTTCTTCTCATAAAGGTAATAATATCTAAAATAAGATTTATAATTTTCTTTCCAAACCATATAAATTTCTTTTTCACAATTTTTAAAGAATTTACAATTGTAATCCCAAACAGAAATCAAAGCTCTGGCATTTGGTTTTAAAATTCTATAAAATTCCTTAAGAGAATTCTCTCTTTTTTTTAAATTTTCTAAACAATGTAATGTAGAAATATATAATCCATAATCAAAAAAATTATCTTTGAAATTTTTCCGATCTAATTTTTCAATGAAATCTACAAAAAATTTTGCAATAATTTTATTTTTCTTGGCGTATTTCCTCGCAGAATTAATTTGTTCTTTAGAAAAATCAACACAATAATATTTTAAATTCTTATTAAAAATCAGATTTCTACCATTTCCACAACCAAAATCAATAATATTCCCTTTTTTATTTTTTAAAAAATCAATAATCTGCGGAATTTTCTTAACCACATAAATCCCCCAAGGTTTTGAAATCTTCTCCCAAATTTCTCTTTGTGTTGGTTTTTTAATTAAATTTTTCTTGAAATCTTTTTTATTAAAGATTTTTTGTGAATTTAAGCTTCTCCCCTTCAAACTTTTCTTTTTTATCATTTCAATTCCCATCATAAAAAACAAGTAATATAGTTTTAAAAAACATTGGGATTAAATTATAGGAAATGTTTTTAAGAGAGCCCCTATAATAATTACTACTCTAAAATATTATTTTAAAACCTTGAAACTTCTCTAATAATAAAAAAAATAAAATGGAACTTCCAAAAAGAAATGAAATAAGAAAACCAACAAAAACACTCGCAGGAGTAACTCCTATTGCAGTTATGTGTAAACCAAAAAAATGCAAACATGGAACCTGTGTTTACTGCCCAAGTTTAAATGTGCCTCAATCATATACCCCTAAATCCCCCCCAGTATTAAGGGCAAAAATATTAAATTATGACCCATACAAACAAATAAAATCAAGATTAAAAGCATTCAAATTAATGAACCATCCCACTGAAAAAATAGAATTAATTGTGATGGGTGGAGATTTTTTAGAATACCCTTTGGATTATCAATATGACTTCATAAGGGACTGTTATAATGCTTTAAATAATAAAAAATCAAGAACATTAGAACAAGCAAAAAAATTAAATGAAAAAACAAAACATAGGTGTGTGGCCTTATGTATAGAAACAAGGCCAGATAATTGCAATGATCTTGAAATAAAACGACTTTTAGAATTTGGTTGCACAAGAGTTGAAATTGGTGTTCAATGTTTAAGCAATAAAATTTATAAAAAAGTAAATCGAGGGCATGATTTACAAACAGTAATAAATGCTACTAAAAAATTAAAAGATTCTGGATTTAAAATAGGATATCATATGATGCTTGGACTTCCAGGCTCAAATGAAAAAAAAGATTTCCAAATGTTTAAAGAATTATTTAAAAATCAAAAATTCAAACCAGATCAACTAAAAATTTATCCATGCCAAGTTATTCAAGGAGCAAGATTAGTAGAATGGTATAAAAAAGGCTTTTACAAACCGTATTCAAAAAATCAAACCCAAAAATTAATAATTAAAATTATGAAATTAATACCAAATTATTGTAGGGTTATGAGAATAATGAGGGAAATTCCCCCAGAGTTCTTAGTTGCAGGCATAATAAGAATAGATTTAAGAAGAGATATTGAATCAGAATTAAAAAATTCAAAATCAAAAAATAAAATAAAAGAAATTCGTTTTAGAGAAATTGGTTTTGCAATAAGAGACAAAAAGATTAATGAAAAAATAGAGACTAAATTAAAACTAAAAATTACAAAATATAATGCTTCAAATGGAAAAGAATATTTTTTAGAATTTGTAAATAAAAATAATATTATTTTTGGCTTATGCAGATTAAGAATTATTAAAAATAACAAAACAAAACAAAAACAAGCAATGATCCGAGAATTACATGTTTATGGAAAAGAATTAGAAATTAGTAAAAAATCTAACAATATAAAATTAAATATTCCGGAATTAAATAATCAAAAATTTATTCAAAACATTCCCGCCCAACATAAAGCCCTTGGGAAAATGCTTATGAAAAAAGCAGAAGAAATTACAAAGAAAAACAAAATAAGAGAATTAAAAGTTATCTCTGGAATTGGTGTAAGAGAATATTATAGAAAATTAGAATATTTTTTAGATGCACAAGGGGTTTATATGGTGAAAAGATTTAATACTTAATTAAGAAAATAAATATTTAAAAATAAAAAGATTAGATTTTAATTATGCTGATGGTGATTCTAGAATACACAAACCATCTTCACATGTTTCACCAAATGGGCAAACACAATCTAAAATATTTTCGCAACCATTTGACAACCCGGTTCCACATTCAATTCCTTCATCTTCTAATAATGTTAAACAAGTAATATCAGGAACACAAAGGGGAGGGGTTCCACCACTATCCACAGCAATTTCTTCAGCACTTAATGGACAAGCATTTTCTCCAATTTTTGTTGCAACTTGAACTTTATCACCAGCTTCTAAAGTAATACTAGAAAAAATATAGGTCCCAAGTTGTTCTAAATTAAAAGGTTCCTCAACTATTTTTTCACCATTTACATATAAAACAAGGCCCGTAACATTTGTTCCTGAAGCACCAGGATTTCTTGTTATAAGAACTGTCTCAGTACTAGAATCTGCTTCTGAAACAATTACATTTAAATTTGTGCAAGAAACTCCAGCAATTATTTGATCACTAGAATCTTTTATAGATTTATTAACAACTTGCCATACAATAACCATTGCTGCTAATACTAAAAGAATTATTAAAATTGTTGTGATAATCTGCGCTTGTGCTTTTTTCATACAACTCTTTTTTATCATATAAAGAATAACTTAAAAGTATTTATAAATGTTTCGTGAAAAAATGTTTCTTTATTTACTGAACTAATCTCTAGGGATTAATATTCAAAACTAAATTTTTTCGGCATACAATAAATAAAATTAATAATAAAGCCTTTCAACTTATAAAATAAAAAACTAATCCTAATTAAATCTAGATTACTAACTATAAAAAAATTAAAAAAAATTAAAAAAAATTAAAAAAAATTAAAAAATACTTAAGCAACAGTATATTCTGTGCTTGGAGAACAAGCTGCATCATTAGAAAGTATTGCACCAATCTTAATTTTATCTCCTGGAGCAAGTCCAACATAAGTAATTAGTACAGTATCTAATTCTTTTAAATTTCCGTCAGGGCTTACTGTATTTCCTTCATTTTCTCCATTAATAAAAAGAACAACTTCCTTTATTTCTGCATTGGAATTTCCTGGACTCCTTAATACAGTGATTACATTACCGTCTACATTTGAAACAGTTATATCTAAACCAACGCAGTCCATTGCACTCTCAATTTGATCACTTGATTGTTTTATAGATTTATTAACAACTTGCCATACAATAACAACTGCTGCTAATACTAAAAGAATTATTAAAATTGTTGTAATAATTTGCGCTTGTGCTTTTTTACTATTCATCTCTTTTCTACCTCCTTTCAGATTCCTTTAATAAAACCAATTTCTCAAAGAAAAAAGAGTTTATAAAGATTCTCATAACTTCGACTTAAAATGAACCTCTTTATTAAAATTATTTAAAACTTCAAAAAAATCTTTTTGACTGATAATTTTATCTGCTTCTGAAATTCCCCTTTGTTCAACAAATTTCCAAAAAACCTCTGGAGAATATTTATTTTTTAAAGAAGCAACAGTTGGAAGTCGAGGATCATCCCACCCAGAATATTTACCTTTTTCAATATCTTGCCTTATTTTGCTTGCAGATAGTTCAAAATCTTTAAAATGCAATCTTCCAATAAAAGCAATCCAAGGATATTGTTTTTCTTTTCCTAATGCTTTATAAATCATTTTTTGTCTTTCTGCATTATCTTTATGATCTTTTCCTCGGATGATATGGGTCACTTTCATTTCAATATCATCGACACTTACTGCAAGATTCATTAAAGGCCAAACAAAATATTTATTTCCTTGCAATGGATGTTTTGTTTTATTAATCCTTGCCAATGGAAAATCCCTCATTGCCGGATTTTTATGATTTAGGTTTGATTTAAATCTTAAAACAGCTTCCCCAGAATCATAATTGTTCCCATTGTTTTTATTTAACATTTTTTTCCATCTTATCAATTGTTCTTTCTTAGATAAATTTCTACAAGGACAAGAATTTTTATTTAAAATTAATTGTTTAAATTTTTCTTTCTCACAGGTACAAACATAAACACTATTTTTATCCAATAATTTTTCAACATATTTATAATAAAGATTCATCCTATTTGATTGAATAAGGATTTTTACATTATTATCACATAACCATTTTGCTTCTTCCTCAATCATTTTATAGGCTGGTTTATAGATATTTTCTGGATTGGTATCTTCAATTCTAATATAAAATTTCCCACCATACTTTTTAACGTAAAGAAAATTTGGCCCAATAGCTAAAATATGCCCTAAAGTCAATGCCCCACTTGGAGAAGGAGACATCCGGGTTATAATCCCTGATTTTTTAATATTTAATAATTCTGGTAATCCCTGCCTTGTTTTTCTATATGTAATAAACTTTTCATAATTTTTGAATTTAATTCTTTGTTTATTAAGAGAAAGAAGATTAATTTCCTTAAGACTTTGATTAATTTTAGGAATTACTTCTTTTATATTATTTTTTTTTAACCCAAAATTAAATAAAGAATTTATAACAGAATTTAAAGTGGCAATCCCTTGATGTTCAATTGCATTTTTTAAAACATAAGCTTTTATTATGTTTTTTTTAATTTTCAAATTTTCAGGAATTTCTTTGTCTTTTTTATCTTCCATATTATAAAAGTTATTTATTTTATATAATTTAATAAAGTTATTCTTATTTTAAAATTTATTGTAAATTCTCATATGCTTGATTTTTTCTCATTGATTAAATTATTCTTCCTTGTTGTTTATTATTTCTTCTTTTGCACTGACTATCTCTTCTTCAAGTTCTGATTCTAATTCTTTTAAAAAAAGCTCTTTGTTTCCTTCAAAAGAACTATATAAAGAAACCCAAATTTCCTCAAGATGCCTCTCCTGACCCAACCATAATTTTTTATTATTACTTAAATGTAAAAGTGGAAGAAAGCAAGCTAATCTTTCTTCTCTTTGAGTTCCAATTAATTTTGAATATTCAATTCTATCAGAAATAATTTTTGAATCTTTTGCTGGTTTTTTAGATTGCTTTAAAACAGTTAAGATTTTTACATACAAGGTTCTAATTCTATCTTTTAAATCAATTTTTTTAAACTCTGGAAAATCTATTTCTGAAAGTTTTTTCGCTCTCCTTAAATTAACTTCTTTTTTTATTTTTCTAGATTCTGTTTTGATTGCTTTATCTAACGCCTTCATTAACTCATCTAACGTCACTTTTTTAAATCTTGGAAGCGGGGTTTTTGGGATTAACATTGGAAGATTGTCCTCATCTATTTCAATGGATTCAATTATATTCTCTTTTTTTTGTTTTTTTCCAAATAAAATCTCATCAATTGTTTTTAGATGTCTATTCAATAAAAAATCTGATTTAATCCTCAATAAAAGTGCTGCAGCCAATAAAACTTTGCTAGAAATATAAAAATCAGATTCTTCTAAATATAGAATCCTTTCAAAATATTTATTAGTTAATTGAATAATATTAATATCCCAAGGATCTAATTGTTCGCTATTAATTAAATCATAAATAATCGTATGCCAATCTGGATTTTTATCTGTAATTATACTATAAAGTTGGTTTTGATCTATTCTTTCGCTTATATTTTTCTCCTCTTTTATTTGATCTTTCATTTTACTAAAATCTTTTGCAATTCTTTTATGATAAATTACTCTTTAAATTTATCTTTATTATTTAAATAACCTCCTTTAATTTGTTTCTCAATTTTATTCTGATTATTATTTTTGCGTTTTTGCGATTATTTTTGAACTATTATAAACTAAATCCCTAATTTAAATAAATAAAAGAGAAAAAGGCAGGGTATTAACTTATAAGTGGTAAAACAACCGAAAGCTTTAAATAGTTCTTATCTTTGATTATTTTATCACCTCTTTTTCCCAGAAGAGTCAGGACATATATGTTTTTTATATGACACCGACCCTTCTCGGGTTTGTTAAACTTCTAAAATATATCAATAAAAATATTAAAATGAAAAACCACTTTAGCCTATCTGAAATTGTTAGAAGCAGTTTTCTTATGAAAGAAACCCTTCCAAATCAAATCAGAAAAGAAGAATATCCTTTTCACTATAACTTGAATATTAGGGAAACAGATTATCCTAAAGAATTTGAAAGGGCTGGCGAGTTCCAAATTTCAAAAATTGTTGGGGAATTAATTGATTTTTCTTTTGAAAAAATCTTTAATATTAAACCCTCTAAAATAATCCCTAAAAAAATTGACTCAGAAATATTTAATAAAAAGGTTCCAGAAGTTTGTGTTAGAACAGGGAGAATTAATGGGCATTATTCAATTGTAATAAAAAATAATGGCTCTAAATTGACTCCAATTCAAATAAAAAATTTTGAAAAAGATCATTTAGAAATTACCCGAGCCCTAAATCAATTTGGTGGCAGATTAGAAATTCATAGTGGACCTTCAAAAACTTTATATCATATCTTTATTCCAACACCTTTAAAGAACAAAATTTATTATTAAAATCTTATTAAAAGAATAGATAAACCAATTTAAAATTTTATTTTTCTTTATTTTCCAAAAAAAATTCAGTATAATGGCATTTTCCGCAATAAAGCCGATTTTTAGCCTTCATTAAAAAAACTCCAGGCCCACATCTCGGACAAAATTTTTCCCTCTTTAAAATATCTCCTTCTATGATATATTTTTTATATTTTTTTGAAGTTGGTTTATTCTTATGTGGTTTTTTTCCTTTATTTTCTTTTGCCATATCACATAAATCAAAAAAAGAGTTTTTATATGTTTTGTTTGAAAAAGATTAAAGACAATTTCAAATCTTTTAAAATTTGATATATAAAATTTTTATTCTTAAACTACAAATTCTTAAAAAATTAATTTTAAAATATTTTTAAAGTATTCTTAAAGTATTCTTAAAAAAAGAATCAATAAAGCAACAATTAAAATAATTTTTCCTAATTTAATGAAGAATTTTTTTCTCTCAACAATCCATCTTTCAATCTCTTTTATATCTTCCTCAAATTTTCCTTCAAATTTTTCTTCAACTTTCTCAAGATCTTTTTCTAAATCCTCGCCTAATTTTTTTAACCCCTTATTTTTAGAAGTTTTTAGAATTTTTCTTTTTTTTAATTGATTATTTTTTTTGACCAATAATTTATTATTATTCATATTTCTAAGAAATAAAGAGAATTTATAAATATTCTTATTGAAAAGAAAATTTTCGCTGACACTTAAAATTTATTATTTTCCCGGTTCTTCCTTAGATTCTTCCTTAGATTCTTCTTTATGTTCTTCATTAATTTTTTCTTTTGGTTCTTCTCTGCTTTCTTCTTTAGGTTCTTCTTTATGTTCTTCTTTAAGTTCTTCTCTGCTTTCTTCTTTAGGTTCTTCTTTTGGTTCTTCTTTGCTTTCTTCTTTTTCTATTATTTTTTCATCTTTATCAGAAGATTTTTTTGCTCTTTCTTGTTTTTTTAATTCTTGCTCCTTTTTTCTCTGCTTTCTTGTTTTTGGAATTGTTTTTTTTAAATCATCTGCAGAATCATAAATATCTGCATGTATTTCAAAAACTTGTCTTCCAAAAAAACTTTTTATATTATAAACGAAAATTACTTCCAAAGGTTTATTGAATTCTTCTGAAATAAATTTTTTAACTCCTTCATTGCTTGGCGAATCTTTAGAATCTAATTCAAATATCAATTCCCTTCTCCTTAATAAATCATTTCTAAAATCTTTTTTAATGTTCATTTTAAACTTTAATTGCATAAATTCCTTTTTTATTTTTTTTAAGTTTTTGAGCAATCTCAGAATTTTCTGGATCAATTATTTCTACCTTTCCCTTAAATCTCTCTGTTACTTCTTTGTTTTCGCAATTAGGACAAAAAGCCCCAACATAAATTAATCCACAATTTTTACATGCTTTTTCCTTTGACATTTTTTTATTTTTTGTTTTATTTTTTAGACACTAATTTCTTTATTTTATTCTTATCCCCTAATTTTTGATCTTCTTTTATAAATCCCTTTGATTTTTTCTTTGCTTCAAGAATCCAATCTAATTTTCCCAATCCTGGTTGCCGCATAGTTAATCCAATTTTCGGGCCTTCTCCACGATAAGAGAGTGCAACAATCCTCGCTAAACAAAGATCCCCTTTCTTCAAAATCTTTTTTGAATCTTTACCTAATAAAGCCTCAGAGGTTGAAAAACTAACATAATCATCCATTGTTTGGCTAATATGAATCATGCCCTTCATAGCTCCTAAATTGATAAAAGCCCCAAAATTAGTGATTTCATCGATGATTCCAAAAACTAATTCTTGTAATTCTGGTTTCCAAACAATTAATTTAAATCTAGAATTGTAATATGCTGCACCATCCCCTGGGATAATAATTCCATCACCAACTTCTAAAACTGAAATCACCCCTAAAACTTCTCCAAGTTCTTTATCATGATAATTGGTATATGTTTCCTGGAGTTGCTTTGCAACAGAATCACTAGTCTTAAATCCAAATAGTCTTGGTTCTACCCTAACATAATCCTCAATTTCAATTATATAAAACATTTTAAAAATATATGAAAAAATAGACTTATAAAACTTATGCTTTAAAGACCATTTATCATAAGCCCAAACTGAGAGTCGAACTCAGGACCTTATGCTTACGAAGCATATGCTCTACCAACTGAGCTATTTGGGCAGTTTAAAATTAGACTACCTTGTGCTCATTTAAATTCTTTGGAAGCCAATCCATCTTAATAACATCCCCCACTAAGGTCTTAGTATTTTGTGTTAAACCATCAAACCAGCTAAAGTATGAACTAAAAAAAAGACCAACATTTTCTTTTGTATTTAATTTTAAATTATTATTAGACACAATAAAAAAAGCTCCAAAAAATAAGAAAATTAAAAGAAACATTAAAACTTTCATTTTTCTATTTTTTCAAAATATTTTAAGGTATTATTTATTTTATTTGTTGAAATATTTTTATCCAAGGAAGTCCAATTTAAACTAATAATTTTCCCAGTAATTAGTTTTACATTATTAAAGGCATTTCCAAGCCAAGAATAATAAATATTTGCAGATTCTAAAAGATTCTCTGTAGAATTCGTTTTAAGATCATAATTAACATTTATCAATGATAAACTACCATAAACAAATAAAACTAAAATTATTAAAACTATAATAAAAATTTTATGCTTTACATATTTAATTTTAACAACAAAGATTGCTAAGACCACTAATGCTAATATAATAATCCAACTTATCATCTTGCTTTTGTAAGGGATTCTTCTTATAAAAAGATTTTGGTAAGTAATCCTTATTTTGAAATAGTAAATAAAATTGCCCTAATAAAATTTACCCAGAAGATTTATATATAAATTTTAGTTTGATTGAAGATGACCCTAAAAAAAGATAAAATAACCATTTCTAAAATAAATGATTATTATGATATTCTTATTAAAGCATTAAAAATCGCTAAAAAATCTATTGCAAAACCAAAAGAACAATCTGCAAAAGAAATTTTTTTGATGGTAAAATCCTATATCTCAGACTCACAATATTTCAAAGAAAAAAAAGATTATGTTAATTCTTATGGTTGTTTGAATTACGCTTATGGTTGGTTAGATTGTGGTGCAAGATTAAAAATTTTTTTAGTAAAAGATACTAATTTATTTACTATCTAAAACTATTTGAAAAGTTTTAAATAAACAAAATTGATTAATTAACTATGAAAAAAAAGATTGTTGTGATTAGTTTGGGTGGAAGTTTAATAATTCCCAACAAAATTGATGTAATCTTTTTAGAAAAATTCAGAAAAATCTTGATCCAAAATAAAAGAAAATATAAATTTATAGTTGTTTGCGGCGGTGGAAAAACCGCAAGAGATTATATTAAAGGCTTAGAAAATCAATCCATTAGACAAAAAAATTTTCTCCAAGGTTTTTTAGGCATTTGTACAACTAGATTAAATGCCAGATTTTTGACTTATTTTTTTGGAAAAGAAGCAAATCAAGGGACTCCAAAAAACATGAAACAAATTAAAAATCTTCTAAGATATCATAATTTTATCTTCTGCGGTGCTTTAAGATATGCAAAAAATGAAACTTCTGATGGAACCTCTGCTAAACTTGCACATTATTTTAATACTATTTTTATTAATCTAACAAATATTCCAGGACTTTATGATAAAAATCCAAAAAAATTTAGAAATGCAAAATTTATCCCAGAAATTTCTTACAAAGATTTCTTAAAAAAAGCAAAAGAAATAAAATTTAAACCAGGACAACACTTTGTTTTAGATCAAAAAGCTGCAAGAATTATTAAAAAATATAATATCCCCACCCATATACTTGGGCCAGATTTAAAAAATTTAAACAATCTTTTAAATCACAAACATTATATTGGAACGAGGATATTTTAAATTACAAACATTATATTGGGACTAAGATATTTAAAATCACCAGCATTCTGTTGAAACTAAAATAAAATCTATAAAAAAAGAATATGGAAAATCTTTATAAAATAATTAATAATAAAAATTTGGATTTAGTTAGAAGAGAAATCAAAAGAGAAAAAGAATTTCAAAGAAAAATTATTGTTCAAGCACAAGATACAAAATTCAATAGAAAAATTCTAGAAAATAAAGACGTAAATGTTTTACTTTCTCCAGAATTTAGAAACTTAAATGATAGACTAAAACAAAGAAACTCTGGTCTAAATGAAATTTTATGCAGAATTGCAAAAAAAAATAATATTTCCATTGGAATTGATTTTAAAAAAATAATAGACTTACAAAAAAAAGATAAAGCAAAAATTCTTTCGAGAATAATTCAAAATATCTCTCTTTGTAAAAGAATTGGAACTAAAATTTTAATAATAGATAAAGAAAAATTTTCAAAACAAGAGATTTTTTCTTTTTTCTTAAGTTTAGGTTGTTCAACAAAAAAAACAAAAGAAATCTTTCTGAATGCGCCTTAGTTTATTTTTTATATAAATTTATAAAACCCTTCAACTATTGAAATTTATGCCTGAAGAAAAAAAAGATATTGAAAAAATAATAGATTCTCTCTCACCAAATGAAAGAAAAATAATAAATTTTATTCATCTGAAAAATTTTGAAGAATTAAAAAAGAAGAGTGATTTAGATTATGCAGCAATTATGAGGGCCTTAGAATTTTTATCGAATAAAAATATAATCAAAATAAACATAAAAAAAGAAAAAATAATTGATCTAGGTGTAAATGGAATACTTTATTTAAAAAAAGGGCTACCTGAAAGAAAACTTATTAATCTAATTATTCAAAAAAATAGTATTTCGCTTTCTGATGCAAAAAAAAATTCTCTTCTTAGTGATAATGAATTTGCAGCAGCATTAGGTGTTTTAAAGAAAAAACTCTTTATTGATTTGAAAGATAAAATAATTATTTTAAATTCAAAAAAACAAGAAATTATCAAAAAAACTATCGAGGAAAAATTTTTAGAAAATTTACCTAAGTCTTTTAATGAATTATCTCCTGAAGAAAATTATGCCTTTAATAATCTTAAATCAAGAAAGAATCTTGTAATTTTAAAGTATAAATCTTTAGTAAATTTCTCTTTAACTGATCTTGGTGAAGAAATTACAAAAAGAGACTTATCAGACTCTTCCAAAATGATTGAAGGCGTTACCACAGAAATCATAAAAAATTCTCTTTGGAAAAATAAAAAGTTTAGAAGATATGATATTCAAAGTAAAGTCCCAGAAATTTCTGGAGGAAAGATTTATTTTGTTGAACAAGTAATTGATTATGCTAAAAGAATTTGGACTGAAATGGGTTTTAAAGAAATGGCTGGTGATTTGATTCAACCTAGTTTCTGGAATTTTGATGCCCTATTCACACCACAAGACCATCCAGTAAGAGAAATGCAAGATAGTTTTTTTATAAAAAATAATAGTTCTAATTTAAGCAAAGGAAAAATTGAAGAAAATATAATTAATAAAATAAAAAAAGCTCATGAAGGGGGAATAGATGGAAGCAAGGGCTGGCAATATAGTTGGGATAAAAATATTGCGCAAAAAAATTTATTAAGAACTCACACAACATGTCTTTCTATTAAAAAACTTTTTGAAATTGCTAAAAATAAAGAATTCCCAGCAAAATATTTCGCTATTGGGAAATGTTTTAGAAATGAAACTGTAGATTGGTCCCATGGATTTGAATTTAATCAAACTGAAGGAATTGTAGTTGATGAAAACGCGAATTTTCGTCAATTATTAGGTTATCTTAAAGAATTTTTCAAAAAAATGGGCTATGAAAAAATTAGGATTAGACCAGGTTATTTTCCATATACAGAACCAAGTCTAGAAATTGATGTTTTTCATAAAGAACAAAAAAAATGGATAGAATTTGGTGGGGCAGGAATATTTAGACCAGAAGTAGTTGTTCCGATATTTGGAAGATATATCCCAGTTTTAGCTTGGGGCCCAGGATTAGATAGAATAATAATGGAATTTTTTAATATAAAAGATTTAAGAAAAATGTATGAAAACAATTTTACAGATTTAAGAAAAATAAAGATTTGGAGAAAATAAATGACAATTATAAATTTAGATAAAAAACAACTTGAGAAAAAAATTGGGAAAATTACGCCAGAGATAGAAGAGAAGATTACTCTATTTGGAACACCCATTGAAAAAATTACTTCTAATGAAATAAGTGTGGAGATTTTTCCAAATAGGCCAGATTTATTATCTTTCCAAGGTTTTTCAAGAGCATTATATAATTTTTTAAAAAAACCAATCCTGAAAAATTACAAAGTTGAAAAATCAAAATCTAACTATAAGGTTATTATTAATAAATCGGTTAAAGAAGTAAGACCTTTTACATATTGTGCTATTGTAAAAAATTTAAGGTTAGATAAAGAGAAAATAATAGAGATTATTGATCTGCAAGAAAAATTACATGCAAGTTATGGGAGAAATAGAAAAAAATTAGCGATTGGAATTTATCCTCTAGATAAAATAACATTTCCAGTTAAATTTTTAGCAAAAAAACCAGAAGAAATAAAATTTCAACCTTTAGATTCAAATAAAATAATGACTGGAAGACAAATTCTTTATCAAAATCTTGCTGGGAGAAAATATAAAGAACTTTTAAACAACTGCAGAGTCTTTCCAATTTTTCAAGATTCTAAAGGAGAAATACTTTCAATGCCCCCAATAATTAATTCTAAAAAAACTGGGAGAATTGATATTAAAACCAAAGAAATATTCATTGAATGCTCAGGATTTAATAGAGAATATCTGAAAAAAACCTTGAATATAATTGTCTGTGTCTTAGCAGATTTTGGAGGAAAAATCTATCCTGTAGAAATCCTGGATAAAAAAAGAATAATTTCTCCAGATCTCAAAGAAATAAAATTAGGATTTTCTATTAAAAATTTGAACAAAGTTCTAGGATTGAATCTTCCTGAAACCAAAATAAAGTTTTTATTATCCAAAATGGGAATTAATTGTAAAAAAAACAAGGCTATAATCCCCCCATATCGGGTGGATATTCTTCATGAAGTTGATTTATTTGAAGAAGTGGCAATTGCATATGGATATAATAATTTTAGCTCATTAATCCCTAAAATTTCAACAATTGGAGGCGAAAGTCAATTTAGAATATCAAAAAGAAAAATCAGAAAAATTTTAATTGGATTAGGATTATTAGAAATTTCAACATATCATCTTTCTACAAAAGAAAAACAATTTAAAAATATGAATATTAAGGACTTCAAAAATAAAATAATTGAATTAATTAATTCAAAAACTGAAAATAATATCTTAAGGACTTCATTATTAGCACAATCTATTGATGTTCTTTCTAAAAATTCTGATGCATCTTATCCTCAAAAAATTTTTGAGCTAGGAAAAATTTTTGAAAGAGAAGAAGGAAAGGAAACAAAAATAAAAATCAAAGAAAAACAAAACCTTTGTGTTTCATTATGTTCTGAAAAAGCAAATTTTACTGCATTAAAGCAAATTTTAGATTATCTCTTTAGAATGTTTAATAAAAATTATGACTTAAAAGAAACACAACATCCTTCATTTATTGACGGAAGGACAGCAGAAATCCTAGTAAATAATAAACCAATTGGAATTTTCGGGGAAATAAAACCCTTTATTTTAAAAAACAACAAAATAAAAATGCCAACTGCCATTTTAGAAATAAATTTAGATTTTTTGAAGGATTAATAAAAAAACGAACTAATTTTTTAGAATGATTTATTACATTTTAAGAGAATAAAAAAAATATATAATCCTATTAAAAATTATTCTTTAAATTACTATTAAAAATTATTCTTTAAATTACTATCAAAAATCTGCAAACCTTATCCGAAATAACTATCAGAATTATCTTTTTTCTCGCTTATTTCTTCTTTGATAAGTTTTCTAATTATTTTTGAGAGGTTTATTTTGATTTCTTTATTAAAAACATTGAAAGTTTTTATGATAAATTCTGCTTCTTTCTCTGCATCATAATTCAAATCTAATAAAACAACTTCTAAATGCATCTTTCCAAGTTTTTCATAAAGTTCAAGTAATCCTTCTTTATCAGAATTATTTAATTTTCTAGTTAATTTGAATAAGAACAAAGGATTATTGCCCGGATTTACAAGAATTTCTAAAAATCTAAGATATGAAATTATTTTATCAGTTATTATCTGTCTAACTTTTCTTAAAAAAAGGTCTGTTTCTTTAAGTTCTAAATGCCCAATATCAAAAAACTTGTCTAATTCTAAAAATTCTGGTAAGTTATACTTTACTTTATATTTATCATAATCTTTTTTTACAGGAATTAAATCTTTTTCTTCATTTGATTTAATCTTATTTTTTTTATTTTCTTCTCCCTCATCTCTTTCATTTTTTTCATTTTTTTCCATTTTATTAATTTTTGGCTATAATTTTCTCAATTATGAATCTAGAATTATTAAGATTAGAAAGAAGCCCAGAAATAATTAAATCCCCTACTGCTGCTTTCAAAATCCCATTTAGAATTGGAATTCGGGAATGCTCTGCAAAATTATTAATGAGTCGATTTATTTCATCCTGGTCTAATTTTATTTTTGTGATATTTATCTGGCCATATCTTTTAACTAAAAGATTTTTTCCAGGACCCATACATTCTATTAATTTAATCGAAGGATCTTTCAAAAGAATTTCTATTTTTTCAGAAACAAGGTAGGGTGGCCTAGGATTAATCACTGGATTTATTTCTTCTAAATTCTTTGTTCTTTTAAAACTTTTTTGATTTAAATCAAAATTGCTTGATAATCCTTCGACTCTTTGGGGTCTTAAAACAAAAACCTTTCTATTTTTTCTTTTTTGAAAAATATTTCCTTTTCTAAGGGGAATTTTAGGAATCACCCCCTTATGAAGCTTATAACTTTTGATTCTTTTATCTTTTAATTCATCAAGCAAGTCAGTTTTATTTAATGAAAAATTTATATTCCCTCTATTCTCATCATTTCTTTCAAGTTTTTTACTTACTTTATATCCAGAAATTGGAGTCTCAAAAAAAACTTCAGCATTATTAAAATGACCGAATACTTCCTCTTTTTCTTCCCCCCTAATTAATTTTTGCTTAATCTTTTCAACTTCTACATTTTTTTTTGCTTGGTTTTCTCTTATTATGCCATTAATTATCTCTGCAGTAAATTTTTTAAGAAATATTATTCCAATTTGGCTTTTTATTTGATTTATTCCCATCTGTATCTTGATAGGGGTTTGGCTTTAAATCTCTCAGAAAATTGAGAGTTTAATGAAGTTTCATCTTTATAAAAATTTTCTTCTTTCCTATTTTTAATTTTTTCTTCCATTAACATAATCCCTTTGGCAATTATCTTATTTTGATCTAATAATGAATCTAATTTATTTAAAAATTCTGAATCATTATTCCTTTCTTTATTATTTTCTTTATTATTTTCTTTTTCAGAATATTTTTCAATAAAGGTTTTAGCAGAAATTTCGAATAATTGCAATAATTTAGAGATATTTGATGATAATTCTTCGAATTTTATAGATAAATTTGTTAATACTTTTTGTAAACTTACAAAATTATCAATAAGTGCTTGTTCAACATTTGTTTTCCTTGGAGTTTTCCTTGGAGTTTTCCTAGGAGTCCTTTTAGAAGTTCTTTTAATTAATTCTTTTTTCTTTTCGATTGTCTTTAAATTTTTTGCTTTTCCTGATTTCTTTACCATATTTTATTTAAGAAATAGGAATTTATAAAGATATGCAATTTACAAGAAATAAGTTATTATTTCCCTAAAGATTATCAAAATTTAAACTAAAATTACCACAATTTATTTTAGGGATTATCCTCAAGCATAAAGAAATAAATAATTTTTAGATGGGTTTTATTTAAAAAAATTCAAAAAAATTCAAAAAAGAAATGAAATGCTTGTAAAACAAATAATTATAAAATGAACATTCCAAAACAATAACTTTTATAATTTAAAAAAATCTACTTTATTTATGTCTAAATTAAAAGAACCTGTTGAAAAACAAAAAGAAAGTAATAGAATAATGACTGGGAGTTATGATTTAAATAAATGGTTTTCTGGGGGATATGAAAAAGAGATTATTACTTTATTTTACGGCCCTTCTGCAAGTGGGAAAACAAATTTTGTTATTTTAGCAGCATGCCATATTGCAAAAAAAAGCAAAAAAGTAATTTTTATTGATACTGAGGGTGGGCTTTCTTTAGATAGGATAAAACAAATTTCTGGGGGAATTCCAGAATTTATTCTAAAAAATATACTAATTCTTAAACCAGTTAATTTTGAAGAGCAAAAAGAAGCATTTATGAGGCTCTTAAAAGAATTGAAAGATCAAAACAATAATATTGGTTTAATTGTTGTTGATTCTATGACTATGCTTTATAGACTTGAATTAGCAGAATCAAGAAAAAAAGGTTTAGAGGCCATAAGAGAAACAAATTCAGATTTAGCTAAACAAATGAGGGCATTATATGAAATTGCAAGACAAAATAATCTCCCGGTATTAATAACCAGCCAAGTTTACAATGAATTCTTAAGCGATAAGGATTTTGCTGCTGGAAAAGAGGCAAAAATGAATATTGTTGGAGGGGATTTATTAAAATACTGGAGCAAAACCATAATAGAATTAAAACTTAAAAATAATAAAAGAAAGGCAATAATTAGAAAAAGCAGAAGTTCTCCTCAAAAAGAATTAAATTTTGAAATTGTAAATGAAGGAATAAGAAAAAGAAGGTGGATATAAATACTTTAGAATGAATAAATAAATATGGGCACAGGGGGAATTGCACCCCCATCGCTGGTTCTGGAGACCAGAATTCTAACTATTGAACTATGCACCCAATCAATTATCTTAATTTTGTTTCTTTTAAAAAGATATTGATTAAAATTGTAAAACAATAAATAAGCAGAATAAAAATACTTATCACTATATCAAAGATAAACCTAAATTTTTAATGGAAAATTTGGGGGCCATTATTCCTTAGATAACCAAAAGATATATATATAAATTTATTAAAAGTTTAATGAAAAAGATAAAGAAAAAAGGGAAAAAATTTTGGATTTTAATTATATTAATCTTTATTTTATTAATAATCAGTTTTCTACCAATAAAAAAGATTTGCATCGTAACAAATCCGGATTCTTGTAATTATTATAATTTTTGGCAGATTATTTTTGGGAAAGTAAAATATTTGCAATTTGAAGTAGAAGGCAGTGTAAGCAAACTTACTTGTGAAGAATTAACTGGTTTTAATCAAATGACTCAAATTGACGAAATAAATTATGGTTGCCCAGAAGGAACTATGGGAATAAAAGCAAAAGATTCATGTAAATCTTGTATTTGCTGTGTTCTAACAAAATAAAAAAGTTTCTTTCCCCCTTATTTTTTTATTTTTTGCATTTCTTTGATTTCTCTTTCAGAAATAGCGCAACCATGATATTTTATCCCATAAAGCATTGCTTCTAAAGCTCTAGGGTCCTTTAAATTAAGTAAATTTTTCTTACTTGCAAAATAAATTAATTCACTTGAACGAATTATTTTAAAATCTTTAAATATAGAATAAGAATCTTTATTTGCTAAAACCTTACTATGTAATTTTTTTTGTAACAATTCCTTTAAATTTTCTGGATTTTCACATAACATCCTTGTTGTTCTCTCATCAACAACAATCAAATTTGATTCTTTAATAAATTTAGACAAAGCTAAAGATGCCAATTCTCCTTCATCAATTAGATGAATAAATTGTTTTTTTGTTTTAAAACAATTATTTGCAGTATTTTTTAAATTATTTTTTATTTTCTCGA
>CAYYIN010000002.1:4416-25476 GCA_964472025.1 Candidatus Woesearchaeota archaeon | reverse complement strand
AAGGATTAACTTGTAGATAAATTTAAATACTAATTAAATTAAAGTAAGAAGATATAATCTATTTAATGGAAAAAAGCATGATCTATTCATTTAATTCTATAAAATTTATCTTTAATAAAAAGGAGGTAAATTAAATGGCAAAGAAAAAAGGCGCAAAAAAGGGATCTAAAAAAGCTAAGTAAACTTAGCATTCTTCTTTTATTATTTTAATTCTTTTATTGTTTTATTCTTATTTTTTCCATTTTTTAAATATCTGCATTATTTCTTTTTTTTTTAAAACCATTTCTCTATACTCTCTTGTTTCTCATTATCTTTTCCAAAAATACTTTCTATGTATTTTTTTGTTAATTCCAAATCTTGCTTAAGATATTCTGAAACATTATAATTTCTTGCTAAAGCCAATGCTGGTTCTAAATATTTTATTATGCCGCCATAAGAAATTGTGAAAATTATATTTCCATTACAAATTGGGCATTTTCTATTTAATGGTGGCCTTCTAAAAATATGATTACATCCAGTACACCTAAAAGTTTGCTGACTAAATTTCCTTAAATTTCCTTTTAAATCTTTCATAAAATGTCTATCAATAATTAATCTTGCAACATCTCCTTGATTAACACTTCTTAATTTTTCACATAATTCCATTTGTGCTTTTACTTTTTCTTGCATTGTAGGAAGAATTTTATAAGAAGAACAGCAAACCCCTTGATTAAAATTATTTGTTAAATGTGTAAATCCAATATTAATAAAAGGATTTTTATTTTTCCAAATTCGATCTTTTACTGTTTCAATATGTATATCTCCTGAATGCAATTCTTTCTCTGCTTTTTCATAAAGATCAAGAGGATAATTATTTACTAATTCAAAATCTAAAATTTGCTCATCAACTTCTTCAGCAGAAATTTTTCCATTTAAAACTAATGGGGCATCTTGGGTTCCTCCTCGATGAGAAGGTAAAAATTTTCTTGAAAAATTTACTAAAACATCCATTAATAACATTAGAGCTATTTCATCACCATCACAATCACGCCTGACAGCAGCATGTAAGTAAGGACTTGCAAATAATCCTTGCACTTTAGAAAAGCCAATAATTCTGCAAACAACTCCTGCACAATTGTGGGGGGCTATGCAAACTCCTAATTGCCCAATTAATTCTTCTCTTTTCTTTATATTAAAAAATCTTGGCAATTTATAAAATTTTTCTAATAAATCGTCAATAAAATTACTTATATTCATAAAAACTTTGTCAGCTTTTTCTTCTCCAGATTCATCATTACATGGAAGAATTATATCATGTGGTTTTAATTCTAAAATCTGGTCTTCATTTATTAAATTATTCCCTAAATAATCTTTAAGATATCCCATTTCTTTCAATTTTTCTATATTTACTTCAATTTCTTTTGGTTTAAAATGAGTTAATGGCAATTCAGTTAAATCATATCTAATAGTTCCATCCTTATTTACACAGAGATTATATTTTGCCCTTAAAATTCCCTTTGTTAAATTCTCTAATTCATGATTTTCAGAAATAGTTCCTCGAACTCCTTTAATCAGGGGGGGAATTTCAGTTTTTAATAAATTTAATTTCTTTCTTGCTTTTTCAAAATAATGATTTATATCTAATTTAATTTCTTTGGAATTGCATCCTCTATCATGAATCTCACATTTTTTTTCAAAAATTTCTTTATTGCAAATTTTACAGAAATATTTTTTTTTCGTTTGGGATCCACAATTTTCACATAAATTATAAATTGTTTCTTTTTCACATTTTTCACAATAATTCATAGGAAATTCTGACTTTACAAATCCTTGTTTTAAAGCTTCATTCACACTTCTTAATCGTCCACCCTGACTTCCAACAGGAAATAAAACATTTGGACTTCCTTTTAACTTTCTTAATTTCGCTTTTTCAGGCCTACCCATTCTAGCCCCAATAAATTCTCCAGCCTTATCTTTAATTTTATATTTGCTTAATTTATTAATAATCTCTAAAATATCTTGCTCATTTTCTAAATTAAAATTTATTGAGATGTCATTTAAATCTTTTATGCTTTGAATTTCTAATCCTAAATTAATTAATAAACTCTGGGTATTAATCTCATCTAAAATTACATTTTCTATACTTATTTCATGAGGTATACCCAATAATTCTAAAGCCCTCTTTCCAATTCTAAATCTTTCCTTTTCAGAATTATTATAAGGAAATAAAAATTTCCCCTGATTTATTCTTGAATGTTGAAACCAATCAATGAATCCTAAAAATTGTTTATAATCTATTTGAGTCCAATAATAAATATAATTTGGATGCAGAGGTATTTTAAATTTTTCAGAAAAATTAATTGCTTCTTTTAAATTTACATTATAATAATCTTTAACTTTGCCACCTTTTTTTAATAATTCCAAATTCCACCATTCCTCAACATATCCTGGTCTAATCAAAGGAACATTTCGATTTATTACATCTCCTAATGGAAATAAAAGATCTCCTAAATAAATAATTTCTTTGATTTTTTTATATGATTCTTTTGCAGTTTGATAATCTTTTAATTTTTTCACGCTCCCATCTAAAAATTTAACAATGGGCCCATCTATACTATCACAACAAGTAGTTACACACCCTTTAGTTGGTTTTTCTATTTTTAATTGTGTTCCTGTTGCAATAAATCCATCAGTTATTGCCATTGTTGCAGGATGTATAGAAACTGCAGAAAAACCTGAAACTCTACTTCGTCCATATCTAAATCTAAAACCTTTACCTGGATGGCCAAAAACCGGCCTTCCAGCAACTAAATCTTTAATATATGTTTGACTTTCTTCTGTTTTACCTAAATCTCTTTCTTTATGCAATTGAACATATTTTTCCAACCATTCCCAATCTTTAATTTTAAATCCTTGCTTCTTTAATTTTTGCAAAATCCTTAATCCTTTTGCTGCTTTTTGTGCAAGGCCTTCTCCAAGAATTAGACAAAAACCACCACGAATAAAATTTGTTTCTACTCTTTCTAAATCTTTATAATTAGAAACTTCTCTTTTTTCTGTTGGGTCTCCTGCGACTTGAATTGATAAATTTTTTGCGATAAACATTATTTCTTCTTCAGTCGGCAAATATTGTAAATTAGTAATTCTTTCATGATAATCATATAACTCTGTGTTAATCCTCTTACATTCTTCTTCTGTTGGATCATATTTTGAATAACCAAATAATTGCCTTAAATAATCAATCAAAATTAAAACAACACACCCAGCAGTAGTTCCTGCACTTCTAATGGGGCCTGAAAAATATGCTTTTAAATAAGTTTTTCCGTCTCTTGTTTTTCCTGTTTTTAATTCTGTGAATCCTTCAATTGGTGAACTAACAACCCCTAGAGTAGTATATGCAAAACCAACCCTTATTGCTGCATCAATAGATTGCAATTGACTTTCAAATTTACAATATTTTTGCTTGGCAACTTCTTCAGCAATTTTAAAACTAACCGCATTATTTAAAGCCCCATATTTTTTTTCTAAATTAATTATTCTATCTATCACTTCTTTTTTGTCTAATTGAGGATAAATTGTTGCAACTAATTTAATTACCTTTGATGCCATGGTTAAAGCAAGGGGTGTTTCTGTGGTATTAACCAAATCTAAACCTTTCGCTCTTGCCTTTTCAGCTACTTTATAATTAATTTTAATTTCTTTATTTAAATTAGAGAAATACCTTTCTATTTCAGGATTATCTTTTGATGACTCTAAAGATTCTTGCTGTTTCATTTCTGATTCATTTTTTTTATTCATTTTTTTTATATCCCTTAATTTTTCTTAAAATTTCATTCCAATTATCTGCCCTAAAAATATTAATGAAATCTTTACCAAAATTTTGATTCCAAGGTTTATTTAATAATAATGTTTTTATCCCTTTTTCTGAACATGAAATAGCATAATCTAAATTATCTTCTATAAAAATTTCTATTTTTTCCTTTTTACAAATGTCTGCTTTACTGATGCCTAATTGTTTATGAAAATCATCAGAATAAAAAATTTCAGAAAAAATATCTAAAAAATATTTATTTAAAAATGCATTAGTTTTTGGTTTAAAACTAATCGGCCTTGAGGTAATTAGAAAAAGTTCATTTTCTTTACTTAATTCTTCAATAGATTCTTTTGCATCATTAACTAAACATAATTTATCAAACATTTTTGAATTATAAAATTCTTCAATTAGATTCATTGCTTGCTGTTTGGTCCCCCCAATTATTTCCCAGAAATTATAAGAATACCAATCATCAAATAAAAAATGGGAATTAGTTTTTGAATTATACCAATCTAAAAATTTGGGGATTAAATCCACAATAATCCCATCTAAATCTGTTCCTATTTTCATTTTTTTCTTATAAAATTCATCAAATAATCTTTAATTTTTTAACTAAAGTCAAGAATTTTTATGCCTCCTGTTTTTAAATTGAAAATAGGAACTTTGCAAGGATCTGGATGATTTCCTACTTTTTCTTCAAAGGCTGTTAATGATTGCCAGCAAGAACAATTAATTATTTGAATTCCATTATACTTATCTAGATCAGTTTTATGTAAATCTCCAGTAGTTATTATATCTGGAATTTCTTTAATAATCAGAGGGTCTTCATCTTTATTTGGTATATAAATTGAGGCTCCATGCATTGGAGAAAGATGCCTTCTTAATAAAAGATGTTTGACAACCTTGCTAGGAGCACTATGAGCTTTTGATAATCTTAATTCCTCGATTTGATTGATAATGTTATGCATACTAGCTCCATGATACATTAAAACTTTAATGCCTGGTTTATTATTTTTTTCAATGAGTTCTATTAAAGAAGGATTACTAACCAAAGTTAAATTCTTAATATTATAAAGAGGTTCTGCAAAATCAATTCCAATCGATGGTTGAGGTTCTGCAATCCTAACTGAATCATGTTGCCCAGGACATTGAATTATTTGAATATAGTCTGGAATTCTTTTATAAAATTTTGCCAGTTCTTCATATTGTTTTCTTATATCTTTAATTTGAAGGTCCTTTTCTTGATTAGGATAAATCCCAACACCATCTACAGAATCTCCTACAACAAATAAATATCTTATTTTTTTTAATAAATTTTTTTGTCCCTCATTACAATTTTCTCCATTTAACCATTTAATAAATTTTTCAAAATTTTCTCTTAAAAAATTTTTGGATCCTAAATGAAGATCTGAAATAAATAAAGCATAACTTTCTTCATCAGTTCTATGATTTTCATTTAAAACACTATCTGGATAAAAAAAATCTTTTACAAATAAAAAATCTCTTGTTCCAGAACATCTAAACCCTATAACATCGTCTAAAAGAATCTCTTTACTTTTTTCAAAAAGTTTTTCATTGTTTTTATTAATTAAAACTTTTATTTTTCCTGTTAGATCCTCTATTTCTAAAAAAAGATTTTTATTTTTTGAAATCATCTTACTACTAACGATTCCAATAACTGAAAAACTAGGATTATAATTAGTTATTTTATCAATTGATACTAAATTTTCTAATTCATTTTTGTTTTGTAAAATTTTTTTAAAGAAATTATATCTATTTCTAAAATGATATACAAAATCTTTAACAGAAATTTTTTTGGATGCAATTATTGGCGAAGAAATAACCCTTAAAGACTGATTATTTAAATTTTCTTTAGAATTTTTTGAACTCTCTTCTTCATTTTTATTCTTAAAATTAAAACTTGTTTCTTTTTTGATTTCTAAAGACAATGAAAAATTTATAAAAAAATTCTCGACAATTTGCTTCTTCTCATCATTTAATTCAAAAATTATTGGCTTCAATTTATGAACATTTTTAATAATTAAATTTTTTGTTATAATTTTTTGTCTAGAAACTATTGCTATTTTATTTACTATTTCTTTAGCAAAATCTTCATCTTCTAATTCTGTTAAAAATTTTAACATTTCTGAATCTAATAGAAAGCCCTTTTTCATAAATAATTTCAAAATTCTTTGTTGCATTTTTTATAACTTTTTATTTTATATTTATTTTTATATTTATTCAATAAAAAAATTATAATCCTATGGAAGTCTTTAAAATTTCCTTGGATTTTTCTAAAATATTTTTTGGTATTGCTAATTTTATTTTTCTTGTTCTTCCTTGCCTTCCCTTACTAATAACCCTTGCATTAATTATTCCTAACATATCAAATTCAGCAATAATATCACTGACTCTTCGTTGAGTTAAAGAATTTATATGAACTTTATTACATAAATCTTGATAATAATTATAAATTTCTCCAGTAAAAATATCTGAATTGGATTTTTCAATTAAATTAATTATAGAAAATAAAACCAATTGAAATTGCTTTGGTTCTGTTTCAATAATATCTAAGATTTTTTCTCTTTCAATCTTATTATTGGCCATATCAATATGTTTAATTTGAATTTTTGCGTTTGATTCTCTTTCTGCAATTTCTCCAGCAACTCTTAATAAATCTAAAGCCCTTCTAGCATCCCCATGTTCTCTTGCAGCAAAAGCAGAACATTTTGCAATAACACCCTCTGAAACTACATTTTTTTTAAAGGCTTGTTCAGATCTCTTCTTTAAAATATCTTGTAACTGTAATGCATTATAAGGTGGAAAAACTATTTCTTCTTCAGATAAAGAACTTCTAACTCTTTGATCTATTATATCTAAAAATCTTAAATCATTACTAATTCCTATAAGAATTATTTGTGTGTTACTTAGTTCTGAATTTAATCTTGTTAAATTATAAAGAAACCCATCTGAAATTTTCTTAACTGCTTGATCTATTTCATCTAAAATTAAAATAAGCAATTTTTCTTGACTCTTTTCAAGAATTTCCACAAATCTCCTATATACTTGATCTGTAGGTAGTCCAGTCATAGGTACACTCCCTCCTAATTTTTTTATTAACTCTGCTAAAATTCTATATTCAGTATCTGCAACTTTTTTAAGCTTGCAATTTAAATATTCTATTCTTAGAATCTTTGAATCTTTAGATCTTTTTAATAATTCCTTTGTTATATGTTGAATTGATAATGTTTTTCCAGTTCCTGTTTTTCCATAAACAAATAAATTACTTGTTTTTTGACCTAAAAGTGTTGGAGCGAGAATAGATGCAATATATTCTATTTCTTTATTCCTATGAGGAATATCTTCTGGAGAATGATTTAATTGAAGAACATGCTTATCTTTAAACAAGCTTCTATTTTCTATAGAATTAAAAATTTTATCTAAATTTGACATTTTATATTTTAAATTGCAGTAATTAAATTTGCATAATTTTTTTATTGAATCAATATGAAATAAAAAGTTTATAAATATGATTATAATAGAAAACACCCTACCTTTATTTCCGATGAATTATGACTAAAGGATAATAAAAATACCTCGAGAAGCTTAATAATAACAATTTAAAAAAAATTGAGGATTAAAAAAATTGATGCCCCCCTGACACCTTAATTTCCTCTGGAAATAATTTTGTAAGTGTAAATAAAAATTTTGAATTTGTATTTAATTAGATACTATATATTATATTATATATTATATATTATAATAAAATTTATAAATAAAAATAAAAAAAGAAACATTAAATATCCTTTATAAATACTTCTATATGAAATCAAGGGGTAGGGGGTAAAATCCTTAAATTAATGAAATCCTTCATTAAAAATTATCAAGAGTATTAATTTTAAAATAATTTTTTATTAGAAGCTTTTTATAGAATTATTAAATTTTTTATTAAAAATTAATTAAGATCTTCTTCAGAAACAACAACAAAATCACCTATAGCAATTATTGAATTATAAGGTATAAGAATTTCTTTATCTTTAGATTTTTCAAGATTTAATTGATTAGTATAAGATGTTGCATCTTTTAAAACAATATGAATTAATTCTCCAGTTCTTGTTTCAAAAGTAATATCTTTAACAGTTCCCAATTTTTTTCCTTCTTTTGTAACGACTGATTTATTTAAAATTTCTTTATGAGGTCTTTTTTCAATAGGCATATAGTATTCATATTAAATTTCTTTATAAAGTTTTCTGTAATTTAATCTAAGTATTTCATAATTTAAATTTATTATTAATTCAATATTTTTTCTTGACTCTTCAAATTTTTCCAATAAAAATAAAAATCTAGTAACATAATAACATATGACAAAATATTATTATAATATTTTAAATACAAAATCTTTAAAAACCTAAATTTATATCATTTAATATGAAAATTATAGGATTTAATTTATTAGGAATTTCTGTTAAAAGAAAAGAGAATTTAACAGGGAAATTGGAAATAAAACAGAATATTAATATAAAAGAAATTGTTAAAGAGAAAATACCTATTTCTAAGAATGAAATACTTAAATTAAAGTTTGGATTTAATGTAGATTATTCTGGAGATTTCGCAAAATTAGAGCTTGAAGGGTTTGTATTGCTTTTACCTGAAAAAGAAGAATTAAAAAAAGTTTTAAAATCTTGGAAATCAAAGAAACTTCCAGATGATTTAAGAATTCCAATATTTAATTTTATTATGAGCAAATGTAATATTAAAGCGTTAAATTTAGAAGATGAGCTTGCATTACCTTTACATATTCCAATGCCAAGAATTTCTGCTAAAGATAAAGAAAAATCCAATTAATTAATTCTCCCCGGATTCTCTTCCTGCATTTTATTTAAATAAACTTTAATTAATAAATCTTTAATAGGTTTTATTTAAAATATTCCCATTTTAAATTAATTTTCAAAATTTTTTCAGTATTTTCTATTAAAGCATAAAAAACATTGAGAAATTACAGGAAAATTATATAAAAGGATTAAGATAAAGTAAATAAAGATCAAAATGAGAATAAGTCAAGAGAAACAAAAAAAGATTATAGAGCAAATTCTTTTGTTCCTTTATTCTGTTTTTCCAAAGCAACCATTTACTGCAGAAATTGCAAGAGAAATAGCTAGAGATGAGGAATTCATAAAAAATTTATTATTTGAAATGAAAAAGCAAGGATTAATAGTTTCTATTAGAAAAAATAATAAGGGTGAGGTTTTTTCTCGTAGAATTAAATGGAGATTAACAAATAAAATTTACAATATTTATAATTCCAAACAATAAAAAACTTCTTTTATTATTATTTTTAATTTATATAAATCTTTAAATAAAAACCCTTTTTTTTAGAAGAATGAAAAAAAAAGATCTCAAATTAATTTTTTTTAAAATAAAGCAAGATATGATTTCTATTCAAGAGGAAGTAAAAAAACTAAGATCTGATATGAGTTATTTAATAAATAAATTAAAGATTTCTGAAGATTTTAAAACAAATCAAGGGTTTAATGCAAATTTTTTGAATACGACAGATAATAAAAAAATTCAGACAAATCCTGTTATTACGACAGATACTACGACAGTTCCATGGGAAATAGGGGGGTTAAAAGCCCCAAATTTGGGGATCTCCACTGGAAATAGGGGGGTTACGACAGACAGACAGACAGACAGACAGACAGACCAACAGACAGACAAAATTCCAATTTATTGCATGAATCATGAAAAAAACAAAAATTCTTTAGATATTATAAGAGAAACTGAAAATATAGAGGACATGGAATTAAATATTCAAAGAGCCTCTGAAATTTTAGAATCTTTAGATAAGATTAAGAAAGATATAAGACTTAAATTCAAAAAGGTCACCCCTCGAGAAATGATTGTTTTTTCTTTGATATATCAGTTAGAAAATCAAAATTTTAAGGAAATTACCTATAATTATATAGCAAAAAATTTAAAATTAAGTCAGAGCTCTATTAGGGATTATATACAAAGAATGATTAATAAAGGGATTCCAATTAAAAAAGAAAAAGTCAATAATAAAAAGATTATATTATCTATTTCTGAAGATTTAAAGAAAATCGCTAGTTTATCGACGATAATTAAATTAAGAGATTTGTGAAGAATCAATATTTTTTTCTTATTCCTAAAAGTAATCCAGCAATTTTATAAAAATACTTAGCAAAAAATCATTTTTAAGGTATTAAATAAGTTATTCGTTAAAACGAAAGTAATTTCAAAAAAAGAAGGTTTCTTTTCTATTTATTCAAAATTCTTTGATTTAAAGGCTTTAAATCCTTAATAAGTCACCTTTTTTAAAATTATTTTTTATTCACACTTTTAATTTTTTAAAATACTCTTACTTTTAATTTTCACTCATTTTTTCTCTAATTTTCCTCTTTTTCCCAAGAAGATCTTCTTTTTCCTTAGTGTTTAACCCTCACTTTTCCTCTTTTTCCCAGTTTTTATATCATTCATCATTGCTTTTTTAATCTTTTCAGGAATATATACTCTTTTTTTGTTATTTGAACCAATTATTTCTTGCAGCAATCCCTCACTTTTCTGTTTTATACTATTAATCTGACCCCTAATAGTATTCTTGCTTTTTCCAAGTAAAGCAGATAAATCTTCATAACTTAATTTAATATCAGAATTCAACAAAATAAAAATAATTGCTCTTTCAGTAGTTGATAAATTCCTTAAAAGGGTTGTTTGAACACCCGTTTGAACACTGTTTAAAACACCCTTAAACAGTGTTTGTTTATTAAACACTGTTTGCCGCTGTTTAAAAATAGGGGTTTCCCCAATGATTGAAACAATATTTTTCAAATTTTCAATTTCATTATTTATATTCGATAAACCGGCATTTATGGCCAAAATTTCTTCCTTAGTTTTATTTTCTTGGTTGTTTAAATAATCAATCCAAGTGCTTGTGTTGTTTATGTCCTGTTTAACGTTGTTGAAGCCTGTTTGAACAGTCTTTTTTAAATCGTCAAATTCTTTTTTTCCGACTTTTTTCTTAAAAAACCAATTCATATTTAATCTAAAGAGTGTTTATTTATAAATCTTTCTAAAAATAATTCAAATTTATTTGAATTTTTTCTTACTCGACGGCAAAAATCAAATATCTTTAATTTATTCTTCTTTTAAAAAAATTCTTTTCTGCTTAATTTTCCCAAAAAACAAGATTTTTTTGTATAAGATTTCCAATTTTTACTTTTAAACAGCTGTTTAAACACCTTTAAACACCTTAAGAGACCTTAAATTCTTGTGATCATCCTTTAAAATCCTTTAAATCCTTTAAAATCAAGAGAAATAATTTCAAAAATCAATAAAAATAACTAATTTTCCCTAAAAAATTAAATTAGTTGCAGCCACCCCCCATTTTTTTAAAATCACAAAAAATACACATTTTTAATATTTTTAAGCGTTTTTCACATATTTTATAATAAATTTCCCAAAATTATGCATAAAATCTTTAAGCGTTTTTCACATAAGCCCTGATTTTTTATATAATTTTTTCACGTTTTGATCAGAAATCTCCAATTCTTTTATTAAATAAAATAAAAATGGGAAAATTTAAAATTTCTTACAGGCCATTAAAGAAGTAATTTTTTAAAATTATGCCCAAATCTTTTAATATTCAAATTTTTGATCTAGATTTTAAACTAATAAAATTCAAAATTTTAAATTCCAAACTCAAAATTCTAAAATTAAATATTATTTATTCCTGCAGAAACTTTTTGCTTTTGATAAAAGGTTTTTACACGCATGAAAATTAATAATTTTCCAAAAATTTGAATTTTTTCAAAGAATTTACTCAAAAATTCAAGATATTTTTCAAAAGATTTAAAATATTTATTTTTACAATTTGAATTATAAAGGCCATAATTAATTAAAAGCAGTTTTTATTTTATAATTTAAACAGCACAAAATTCATCAAAATTAGAGTTTGACAAATTAATCTCAAAATAATCAAAGATTTACATACTATTAAAGGAAATATCTTGTTTGTTTTAAATTAAGAATTTTTTTTGCATAATTTTTATTCGTATTTTTAGCCATTATTGCCCTATTTTCTCAATATTTTAATTTTATGCACAAGAAGTTCGCACAAGATACCTTATGCGAATGCTTAAAATATCTTTTCTAATTGCTGTTTTGTTGCTTCTTTATCATGCAAAAGAATTCGAAGAGGTGAAGAATGCGGATTATTAGAAGAATTTAATTCATCATAGATGATATGCGTTTCTGGAGTCTCATCAATAAAATCTATTCCTGGAGATCTTTTATTTTCTATATCAATAATTTTATAAAAGAATTGATCACCTTCCATTCCATGATAAAAGACTCTTCCAACAATTTTTCCATTTAATAGATATTTTTTTATTGTTTTGCTTGATGATTTTTCCATTTTAAAGCATGATTTTAATTCACGCAAAAAGTTTTTATCTTTGATTAAAACTTCCTGCTAGTATCAATGTAGTAGGTAATTTAGTTTGATTAATTATTGTAGTTACTAATTTTATTTTGTAAAAGGTTTTATTTCTCCTTTAAACATATCATTGAAGTATCTTTCTTTATCATACTCTTTTTGAGGAGAGTTTATGAATTTTCCTAATGCTTCTATTTCATATTGAATAAGTTTTAAATTAGGAAGATTGATACCCCCAAATTCATTTTTTATTTTTATTAGATTTTCTTCATAATGAAAAGGGTTAGCTAAATAATCTGTGGTCATTACTCGAATATTATTTCCACAATTTTCAAATTGAATAAGATTCCATAAATAGTCGTATTCTGAAAAAATCATTAATCCCATTAAAGGAGAATCTTTTTTATGATATTTTTGAATTTCTTTATTTAGCAAAGTTTTAATGATGCCATTAGTTTCTAATAGTAATTTTGGATTTTCTTTGATTTCGGCTATTATCTCTGGATCTTGAGAACTATAATATAATTTAAGGGCCCAGGGGGATATTTTCAAGCACCCTAGAGGTTGAATAAAGGTGATTTTAGAATCAAAACCTTGCAAATTTTCTAAACTTAATTTAGCCATTTTCCTTCTGAAAATTAGTAGGCCTTTTATTTAAAAATTGCTGCAAATTAAAATCTATTTCTAAAAATATACTTAAAAAAGTCTAAAATTTCATATGAAATCTTTTTCATTTAAAAATTAAAATAAAGATTGACCGTCGCTCCTTTTGAATTAATTGTAATCACTTTAAAGATTTCTGGTATTTAAAGATATATTTAGCAAGAACTATATTTCTTTTCATAATCCTATATTTAAAATAAATTATTTTATTATTTCTAATGATATTTGAACTTCCCTTTACACTTATAGGAGGAATGAATTTAGGTTTAGAGAATTCTTTTGAATTTATAAAAAGCTTATTAGAGAAATATCCCCAGGCAGATTGGAAAAAGATTATCAATAAGAAAAAGAAAAAAGGGAAGTATATTATAGAGATTGATTAATTATAGATTATCTAAAGGATTTTTAATGGATTTAATTTGTTCTTGGCTTATATGTGTATAAATTTGCGTCGTAGCAATTGAAGAATGGCCAAGTAGAAATTGAATTTTTCTTAAGTCAACACCCTGATCAAGAAGATGTGTAGCAAAAGAGTGTCTAAAAGTATGCGGGTGGACTGATTTATTGAATCCAAGTCTTAATCTCGTATTTTGAATAATTTTTTGAATATTCCTAGTTGTCAAAGCTTTATTTTTTGAAAAAACATAATTCCACTTGGGATTTCTTTCACAAAATGTCCTTAGTTTTTTAGAGAGTTTCGTAGAAATAATAAAAATTCGATCCTTTTTCCCTTTACCTTTTCTTACCCAGCCACTATTTTCATTGAAATTTAAATCGATTTTTTTTAAATTCACAAGTTCAGAAACCCTCAATCCAGAAGAATATAATAGTTGTAAAATTAATTTACTTTTTTTATTAGCGCAGCCATCAATAAATTTAGTTATTTCTTCCTTAGTTAATACTAGGGGGATTTTCATTTCTTTTTTTGGCCGTTTTATTCCTAAACTAGGGTCTATAGAAAATATGTTTGAATATGCAAATCTTATTGCAGATAAAAAAAGAATAGTAGAACTTGTAGACTTATTAGACATTTTTTCAGCCAAAAACTCTTTGAGATCTTCTTTTTTAATTTTTTCAGGGTCTTTATTTATATAATCTAAAAATTTTTTATTGAAATTCAAATAATTTTTCAGAGTGTTTTCAGATAATTTTTCAATTTTTATTTCAATTTTCAATTTTTCCAAAAATTCTTGTTTATTCATTTTTTTGAGTTTAGCAAAGATTTTGCATAAATCTTTCATAAATCTTTCATAAATCTTAATAGATTATACGAACTCCTTTATAAATTTATATTTTTGAAAGTGAAGAATTCTTTGAATTATTTTTTGAATTATATTCATATTTTATTAAAGAAATAATTAAAAACGATAATTCTTATAATCTATTATGACTATTTATTCTTATTCAAGAATCTCTACATTTGAAAAATGCCCACTTAAATTTAAATTTCGATATATCGATAAATTAAAACCAGAAGTAAAACAATTTATTGAAGCATTCTTAGGAAATCAAGTTCATAAAACTCTTGAATGGATTTATAAGCAAATAAATACTTCAGAATCCTTAAAATTAGATCAAGTAATAGAATATTTTGCAAAAGAATGGGCGCAAAATTTTAATAAAGAAATTAAAATCATAAAAAAAGAAAACACTAGTGAAGATTATTTTAATCAAGGAATAAAATTCCTAATAGATTATTTTCTCAGGCATTCTCCTTTTAAAGATAATACTATTGCAACTGAAAAAAGAATATTTCTGAAATTAGATATGGAAGGAAAATATAAATTGCAAGGATATATTGATCGAATAGTGCATCATAAAGATCGAGGGATTTATGAAATACATGATTATAAAACAAGTAATTTTTTAAAAAGCCAGGAAGAATTAGACAAAGATGAGCAATTGGGATTATATGGTCTTGCAGTAAAAAATAATTTTGAAGATGTAAAAGAAATTTTATTAGTCTGGCATTTTCTAGCATTTAATGAAATAAGAATTTCAAAGAGAACTGAGATTCAATTTAAAGAATTAAAAAAGCAAATAATAGAAAAAATCAATAAAATAGAATCAGCAAAAAATTTTGAACCAAATCCTGGACCACTATGTAAATGGTGTGAATTTAGAAATTATTGTCCCCTATTTAAAAAAATGAAATAATTTTGATTTTTTACAGATAAAATTTTAATAAAATAATTGTAAGATATAATTAAACTATGATAATTAAATATTAATAGGTGAATATTATTAAATGTTAAAAGAAAGGAGAGAATTTGAAATATTAAAATGTGGAATTTATATGAACAAGGAAAAAAATTAGACCCTCTAGTTTTCTCTAATAAAAAAACTCAGGAGAGCATTATCCGGGAAGTCGTAGAATCAATAAAAGAAGGGCATAAAATTATTTTTATTAAAGGTTTTTGCGGTTCAGGAAAATCTGCAATTGCATTAAATTTGGCCAGGATTTTTGGTAAAACATCGTTAGTAGTACCAATAAAATCACTTCAAGAACAATATATTAATGATTATTCGGAAAAAAAATATGTTTTAAAAAATGGAAAAAAATTAAAAATTCACCCAATTTTGGGGAGGGCAAATTTTAAATGCAAATTTTTGGAAAACGAAAAAAATAATTCGGAAATTAAGAAAGAATACATAGAAAGAAACGCAAAATTAAGTGATATTTTTTCTAATAAAAGCCCTTTATTTGATAGAAAAATTTTTTCTAAAGAAAAAGATGATTCTTGTGATAATTTTTTTTTGCCATGTAAAATAGAAATCAAAGAAAAAAATTTAGACAAAATAAAAAAATTTATAAATAGAAATCCAAACATTAAGTTTTCAGATTTTGATTCAATTAATCAAATCAAAAGATCAGATATTGCATCAATATGCCCCTATTGGTCACCAATTTTATCTGAAGATTTGAATATTTCTTCAAAGATGTTTCACCAAAAAAAAATTAAATATTTAGGTTTGAATAATAAAAATTTTATCATCTATCAGAGAAAAAAAGGTTGTAAATATTATGATCAATATGAATTTTATAAGAAAGCAGAGGTCCTTATTTTTAATAGCGAAAAATATAAAATTGAAAATTTAATGGACAGAAAACCGAAAACTGAATTAGAAATAATTGATGAATGCGATGATTTTTTAGATAATCTTGGTAATGAAGAAAATTTTAACGTAAACTGGGCACTTTCTAGTTTAAGTAATTTATTTTTAAAAAATGAAAAAATTCAAAGATTTGTTAATGAATTAATTTCGATTTTAAATTTTATAAAAAATTCAAAAAAATTTAAAAAAATTCAAAATACAGACGAAATTTTATCAATTAAAAATACTGCCGTCGAAAATTTTTTGAATTTGATAATAAAAAACCCAGAATTAATTGAAGAGATTGAGAATGACGAAACCACATATTTATACCATTTAATTGGGGTTGCAAGAGTTTTCTCAGAGTTATTTGATGAAACTTATTTTTCGATTAGTAAAAAAGAAAATGATTTAATAATTAATTTAGTTAATTTAGATTTAGCAAAAAAATTAAAAGAAATAATTTCCAAAAACAAAATTTTTATTTTTATGAGCGCAACAATACATTCCCCAGATGTATTGAAAAATATTTTTGGAATTGAAGATTATAAATTAATAAATGCCGAGATAGAATCGCAAGGAGAATTAATTAAATGCAAATATGGCTATGAATTTGATTGCAGATATTCCAATTTTAAAACAGGAAAAAAAACTAGGAAAGATTTTCTTTTATCATTTTCAAAAGCGGTAGAATGTTCAAAAAAACCCTTAGTTGTTCAATTAACTAGTTTTTCAGATTTACCTGATGAAAAAGAAAAGCAAAAATATTCTTTAGATAATTTACCAACAAGAGCTAAATTAATTAATTTTCAAAGACAAGATCCCCTTGGAAAGATAGTCGAAGATTTTAAAAATAAAAAAATAGAAGTTCTTTTTACAACAAAATGCAATCGAGGCATTGATTTTCCCGGAGAAATTTGTAACACTATTATAATCACAAGATTCCCCTATCCCAACATTTCATCTACTTTTTGGAGATTACTTAAGCAAACAAAGCCAACACATTTTAGAAGTTTTTATGTTGATAAGGCCAGAAGAGAATTATTGCAAAAAATATATCGGGGATTGCGATCAAAAAAAGATAAACTTTATCTTCTTTCCCCAGATATAAGGGTTTTGAATTTTAATATAAAATAATGTTTTAGGTTTTTTTAATTATCTTTCTCAAAATGATTTTTTGAAAATTTTGTTTCTAAGAACTCTTTTTCTGGAATTTTTTTTGTAGAGTCTATTTTTGTGAGTGCAGGATTTGACGGGGCAATTTTTTTAGGCATCTCATTAGAAAAATCTTTTTTAGGAGGATTTTCATTTATTTTATTTGAAGAACGATTAATTTTTGTGAAAAAATAAATAATTCTAAGTAAAAGTTCTACAATAAAGCAAAAGATAATAAATCCAATGATATTTGTAAAAAGTGAAGGAATCTCTAAAATCTTTTGAATTGTACTTGAAAAATTAAAGAAATTGGCATCTAAAAGAAAAGTAGCTAAAATAGTAAATGGAAAAATCTTCGCTAAATCTTTAGATAAATTCTCACTCATATATGCAGTTATTCTTGTAGAAGCAATTATTGCCGCAGAAATTAATAGAATCTGATTCACTGTTGTAGATTTGGACAAAACCAATAAAAATAATGCTAAAATTACAAACCAAAATAAAACTAAAAATGGAAGAATTACAATATATTCAATAGTATATAGAGCCATTGCAAAAATCGTTTCTAATTTGGGATGTTTTGAATGTTTATATTTTTTCAAATTTAATTCTAAAATATCTCTCTTTGCAAGGAATTTATAAAATTTCCAAATAAAAATAGAATATAATGATATAAAAATTGTATAAAAAAATAAACTGATGAAGGGTTTATAAAGTTGGGGAATAGAATTGAATATACTTTGAAAAAAATCTATGAATATACTTTGGATTATTGAACTAAACATTTATTTCCCTCATTTTTTTATTTATGTTTTATCTAAAAGATTTTTGTCTTTTTTTTCTAGCCTTACTATCACCTGGCTTATAGGCCTCTTTTCTTCTAGTATCGGCAACTAATAAATTTTTATCATATTTCACAAAGGCATTTTTTAATTCTTTAGAATTGGTAAATTTTACCAAGGCTCTTGCAATTGCAAGTCTAGAAGCAAAAATTTGACTTTCAATTCCACCACCCTTTACATTAATTTTAATATCAAATTTAAAATTTCCTAGAATTTTTTTCGTAATTTCTAATGGTTCTTTAATTGTCAATCTCCAAAAAAATTCTAGATTTTCATAAGGAATTTTATTAATAAATATTTTGCAAGTTCCTTCCTCAATTGTTGCTTTAGCTATTGCAGTTTTTCTTTTCCCAGAAATTGTTAATTGTTTTTTCATTTTATAGATTATCTAAGAGTTCTTTGAGGGTGATGCATTTATTATATTCTTTGATTTTAATTTTTATTGTTTTTTCCATTTTAAATTCTTCAGGTATTCCATTATAGCATCTTATTTTTGAAAAGGCAATCTTTCCAATACCCTTTCGATGGTCTGGGAGCATGCCACGAATACCCCTTTTTAAAAATTTAAAAGGAATTCTCGAAATTTTTGGCCCTTTTAAAGATCTTCCGCCTTTTTTCTTAAGGGTGCTGTACTTTTTGATAATATCTTTTTTGTTTCCACTAATTAAGACTTTTTCAGAATTTAAAACAATTACCTCATTACCTTCTAATGCTTTTTTTGCAATATAACTGCATAATCTCCCATAATTTATTAATTCTGCATTGATGATTATTTTATTCATTTTATTATTTTTATATCTTTTAATTTAGGGTTAATTTTAAGTTCTTCAAAAATAGTTCTAATCTCACATTTTTTTTCTTTTAACTTTTCTATTGCTTTTTCTGAAAAATTAATAGCAGTAAGTGAAATTTTTTTATTAATTTGGCCTTCCCCAAGAATTTTTCCTGCAATTAATATTTTCTTTTCTTTTAATTTATCGATAAAATCTAAATTAAAAACTTTTTGTTTTTTTGTTGGAGCCGCTAATTGTTTTGCTAATTCTAAATGATTATTTTTTTTTGCAAGAAGCAGGGTTTCTACTATCGAAGGATTTCTTTTCCTTTTAATTCTTTTATTAATTTTTGTTTTGCTAATCATTTGATATTTTAAAGAAATTTATGTGGAGAAGAGGATTCGAACCCCTGTAGGCACTAAGCCAGTGCGTCCTTAACGCACTCCGTTTGACCGCTCCGGCATCCCCACACCAATATAATTACTTTATTAATTTATTCCCCAATTCCTTTAAGTTTTTATCTAAAATTTCAATAGATTTAATAAAAACATCTTTAACTTCAAGTTGTCCCCAAGATTCAATATTAAAGATTAATTCTTTTATTTCTTTTAATTTTTTAATTTTTTGTATTAATTCTTCAGACAAATTTTTATTTCTTATTTCTTCTTCATTATATTTAACTAAGCCATTACGATCAACATCAATAAAATCTAAAATTTGGGGATCTATATTATGTCTATAATAAATTAAGCCTGGAGAGAATTTTATATGTGAAATTCCCTTCCCTAATTTTGCAGTTGCAATCATTTCAATTTCTTGTTTTTCTCCTAAAATTACAATTGGTAATTTACATTTTGTTCCAGTTTTAGGGATCAAGTCTGTAGAATAAATTGTTTTTGGGCCTTTCTCTGAAAGTTTAAATTTAATCTCTTTAGAAGTTTTATTTGTTTTAATAGGAATTAAACCAAGACGATGTGCAATTATCTCGTCGTACAATGCAGAATCATTTTTAAAGATTTCAACCTCTTCAATAGCCATTATTGGTATTTCTAAAGCACTTCTCCGAATAGCATTTGCGAGATTAATAGACATGTCTGTAATGAATTTAATCTCTTGTTTTTCTTGATTGTATTCTGTTATCTTTATCATAATATGTTTTTGAAATGATTGTTTTTAAATTTAATCAAAATAAATCTAAGGTCTTCTTCCCCGTCTACCCCCTTTCTTTTTTGGTCCACCCCTGGGAGTTTTTGTATTATCAGTTATATTCAAAATTTTAAATCCTGCCCTAAGTAAAGATTTTATTGCAGAATGGGCTCCAGGCCCTGGATTTGCTTGTCCAGTTCTAGAACGAATTCTAACATAAAATCCAGTAATTCCATTATCTTTTGCTTCTTCGATTATTTTTTGAACAATGAACATTGCAATTGTAGGATTCGCCTTTAGTCTATCTTGTTTAGTAGATTGCCCCCCACTAAACTTTACAAGAGTATTTCCTGTAAGATCTGTTAAATTCATAATTGTATTATTAAATGTGGTATAAATATTTAATATTGCAATCCGTTCTTTCTTTTTTTTAATTTCTGATTCCATTTTTTCTTTATAATGCTTCACCTTCTATAGTATTTTTTTTTATTATTTCAGGCGCAAATTTTTTCTTTATAGTTCGCAGCGTTAGATTTAATTTAATTGATGGCTCTTTTTCTAAAGAAACTTGATAAGACGGTTTATTGGTTATTTTATCTTCTATTAGGATTTTTTTATGGGTAATAAATTGTCTAGCTTGTTTCATAGTTTTCGCCAATTTTTTATTAAAGACAATTGTTTGTAATCGTCTTTTTAACCAATTAGTTTTATCTAATCCTAAGACTTCTGCGAGATTATTTACAGGGAAACCTTTTTTTTGCAATTTTTTAACAAATAATTCTTTTTCTTCATCTGATTTTGTAATTAGAGTTTTTGCCTGATTTCTTATTTTTTTAATGGCTGCATCGGCTTTCCAGATTTCTTTTTTATTTTTTAAACCATATTTTTCTTTAATTACATTTTCTTCTTCAATTCTTATTTTGTCAAAGGGCCTTTTAGGTCGCGAATATTTTTTTTCCATTTTAATTATTTTTTATTTTCCTCGTTTTTTTGTCTTAACACCCACAGTTTTTTTCTTTCCTTTAGATCTAAAATTACTTTTTGTTCTTTGACCTCTTGAAGGATGCCCAAAAGCATGTCTTAATCCTCGATAGGATCTAATTTTTTTTAATCTTCTTATATCAAATTCTTTTTTCA
>CAYYIN010000002.1:0-4316 GCA_964472025.1 Candidatus Woesearchaeota archaeon | reverse complement strand
AATCCTCGATAGGATCTAATTTTTTTTAATCTTCTTATATCAAATTCTTTTTTCATATTTAAATCATTTCCAATTAAGTGAGAATCTTCTCCAGTTTCAAAATCTTTCCTTCTATTTAGTAAATATTTCGGAATTTTTGAATCTGTTTTTTTCAGAAAATTTTCAATCTTTTCAATATCTTGTTTGTTAAGACTTTCTATTTTTTCTGTGGGATTTAGATTTAAAATTTTACATATGGCATTTGAAAACGCCCAAGAAATCCCTTTAATATAGGTTAGGCCTACAAGAATCTTTTTATTTGTAGGAATATCTGATTGAGCAATCCTTATAATTGAAAATTTTCTATTATTTTGTATTTCAGATTTATTTTTTTCTAGTATTTTTTCTTCCATTTTATTCTGTAAATAGATTATATCTTTCTTCTCCGATTATTTCTTTGATTATTCTCTTTTTTATAGCTTTTTTAGGATCTGGTAAGTTTGTAACCCTTTTTTTTAAATCCTCTATAGATTCAAAAGGTTTTATACCCCTTTCTTTTAGAATTGCTTCAGTGTGTTTTTTCCCAAAACCCGGAATTAATTCAAATTGATGAAGTCTTGTGTTTATTGCATTAGAGCAATTGAAAAAATCAATGAATTTTTTTTCATCGTTTTCAAATTCATTATCAATGAATTCTTGTAAATTTTCTTTAGTTGTCTCTGTAATTCTATCTTTTTTCAATTTACCAAGAATATAATATATTTTTTCCCTTTTATTAGGGCCAATATATACTCTTTCATTAATTTCTAGTTTCACATCCTTTCTAGGAATTAATTCTAATAAAACCTTAGTTTTAATTCCAATGGCCTGAGCAATAGGCATCATTTTTTTCTCTAAAGGATAGCCATAAGGCAGATAATCTAAGATAATTGTGTATTCTTCTTTTTGTTTCATTTTCGTTATTTGGTTTCTTTAATAATTTTAAGTATTTTATTTGTTTCATCCTCATTTAAACTGACATCATCAAAAATTTTGTTTAAATCAGAGGAATCTTTTGGCATTAAATCAATAATTTTAACGATGTGGCTTTTTTTTATTTTTAATAAATCTAATTTTTCTATTTCTTGCGTTATCTTTATTGTATTTTTGGGGGTTGTTTTCAAAAATTTTTTAAGGTAAAGTTCAATAGCTTGTTTTTTTTCATCATCTGGCAAATTTTTGACAATGTCTTTTACTTCATTCAAATTTAGTGGTGTTTTTTCAATAATCATTTTTTATTTTAGTTTTTTTAAATGAACTGGGTGAATTATAAATGTCTTTTCTTTATTTGAATCTTTTAACTTAAGTATATAGGATCGCCCCCTTTTTCCGATAATAACCCCTGTTCTTCCCTGTAATTTTTTCGGAAATTTAGGTTGTTCAGCATGTTCTCTAATAATAGAAACACTATCATTGTTTTTAAATTCTTGGAAGTATCGACTAAGCGGAATTTTTCCATGAGTTCGTTCTTTTTTTCTTTTTATCATCCTATAATAAATCCATAAAAATAAGGCATTTAAAAAACTTTTCTTTAATTTTTATTCTGGAATAGCATACAAATTAGTGATTTTAATTATAAAATCTAAGGATCTACCTGATTTAAATCTCCCCTTTCTTTTGCTTCGCCCATATTTTTCACAATTGCATTAAACATTTTTTTACCAAAAATATGTTCCCCACAATTTTCACAAAAATCTAAAATACTATCTTGAGACAATTCAGATTTGCAATAAAGACATTTTTTCATTTTAATAAATAATTTAGAGATTGTTTATAAATTTTATGTATTTATTTAAAATCCTTCAAAATTTGAATGAATTTTATTTTAGGTTCTAGCCAAATTTTTTTATTAAAAATTCTTTTTTAATAGATTCTTCCAGAAAAAGTTATTTTCTCTATTTCTTCAAGTGGTTTTTCAATAAAGTGGGTTAAAATATATTTAATGTCAAAACCCTTACGATCAGAAACAACTGTCTTTTTTAGAATCCATTTTTTATCGCTTAGTATTAGGTCCTCGTTGGAATTTTCATCTAAGGTTAAGGGCCTGCAAAATATTTTTTTTATTAATCCTTCGGTTAAATTTAGTTTTTGAGAATTTTGATTGAAATTAGAAACCCAATAAGCAGTTATATTTTCAATATCCGGAGCATTAAATTTTATAAGTTCATAAATAGAAAGATCATTATTCTTAATGAAAAGACAAGAATAATCATAAACCTCATTAGCAGATTTCCAAATTTTATTATCATTTCTAGCAAGTTGCAAATTTTCTGGATAATCTTTTTTTATTCTTTCCCTAACTGAATTAAATATATTTAAAATTTCTGTCATTTCCAGTCCATTTCTTGCTTTTAGATAAGTATTTTCAGAGTTCATTGTAATTATAATAATAAAAATTATAAAATCAGCATATTTAAATCTTTTGTTTGTTGTGCCTGATTAGTTAAAACAAAGTAACCCGTTGATTTTCTTTTAAATATTTTTTTAATAATGCTTCAATTTCATAGAAGTCTTTTATTTTATTTAATTTTTTTCTTAATTCCGCACTTCTAGGGAGTCCCCGAGTAAAATTTTGGGCGTTATATTTAGAATCTTTAATCGAAAAACAATCATATTTTTTTGTTAATTTAATGTATTTAAAATAATCTTTAATTTTATCTTCTTTGGATTGTTTAATTTCTTTTCCTGTTTTTAAATATTCATTTATTTGTTTAAAAATAAAAGGATTTCCAATTGCTGCCCTTCCAATCATAAGGTAATCACAATTTGTTTGTTCTAATCTTTTTTTAGCAATTTTCCCATTAATAATATCGCCATTACCAATAATTGGAATTTTAATAACTTCTTTAATTTTTTTAATAATTTCCCAGTCTGCTTTTTTTGAATAGCCTTGCTCAACAGTTCTAGCATGTATTGTTATAGCGCTGGCATTATTTTCTTCGCAAATTCTTGCGATTTTTATAGCATTATTTGTATCCCATCCAAGCCTTGTTTTTATAGTAATTGGTTTTTTAATGGAACTAGACAATTCTTTTACAATCTCTGCAATTTTATTTTTTCTTTTTAATAAGGCACCCCCACATCCCTGTTTTTTGATTTTTAAAGAAGGACAACCTAAATTAAAATCAATAATATCAAAGTTTTTTTCCATATTTTTAGCAGCTTTAACAATATTCTCTGTGTCTTGGCCAAATAATTGAATAGCATTTGGTTTTTCTTTTATATTTGTTTTAGCTAATTTTAAAACAGATGGATTGTTTCTTGCTAAGGCATTCGCAGAAATTAGTTCAGTAAAAACTAAGCTCGCCCCATATTCCTTGCACATAATTCTAAATGCAAGATTAGTGATATTATGCATTGGTGCAAGAATCAATTTTCCAGAAAGTTTTGGGAATTTTTTCATCTTTATTTATTTTAATTTATATCTTGAAATATTTCCGCAATTTTTACATTTAATTATTTTAAGATTTTTTTTAATTCTAATTTGACAATTTTCTGAATCAAAAAATGAATAACATTTTTTACAGATTTTTTTTCTCAATTCCTTTATTTTTATATTCTTAGACATAGCAAGTCTTTTAGCTTTTTTAATCATTTTAGGGCTTGGAACATTCGAAAAAATTGCCTTTATTTTTTTTTCAATCTCTTGTTTAGAAAGTTTATTCTTCATTAAATAAAGTCTTTTTCAAACTATTTAAAATTTCTGAAAGAATCGAAATAATATAAGTAGAAGTAATAAAATGCAAAGTGAATCCCAAATTTAAAAATTATATTTTAAATTAAAATTTTTTAAATTTATTAATTAATTCTAAATTATCTACTTGTCCTAAAAACATTGCTCTGCAGCAATATCTTTTCAAACCTAATTCTTCTAAAAGTTTTTTGGAATCTTCCCCATTTTCCTCTCTCCTTTTGAATTCTTCCCATAAATGGGCAATAGGTTTGCCGCAAGAGATGCATCGAATTGGAATAATCATTTTATTTTATATAACTCTCGGATATTTATCTAATTTTTTAAGCGAAGACAACTTATAGGCTTGGCTTCTCTTCAGAAACTAACACCAATAACATAGTCAGCTTAACTTCTGAGTTCGGAATGGTATCAGGTGTTTCCTAACTATTATGATTGTCTTCAAATAACCTTGAAATTAGGGATTTATAAAGTTTTTTATATGAAATAATCTTTTATTTTTGGGGATCATAAATCTCTAGGATTATTTGCAGAGGTTCCTGAGTGGTCAAAAGGGCAGGACTCAAGATCCTGTGGCTTAGTGCCTTCGTAGGTTCGAATCCTATCC
>CAYYIN010000001.1:2422-28957 GCA_964472025.1 Candidatus Woesearchaeota archaeon | reverse complement strand
ATAATGATTTTAAGTTATTGTTTTAATCTACGACATATGTCTATGGGCTATACACAGATTAAAATCACCATAAGCTTTTTAAAGGTCCCCCTCTTAAGTTTTTTGAAAAGAAAATAAATACGTTTTACTCCAAAGAAAGAAATTCTTTATTATTTTTCATTTGGATTAAAACAAAGAGATTAAAATGGAAATTCCAGATATGCAACATCAAATAATGGGCTATGATAGAAGTACAACTATGTTCTCACCAGAAGGGCATATACTTCAAGTAGAATATGCTGAAAAAACCGCAAGGCTTGGTAGTGCAAGTATTGGAATTAGATGCTCTGATGGGGTAATTATTATCGCAGATAAAGGAATTAAGGATAGCTTAATTGTTTCTAAATCTGCAGATAAAATATATGAAATTGATGAACATATTATGGCAAGTGCTGCAGGAATCATTAGTGATGCCAGAGTTTTAATAGATAAAGCAAGAATTGTCTCGCAACAACATAGAATTACTTATGATTCACCCATAGAAATAGAATCAATAATTAAAGAAATTTCAGATATTAAACAACAATATACTCAACATCCCGGAGTAAGGCCTTTTGGAGTTGCTATAATGGTCGCAGGGGTTAATGATGGAAAATCAAAGTTATATATCACAGATATAACTGGGAATTATTTTGAATATAATGCTATTGCTATTGGCAAAGATGATAATCAAATTAAAGAATTACTAAGAAAAAAATATAAAAAAGAAATTAAAATAAAAGAAGGAATAAAAATTGCTTTAGAGATTTTCTCAGAAATCCTTAAAGAAAACTTTGATATCCAAAGGTTTAATGTTGCTCAAATAAAAAATAGTGATGGAAAAATAATAAATCTAAATAAAGAAGAAATTCTAAAATATAAATAATGCCAGATATAATTGCTAGATTGCGAAGTGGAAAATTAATTTTTGAGACTATGGTAGATTTAGATGCTTCTACCAGATTAAAAAAAGGAGAGGCAATAACCACTGATAAAATTATAAGAGATAATAAAATTTATAAAGATTTAAAAAAGGGCATGGTTGCAAGTAATCAAGATTTAATAGAGGCTTTTTCTACAACAAATTTTGAAGAGATTGTTGAAAAAATAGTAAAAAAAGGTATGCTAGAAGTAACTCAAGATTATAGAGATAAAAATATTGAAATTAGAAAAAAACAAATAATTGATTTTTTAGTAAAAAATTCTATTGATTCTAGAACTAATCATCCATTCACCCCAGATATTATTAATTCTGCAATTGAACAATCTAAAGTGAAAATTGAAGATAAATCAGTTGAAAAACAGATTAAAGAAATTATAGAAAACCTTAAAAAGATAATTCCAATTAAAATAGAAACTAAAAAAATAAAAGTAATAATTCCAGCAGAACATACTGGAAAAATATACGGATTAATTCAAGAATATAAAGAGAAAGAAAATTGGATTTCAAATGGAGATTTAGAAGTTATTTTAGATATTCCTATTGGATTAATCTTTGACTTTTATGATAAATTAAATTCAATCACACATGGTTCAACCATAGTCCATGAATTAAATTAATAAAATAATAAAAATGAATAAAGAAGAAAGAAAAATTGTAGTCCCTGGGGAAATAATTGTCTCAGGGGAAAAATATCTCCCAGGAGATTTTACAATTAAAAATAAAGAAGATATAATTGCTAATAGATACGGATTAGTAGATTTTGGAGAGAGAATTGTAAAAATAATTCCTATTTCTGGGATCTTTGAACCAAGAAGGGGGAACGTTGTTATTGGAACTGTTAGGGATATTTCTTTTAATGGATACAATGTTGAAATTGGCGGGCCTTATTCTGCTTTTCTTCCAATAATGGAATGCCCTAGATTTGTTAATAAAGATAATTTATTAGATTTTGCAAAAATTGGGGACTCTTTGGCATTTAGGATAGTAAATATTAAAAAACCAAGTATTGACTTGGGTTTAAAATCAAGAAATTTAGGAAAATTAAACGATGGAAGAATAATAAAAATAAATTCTCATAAGGTTCCTAGAGTAATTGGGAAAGAAGGCAGTATGATTAATTTAATTAAAGAAAAAACTAACACAGAAATAACTGTTGGACAAAATGGTTTTATTTGGATAAAAGGAGAATTAGAAAATGAAGAAAAAGCTAGAGATGCAATAAAATTAATAGAAAAAGAATCTATATTTAACGGTTTAACACAAAAAGTTGAAGAATTTTTAAAAATAAAGGAAAAATAAATGGCATATACTAAAAGAACAGATGGAAGGAAAATGGATGAACTCAGACCTATTAAGGCAGAGGTAGGAATTATACCTAATGCAGATGGAAGTGCATTATTTGCTTATGGTGATACAGTTGCAATCGCTGGAGTTTATGGTCCAAAACATTTGCACCCTCAACATTTACAAAATCCAGAAAAATGCACAATTAGATGTAATTATAATATGCTTCCTTTTTCTGTAACTGAAAGAGCAAGACCTGGACCAAATAGAAGAAGTAAAGAAATTGCTTTAATTACAGAAAATGCACTTTCTACAGTTGTTGATTTAGATAGATTCCCAGGAACAGTGATTGATGTAGAAATTATAATTTTGCAAGCAAATGCTTCTACAAGGTGCGCAGGGATTAATGCTGCTGCAATGGCTTTAGCACATGCAGGAATTGTAATGAAAGAATTAGTTTCTAGTGTTTCCATAGGAAAGATTGATGATAAAATTGTTACAGATATTACAAAAGAAGAGGAAGACCATAATCTTGGTGAAGGAGCTACAGATATTCCTTTTACAATCTGTTCAAATTCAAAAAAAATTGTCCATTTACAATTAGATGGAAAAATGCCTACAAAAAGATTTAATGAAGCAATTGATGCTGCGATAAGTGCTTGCGAAAAAGTAAATCAATATCAAATCAGAGCATTAAAAGGAGAAAAGATAAATGAAAATAAATAGTGTAAGAATACCAAATATAAATAAGAAAAAAATCATTGAATCTCTTGGAAAGAATAAAAGATTGAATGATCGAGGGTTATTGGATTATAGGGATATTAATATTGAACTAGGAATTTCAAAGAATGCTGAAGGAAGTGCAAGAGTTAAAATAGGAAAAACAGAAGTTATTGCAGGCGTAAAACTTTCAACACAAGAACCTTATTCAGATCATGAAGATGAAGGAACCATGAGTGTTTTTATGGAATTTAGTCCTTTATGCGGAGAAAGATATGAATCAGGACCACCAAGAGTAGATTCTATAGAAATCGCGAGAATTGTTGACAGAGGAATTAGAGAAAGTGGGTTTATTGACTGGAAAGAATTATGCATTAAAAAAAATGAAAAAGTTTGGTCAATTATGATAGATATTTATTGTATAAATGATGATGGTAATATTTTAGATGTAAGTTCTAGGGCAGCTATTGCTGCATTGCAATCAGCTTATTTCCCAAGATATGATGAAAAAGAAGAGAAAGTTAAATTTGGAGAATTTACTAAAAATAAACTTCCTTTAACAAAAAATATTCCTTTCCAAATAACTTTTTATAATATAAAAGAAAATTTACTTCTTGATGCTGATAGGGAAGAAGAAGATATAAGCGATGGAAGATTCACCATCACACTCTCTCAACCTAAAAATGAAAAGATAATTAATTCTCTTCAAAAAGGTGGAACAAGTGCTTTTTCTTCGCAAGAAATCAATTTAATGATTGAAAACAGTGAAAAAATCTATGATACTCATTTCTCAAAAATAGATAATCAAATAAAAAAATTAATAAAAACAAAAAATTAAAAACATTTAATTTTTAAATTTAAAATGATAGAAAAATTAGAAAAAAAATTTACAAAATATGAGATTGCAAGAATTCTTGGAGCAAGAAGTTTACAGTTAGCAATGGATGCGCCTATTTTGCTGAAATTAAGTAAAGAAGAAGAAAATGAATTAAATTATGATACATTAAAAATTGCAGAAAAAGAATTGCTTCAAGGAGTGCTTCCAATAACTGTAAAAAGGCCTTTTCCTGCCAAAACAAAACAGACTATTGAAAAACTCTCAGAAGAAGAATTAAAAAAGAAAATTGAAGAAAATAAAAAAAAGGAAGAAGAAGAAAAATCTTTAAAATCATCAGAAGAAGAGGAAAAAGAAGAAATTATAGAAGAGACAATTCCCGAAGATGATACTGAAGAATTGGATGGAGATTCAGATCAAAAAGAAATTGAGTGAACCCTTAAAAAACACTTTTATAACTCAAAATTTTATTAGAAATTTAAAATATGATCTTTATTTTTGATATAATTGACATAAAGGTTTATAAATTAAGTTCCCAATATTTTTTTAAATTAAAAATTTGAAATAATATGAAAAGATCAAGTCGTAGATGGAAAAAAAAACGCCAAATGCGTTGGAAATGGCAAAGAAAAAGATTAAAGAAAGTTAAGAAAAAAAGAAGACAAAGAAGGTCTTAATAAAAATCTTTTGTAATTGAATTCTCGATAAAAAAATTTATTTTTATAACGTCCTAATAAATTAAAAAAACTTAAAAATAAATTATGTTTATATAATTACTATAAAATATACTAAACATGCCCAAATAGCTCAGTTGGTAGAGCGTATGCATGGTAAGCATAAGGTCCTGAGTTCAATTCTCAGTTTGGGCTTTTTTAGAGTATTGGATATTTTAGTTATAAAGAATATCTCAATATAAAATTTCTATCCAATTTCCTTTATGTGGTAAAATTCTTAATTCATCTGACCTCTTTGCAAAATTTTGGTGAACATGGTTTGCTGATTCATCATTTCCTCCACCAATCCTCATTCTTTTTATCTTTTTTTTTCTTGCTTCTTTTAATACTTTCTCCACCATATATCTAGATAAGCCCTTTCTACGATATTTTGGAAAGACATATACTGAAAAAATATATAAGGACTTATCCTTATGTATTTGAAATGCCGCATATCCAATTATTCCTTTAGCTAGATTATTGGTTGAGTCTTCTATTAAATTTAACATTAAAGCATCATAGCCTTGTTTTTTTAAATACCATAGGCCCAAACTATTAATTGCTTTATTTACTTTAGATCCTCTAAAAAAATATTTTAATACCCCAAATCTTTTATCAAAATCTGAATTCTTGTCAGGATATCCTAATTTCTTAGAAATATATTCTTTTGCCATTATTTTTTGAATATCTCTACTTTCAGAGTAAAAAAAAGTATCACATAAATAAGGTACTTGCTGTTTATTCATATTTCCTAAGGAGATTTTATACTATTTATAAATTTATATATTCTTTAAAAATCTTAAATGGCTTAACGAATAAATTAATCAATAGCCTCATAATTCTTTTAAAATAAAATCCTTGATTATTTAGAAGAACTAATCATTCTTTAATATCTTACTTAAACCTTCCTTCTTGAATGGTGCTCCACTTAAAAAATGCCCAAACAATAGAAGATATAAAAAAGCACATTAGATATAAAAATTTACTTTGAAAACCCTTAACCACAAGTCCACAAGTTTTAAAAACTTTAATTAAGATATTTTCTCTAAAAAACCCCTTTAAAACCTCTTTGAAACCCCCTTATAAAAGCATACAATATAATCAAACATAATAATACTTATAAGATAATTTTCATATTAATCTTGATTCTTATAATATGGAAAATAAAGAAATTTCAAGTATCTGGACTGAGAAATATAGACCTAAAAAATTTGAGGAATTAATTGGGCAAGACGATATTGTAAAAAAGGTTCAAAATTTAACAAGGGCACTTAATATTCCACATTTATTATTTGCTGGACCTGCAGGAACTGGGAAATCTACTTTAGCTTTAATTACTGTTAGAGACCTTTTTGGGATTCATTGGAAAGAAAATTATCTTGAATTGAATGCTTCGGATGAAAGGGGAATTGATGTAGTAAGAAAAAAAGTGAAAGATTTTGCTAGAACTAAAGCAATTGGAAGCGCACCATTTAAAATTATTTTTTTGGATGAGGCAGATGCTTTAACAAAAGAAGCTCAGCAAGCCTTAAGAAGAACTATGGAAAAATTTACTGCAACATGCAGATTTATTTTATCTTGTAATTATTCTTCAAAGATTATTGATCCTATACAATCCAGATGCGTGGTTTTTAGATTTAAATTATTAGAAAAAAAAGATATTGGAATAATAATTAAAAAGATTGCAGAAAAAGAAAGATTACAAATTGAAGGTCTTGTAGAAGAAGCATTATTTGAGGGTTGCGAAGGGGATTGCAGAAGAGTAATCAATTTATTGCAAGCTTCTGCATCTATTTCTCCGTCTATAACTACTGATTTAATTAATACCCTAGTTTCAAGTGCGAAACCTGCAGACATAAAAATAGTATTAGAATATGCCTTATCTGGGGATTTTATAAAGGCCAAAGAAAAATTATTACATATAATGCTTAGAGAATCTATTTCTGGGACAGACATAATTAAATCAATTCAAAAAGAAATTTGGAATCTTCAAATAGATAATGAACTTAAGGTTAGACTAACTGAAAAAACAGGAGAAATTGAATTTAGATTAGTAGAAGGAAGTGATGAATTTGTTCAGTTAGAAACATTATTAGCAAGTTTTGTTTTAGCAGGAAAAGGAATTATAAAATAGTTGCTTACAAAAAACTAAAATAAACATAAAACTATATTGAGAAATTAAATCTAATTAAAATGACTTTAAAAAACTCCTTGCCACTAGTAGAGAAATATCGCGCAAAATCTTTTTCAGAGATTCAAGGACAAGACTTAGTTATACAAGAGATCAAAACATTTTATAAGATATTCCCAAAAATAAAGGCCTTAATTTTAAATGGGTCTGTTGGAACTGGAAAAACTTCTTTGGCATTATCACTTGCAAAAGAACATGATTTAGAATTATTTGAATTAAATGCCTCTGATTTAAGAAACAGGGCTAAATTAGAAGAAATTTTAAGACCTTCACTACAACAACAATCTTTATTTAAAAAAGGAAAATTAATTTTAATCGACGAAGCTGATGGAATAACTGCAAGTGATCGCGGAGGGCTATCAGAACTTCTAATTTTAATAGATAAAACACAATTCCCAATAATAATTACTGCAAATGATATTTGGCAAAGAAAATTTAATCTACTTAGAAAAAAATGCCAATTAATTAATGTCAAGGAAGTAAAATCAGAAATAATTTTAAAGATTATAGATAATATTTTAGAGAAAGAAAATAAAAAAATAAACCAAAAAGTGAAAATATTAATTGCGAAAAAATCTCGTGGAGATGTGAGGGCAGCATTAAATGATTTACAAACTGTCTTTGGATTAGGTGAAGACTTTTATGTCTCTAATGAAGTTGAAAGAGAAAAACAAGAGCCGATTTTTAATGCATTAAGAAAAGTATTTCAAGAAAATATTGAAAAAGATATTGTACAAGTTTATGCCAATATTAAAATGGATTTAAATGAAATATTGCTCTGGGTTGAAGAAAATATTCCCCAGGCCTATCATGGAGTTGGATTAGCAAAGGCCCAATTTAGTTTAAGCTCTGCGGATTTATTTAGGGGGAGAATTTATAGGCAACAATATTGGAGATTTTTAATTTATCAAAATTTTTTTCTTTCTGCAGGAATTTCTGCTGCAACAAAATTAAAATCAAACAGTTTTATTAAATATAAAAGACCTTCAAGAATTTTAAAAATTTGGCTAGCAAATCAAAGAAATGCGAAAAAGAAATCATTAATTATAAAATACGCTAGTTTTTGCCATATGTCTAAGAAAAAGGCTATGAAAAATAGTAATTTATTGCCTTTAATTTTAGATCAAAAGATGCAAAAAGAATTAGATTTAAATGAAAAAGAAGAAAAATATCTTCAGGATAAAAAAGCCGACCTGATTACTATAAATAATTTGAATAGATTTCGAATTTAAACTTCAAATTTTATTTTTAATTTCTTAAACTCCCATTAATAGAAAAATCAGGGGAGAAATCTTTAAAATATATTTAAAGAACATACATTTAAAATTAGGAAACCTATAAATTTATTATTAAATTACAATATTGAATTGTACATATAATGATTAACATTTTGAAAATTAAAAAACAGAAAAGACCAATTAAAGAATTATTAGAATTTTGTATTATTAATGTGAATAAACCTGCTGGAATGACTAGTTTTGATGTTTGTGATAAAATTAGAAGAATTTTAAATGCGAAAAAAACCGGGCATTTTGGAACATTAGATCCTCAAGTAACTGGAGTATTGCCCATTGCTATTAATCGTGCATGTAGATTATCAAATTTTTTCATGCACAAAGATAAAGAATATATCGGAGAAATGTATTGCCATAAACAAATTTCTGAAAAAAATTTAAAAAAACAAATGAAGGGATTTCTTGGGAATATTATGCAAAAACCCCCAGTTCATTCAAGAGTAAAAAGAGTTCTAAGACAAAGAAGAATAAATAAATTTAAAATAATTTCAAAGACAAATGCAAAAAATTTGTATGAAAATTTTAAAAAGAAAATTGAAAAAAATCCAAAAAAATTTTCTTTCTATGCTAATGTGGAGGCAGGAACCTATATTAGAAAATTAATCCATGATTTAGGTGAAAAAATTGGTGGAGCGCATATGATTAAATTAAAAAGAATTTCGGCAGGAATCTTTAAAGAAAAAAAAACTCATGAAATAAAAGATATTGAAAATGCTTTTAAAGAATATAAATTAGGAAATGAGAAAGAATTAAGAAAAATATTGCTTCCTGGAGAGATAATAAAAAAGATTACTCTGAAGATTAAAATAAAAAAAAGAGCTATTAAATCCTTACTAAATGGGGGGCCACTAATCAAAAAAGATATCAAAAAATCTTTTTTAAATTTTAAAAGATTAAAAAAATTAACCCTAATCTCTGTATTTTATAAAAATAAACTCTTGGGGATTTATGAATTCCAAAAAGAAACTCCTTTAAATAACAAAAAGATTATTGCGAAACCCAAATTTATTTTGAATTAGTATTTAATAAATTTTTTAAAAGGAAAAAACCTTAAACAACTATGAGAACATTTATTTATTATTCCACAAGGGCTAGAACTTCTGGCAATTGGAAAGATTTAATGAAAGCTGGAAGAATGGACATTGTTTGTAATACTATTATCTCTACTTTTTTTATTTCAAATAAAATGAGGGATACAATTCATCTACATCTAATCTTTAATGGCCCTCCAAATCCCCCAATGCATTTAGAAATTATTTCAGAAGATTCTTCAAAAGAAAAACCGCCAATTAGTAAAAAAGATATTGGGGGATTAATTAAAAGAATGCTATATAAACATAAAAAAGATAAAAGAACTAAAATTTTCCCAGGATGTTTCATAGAAAAAAAAAGTTTTTCTTACCTGATAAAAGAATTAATAACAGAAGGAAGAAAAATCTATGCTTTAGACTCTAAGGGTGAGAATATTAGAAAGATAAATTCTCAAAAATTAGAAAATTGTGTTTTTATTTTAGGCGATGATTTGGGTATTCCTAAAAAAGAAATTAAAAATCTCAAGGAAAGAATATCTATAGGAAAAAAGATTTATTTTGCATCTCAAACAATGACTATTATAAATAATGAATTAGATTTACGAGAAATTTATTAAAATAAATAGATAAAATTATAAACAAGATCTTATTTAAAATATGAAATGAAAACATTAAAGATACATTTTTCTGGAATTGTCCAAGGAATTTTTTTTAGATCTTTTATTAAAGAAAACGCAGAAAAATTAAAAATAAAGGGTTATGTAAGGAATTTATCCAGTGGAGAATTAGAATTAATCATAGAAGGAAGGGATGAAAAAATTAATGATATGCTAAAAATCTGTGAAAAAGGCCCGGCACATTCAGAGATAAAAAAAATCGAAATCAAAGAGATTAAACATCAGGGATTTAGTGAATTTAAGATATTAAGTTTATAAAAATTCAAAGTAATTTACTATAAAAGATTAAAATGGGAAGACAAGAACAAATAATAAATCAAAGAAATAAAAAATTGCAGGAATTAAGAAACCAAGGAATAAATCCCTACCCTAATAAATTTAATGTTAAAAATTATTCTGAAGAAATAAAAAATAAATATTCTCAATTAAAAAACAATGAAAAAAATTCAATCATTGTAAAAATTGCTGGGAGAGTTATGACTAAAAGAAATCTTGGAAAGTTAATATTTGCAAACTTGCAAGATAATCAAGGGAAAATTCAAATAATTTTACAGAAAGATCAAACAAAATCAAAAAGTTTTGATTTATTTAAAAAATATATAGATTCTGGGGATATTATTGGATGTGAAGGAAATGTTATGAAAACAAAAACAGGAGAAATTTCTGTATTAATAAAAAATATTGAATTGCTTAGCAAATCCCTTTTACCCTTGCCTGAAAAATTCCATGGAATCCAAGATAAAGAAGAAAGATATAGAAAGAGATATTTAGATTTAATTATGAATCCCAAAGTTAAAGAAGTTTTTATGAAAAGACAGGAAATTTTTGATGCAATAAGAGAATTTCTAAAAAATAAAGGATTTATTGAAGTACAAACTCCAATCTTACAACCAATCTACGGTGGAACAAATGCTTGCCCCTTTGAATCTGAATTAAATGCTTTAAATATGAAAATTTATATGAGAATTTCAAATGAAATGTATTTAAAGAGATTGATTGGTGGAGGCTATGAAAAAGTCTTTGAGTTTTCCCCGGATTTTAGAAATGAGGGCATAGATAAACTACACAATCCAGAATTTACCCAAGTAGAAACTATGTGGGCTTATGCAGATTATGAAGATAATATGAAACTTTGGCCAGAACTAATTGAATTTGTAGTTAAGAAGGTTCATAAAAAAACTAAAATCAAAGTTGGAAATAATGAACTGGAGTTTAAAGCTCCTTGGAAAAAAATAAAATTTTCAGATGCTGTTAAAATATATGCTAAGATAGAAATATCTAAAATAAAAAATTTGCAAGAAGCTAAAAAAGCTGCTGAAAAACTTGATGTTGAAGTTAATAAATGCAGCACGATCGGAAATGTTATGTTGAATATTTTCGAAGAGATTGTTCAACCTAAACTTATTCAACCAACATTAGTTTATGACTACCCTCAAGAAGCTGCTATATTAGCAAAATCTGGAGAAGATAAAAACAAAATAAAATCTTTTGAAGTTATAATTAATGGATGGGAAATAGCCTTATCTTATTGCGAAGAAAATGATCCTGAAATATTAAAGGAAAAATGGAAACAGCAAGAAAGTGCTCTAAAAAAAGGAGACGTAGAAGCTCAAAAAATGGATGAAGATTTCCTTAATATGTTAAAGATAGGCATGCCCCCAACATCTGGTGTTGGAATGGGAATGGATAGGCTGGTCATGATAATCACAAATCAATCTTCAATAAGGGATGTTATTTTATTCCCTTTTATGAGGTCTAAAGAAGTTTCTAAAAAAAGAACAAATAAAAAAATTTCGGAAACTAAACAATAAAATAAGTAAAAAATAATAAAACAAAAAAGAAAATAAACAGTCAAAGAAATAAATCCAAAAAAAAATGACAAAAATAATTATAAAATCAAAAATAAAGGATATAATAAAAGAAATTGATAAAGATTCTATGATAAATAATATTTCTTCTGAAGTTAGTGATGCTCTTGAAGAAAAGGTTAAAGAAATTTTAGAAAAGGCAATTAATCGGGCAAAGGCAAATCAAAGAAAAACTTTATTTCCAAGAGATCTATAATAAAAATATAAAAAGTAGATTTTCTTTAGTAAAATAATTTAAAATATAATAATTTGTATAAATTTCCTGGAGTAAAAATTTTATAAAAATGCCAAAAAATAAAGCAAAAGGAAGCAAAGCAGAAAGGGAACTTTTTCAGATATTTGTTGATAATAATTACCGTGCGGCCAGGGTCGCTGGGAGTGGGGTTATGGAAAATGCGGATTGTGATCTTATTGCAGGTAAAAAGGGAGAAAAATATTGTATTGAAGTAAAGTCTTGTAAAAATCTTCCAAAATATATTACTAAAGATCAAATAAATAGATTTATTGTTTTTTCAAATATTTTTGGTTTAAAACCTATAATTGCTATTAGACTAAATAGGCAAGGTTGGTTTTTCTTAAACCCAAAGATTATGAGAGATTCTGGAAAAAATTGGGTTATTAATTCTGAAATAATTAGAAAAAAATCAAGAAGATTCTCTCAATTTTTTAAAAATAAAAACACTAAAAATAATAAAAACAATGAGAATAATAAAAATAAAATTTTGAAAATCCCTGCAGAGTATTATGATGAACTTAGAGAGCCTTCAGAAAAGATCTGAAAACTAAGTTTATATATCTGAAATAATCTATTTTCTCAGAATTTTCTTTTTTTGATTCTTAACATCAAAAATTAGAAATAATTAAAAAGTTTATAATCTATTTAATTATATGAAAAGTTTTAAGAAAAATGAAATCAAGTTCATTTTAATTAGCTTTTTCTTATTAATTTCATTTTCTATGCCTTTAATCTTAGGAAATATTTTAATAAATGAAATTATGTATTCCCCTGATGCTTCTTGTGGTGGGACCTATAACGAATGGATTGAATTATACAATCCTACACCAGAGGATATTGATTTAAATGAATGGAAAATTGATAATGAGGGAACTGTTGGTTTGATTAATTTTTCAAATTCTGATTCAACCATTATAAAATCTATGGATTATTTTATAATCGCAAAGAGGCCGCTTAATTTTTCTCAATACTTTAATGTTTTATGCCCTATTGCTGAGAGAAAATTCACATTGAATAATGGGGGAGATTCAATATTACTTTATAATTCCTCAGGAGAATTAATGCAAAATGTCTCATATAATTCAGAAATGGGTGGGGCAGGTGATGGTAATTCCCTTCAATTAATAGAAAATTCTTGGATTTCAGCTGGACCAACTCCAGGTTTAAAAAATAAAGAGGATAATTCTTCAAATAACCAAAATAATCAAAGCAATTTAGAGAATATTTCTACTTTAGAAATAAATTGGGAAGAAGAGGAAATAATAAATAATCAAGAATTTGAAATTGAGATAAAAATATATAATTCAGAGAATAAACAGTATGATTTGAAAATATGGATAGAATCAAAAGAAGATACAAAAATAATTTCAGAAAGATATGATGATGAAAATAATGAATGGAAATCTGGAAATTATTATATCTATGATTTTTTTCACGGCCCTGGAAATAAAACTAAAATAGTTTTTTTAAGAATAAAATCAGATTATGAAAATTTTAGCGGGGATGCAAAGATTTATGCAAAGATAAAAGATAGTGAGATAATCATTGAGAAAGAAATTGAGATTTTAGAGGAACAAGAAAATCCTTCTCAAGAATCCAATAATGTAGAAAATCAAAGTAATTTGAGCGATTCTGAATCAGAAAATCAAAATTCAACTGAAAATTCAATAATTTACTTGGGAACAAAAAATAATTTAAAAAAAGAACTTAAATCTAATTCAGAGTTAATTTATGAATCGAATCAGAGTTTTATAAGAAAATATCTGCTTTATGCTTTTCTACTATTAATTTTTTTTACGGGTTTAATTTTACTTAGGAAATTTAATAGGAAGAAAAAATTAAATTTTGCAAATGAAAAATTTTAAGTTTGATAAAAGATTTAAAAACCCTAATTAATTTATACCCCTATGGAAGAACCTAAAAAAATAATCGCAGCATTTATTTTTGAAATATTGGGAAGGCCTCCCAAACATATTGAAGATTCCTTGGATAAATTAATCGAAGACCTTGGAAAAATTAAGGGTATAGATATTTTAAAGAAAGAAATTCATAAAGCAAAATTAATTAAAAAAGAAAATATAAGAAATTTATTTACAAGTTTTGCAGAAGTTGAACTTCAAGTAGATGATTTAAATAAAATATTTTCTATTGTATTCAACATGTTCCCAGCACACATTGAGATACTTGAACCAAAAGAATTAGTATTAAAAAATTTTGATTTAAGCGCGACTTTATCGGAATTAACAGTAAAACTACATAGATATGATGAAATGACAAAAACCCTGATCATGCAAGGAAATATCTTAGCAGAAAAATTAAAAGAATGCTCAGAAAAAAAAGAAAAGAAAATTATTATGGAAAATAAATTGAAAAAACCAAAAAAAATTCAAAAAAATCCCATGAAGAAAGCCCCTAATAATAAGAATAATAATAAGAATAAAAAAAAGGTAAAAATTTCTAAAAAAGTAAAAAAGTAATCTTAGATTTTATCTTGAAAATTTTACTTTTATAACTGACGATTAATTATTTTTTATTTGAATTTTTTAAAAGAGTCTTTTTTTTCAAATTTATTTATCTTTTGCTTTAAAAAATCCTCTGGGGATTTTTTATTCTTTTGTTTTTTCTTTTTATAGAGATAAAATCCTAAAACTCCGAATAAAACTAATAAAAATAAGAAAAATAAAATTAATTTTCCTGAACTAGACTTCGGTTTATCTTCAATACATTCCCCAATACAACAAGGCCCTTCTAAACTACTCGTAGGTTCCCCATTACATTTCTGGCTATAATTACATATCTCCCCCATTTCTAAACAACTCCAAGAACCGGTTACACTTGTTTCATTTAAATTTACTTCTGTTATATCTTCAACAATTTCAAAAAAAATTGGAATAGAAATATTAGAAAAAGAATCAGTAGGATTCTCAAAAGGATTATCAAAAACCAAAATTATTTCCCCATAAATCTCTTCCTTAAATTTTTTTGGAACATTTATGCTTAAATTAATAAAAACACTTTCATTGATTTTTAAAGAATTTATTTCTCTTGGACTTATTTCAAAATTTAAATCTTTTGGTAAATTTGTAGAAAATTTAAGATTGGTTAAGTTCTTTTCTTCAAAGTTCTTTAATAAAAAAATAAAAAGATAATTTTCATCAGAAGTAATAGAAGCATTTATTTTTGAAGGAGTAATCATTAAATTTATTTCATTATTTGGAAAATCGTTATGCGGGGTTTCTGTTTGATTATCTTTTTTAATCAAAAAAATTGGAATTTTATAGTTATTGATTTCTAAGATAGTGTCTTCACTTATTTCAGAAATATAAAATTTTATTATTTTTTCTTCTTCATTTTCTAAAGAAAAATTTTGAATTTGATCTGTAGAAATTAATTTTGTTATAACCAAAGTCCTTTCATTAACATTTTTAATTTTAATTGAAAAATCTTCACTAGTTAAAATAAACCCTGGTTCAATTGAAAGTGCAGATTCATTTGTCTTTTCAATAATTAAATCTCTTGAAAAATCTTGTGTCACAAGTCTTCCTTCATCAAAATATTTTAGATTTTTTATTATAAAAGAAAAATTTCCTTCTTTATTTGGGAGAATTGTATAAAAATAATATTTATTATTTTTTTTAAGTAAATAAGGGATTGTAGGTATTGGGTGTTGAATACCTTTTTCATAAATAAAAAAATCTCCGGCATTAACATCAATTAATCCCCCTGTAATCTCTGCTTGTAAAATTTCTCTTGGTTGATAAGAAGATTTTGAAAAATCTATTTCTAAAGCAATTGTTTGAGTTATCAAAATTAAAGTTAAAATTAAAATTAAATTTAGAAAAATTATAACATTTAAAAAAAGTAATCTCTTTTTTTCCATATTTAAGATGTATTTCCCATATTAATAAATGTTTTTAAAATTTTTATTTTTCTAGATAAATTCCTAAAAAATTCAAACTATTCAGACATATCTCTTAATCTCTTCATAGTCTCTTCAAATTCTTTATCTTTCTTATCTTTACTATTTATTGGCTTTGATAAAGAATTATTTCTTTGAATATTTGCTTTTTCATTTGTTAAAGGCCTTCTAGCAAATAATTGTTTTCTTAATGGTGGTTGTCTTTTCTGTGGATAATTATTTCTAAAAGGTGGTCTTAAAAGCATTTTTCTTGGCCCCATTCTTGGAACCATGCCTGCTGGAGGCATTGGAGGCCTTTTGATTTGAGAAGGAGAATTACCAAACCTAAATTTACTTTTCTTTTTAAATAACCAAACTTTTAATTGATTTCTGAAAATAATTGCTAAAATAACTAAAAGAATTAAAATACCTAAAAGAATTATTAATAATAAATTTGATTCTTTCTTTGGCTCTTGCCCACAACAAATTTTCCCATAATCACAATAAGAATCATAGGCTGTTTTTTCTTCTTCATTATCAAAACAATTAATTCTACAATTATATTCCATATTTTCACATTCATTTGCTTCTATAGAAGTTAATCTGCAAGAACTTAAACAGCAATAATCTGTATTTGAAGCACTCACTTCTGATTCAGTACAAATTTGATCTGTTGCACAAATTATTCCTCCTTTTTCATAACAAGTTTGTTCAGAAGGTTGTGTTTTACAACAAATATCTGTTAATGACTGACAAAAATAAGCAGAATTTTCTAAACTATCTTCTGAAGGACAAAGAGATGCAGGAACACAAAAATAATTGAAAGATTCACAGGTTTCTACTTCAGACGTGCCCCCACCTGAAGAAGGTGTTTTAGGCCATCCAGAATATAAAAGAAATGCTGTATCTCTAAGATTATCTGAATTCCAACATCCTGAAGTTTCTTGTATTTGTAAAAAATAATTTTTAGAATCACTTAATTCTGGATTCGAACTACTGCCCCCTAATGCTAAAAAAGCTAGAGAACTGTCATAATATTTATTTTCTCCTTCTTTCCAATACTTTCCTTGCTTTTGTTTATCGATAATTTCTGTAAAATAATTATCTTCTTCTGTAAGAAGATATAAAAAGGCTTCTGGGAAATATTTCTTATTAATAGACTCATCAGACATTGCATCGAGATACGGCAAAAATCCAGAAATTTCTTTTGCTTTTTTTGATAAAGCGAGAACCGACCATAAACTTCCTTCATAATCACAAGTATTAGACATTGAAAAACAATATACTTTAATCTTTTCTTCTGTTGTGCTAAGTGCTGGTGCAGAATTGCTATCACTTGAGACATGATAAATTTCTTCTCCTGGTTTTTTATAAATCAAGCTTGTAACAAAATCCTGGTCACAGGAAATGGTAAAATTATTTTCAAAACAAGACGGTTTTATTTTTAAATAATAATCCTCTTCTGCAGGAATTAAACAACTACTGGTGCCAGAAATTTTTTTATTTTCGTTTATATAAAAAATCCTTTCGTCTCCCCCATTGACTTTAATTTTACATTCAGAATTATTATTAGTATCTATTTCTAAAAACCATTCAAGATTTTTTGCTAATTTTTTATTGCTTAGAATCCAATTAATATAATCTTCATTATTAGAATTAATATGTTCTAATGCGAGAATTGCTTGGGCTGTAGATTTTAAATCACAATTTGCAGAACCAGTTGTTCCCCAACAATTTTCTTGCTTTTTATCCATTAATAAATTTTTGCAATCTGTCTTTATACTAGAATCATATGCCATGGCTAAGAGACTAAAAGAAATTTGTTCTGTTGTTGACGTTTCCCCCCCACAATTATCATTAAGATTTATTTCTAAACAAGAATATGCTTTTTCGATTTCTGTTTGATTTTCTGCACTTAGAATATTAATAAAACTCAAAAGTATTAAGATAAAAAAGATTATAAAAATTTTGAAAATGATTTTCTTCTTCATAAAACACAAACACTAAAAGACTATTTAAATTTGTTGATGCTTTTAAAGAATCTTTTTACAGAATAGTTCAAAGGATTTTTAATTTGCCTGCATAATTGATCTGGATGACAGATATTTAAATCCTGATAATTAGATTTATCACAATTTGGGGGGAGTCTTGTTGTATTTTTTCTGTACCAATTTAATTGTGATTGTATATATCCTTTTTTTAAGGGTTGATAATTTTTATCATTCCAAAGATTTATTCTTTTTTCTAATTCTACTTCATTTAATCCTAAAGATTTGAAGAAATTAATTAAAATAAACAATGCCCTTTTTCTTCCATCATCCTTTATTCCCTTTAAAATATTTTTTATGCAAGGTGGAAAAATTTCATCAGAAGGATTATCAATTAGAATTTTTTGGTATTTGGAATTTGCTTTTTTAGGATTTGCTTTTTTAGGACTTGAACTTCCTTTTAATTTAGAAATGGCTGCACCCTGTTCTTTTAAAAAATCTTGCTCTTTTTCCTGATGTTCTTTCCAATCAAGAACTTGAAGCAAAAGTTCTTTTGCCTCATTAATTTTTGGCTTTGGATAAAAATTCTTAATTTCTGCCTTAAAAGGATTAGCATCTTTTATTTGAAAATCCTTGATTTTATCTTTATCTATCACAATAGAAGATAGTGCAGTTTTTTCATGCAAAGAATATGGCATTCTGAATAAATGCCTTGAAGAAACTAAAACAAGATCTGCTTCGATTAAACTTTCTGTTTTTGCTCGAGTTTTACTAAACATATCTGGATTAGATTTTGAATTAATATCACAAAAATCACAGACATAAATCTTTTCTCTGAATTTTTCAATTAATTCCCTTTTACAATCAGGACATTTAGGAATTCTTTTATTTTTTTGTAACATCGTTCTATCAGTTTTACAATAAAAACAAGACCAAGTTACAAGATCCTTTAGTTTTACAGGCCTATGGCATGAAAGACATTCAGTAATAATTAAATCTTCTTTTTTCTTCCCTATTTTTTTAGCAATTTCACTTAAATTTTCATTTTCAAAAATTTCATCGGCTAATTTTTCTCTAAGAGTTTCTGTTAAATATTGGCAAATTAATTTTGGCCATTCTGGAAACATATCTTTGGTTTGCATTCCATAAACCTCTTTAGGAAACGCCCCCCATGGAACAATTATATGAAATCCTTTATTGCCAGAATTATGTAAAAGAACAGGATAATAATTTCCAAAAAAAGCCTCTGTTTCCTCTACAGAAACATCATAAACAATTTCTTTTTCTTTCTTAATTATCTCCTTTATTTCTATGACAGAAATATCTGAATTAAATAAATCTTCATAATTTGATAAGATCTTTTTAGAATCTGAATTTGGTTCTATTGACTTAAAATCATTGAACCACTTTAAAACTTTTTTTATTCTATTTAAATTTGCTCTTTTCTTTTTAAGAGTCATTTGCTCAGGTCTATGATCATTAAACATTTTTGGCTTAATTTGTTTGTAGACTTCTCTTAATCCATCAACAGGGAAAACCTTATCTCCTGCAAAAGGGGAAAATTTATTTCTTTTAATATTAAATTCTAAATTTTCTAATTCTGATTTAGGAATTCTTAAAATATAAACTAAACTTTCTTTAAACATGTTTCCTTGTGGTGAAGGGTGTGATTTACTTTTTTCCCAAAATAAAGTACAAGAAATATTATTTAGTTTACAAAGCCAAACCATTTCAGTAATTAATTTTTTTGATACTGATTTTACTACAATCCCATATTTTCCTGTTTTGTATCCATCCCCCCTTATGTATCCTCTTAATAATTCTAAAAATAATTCTTTAGCGGCCTTGAAGGTAAATGGGGGGACATGTTTGTTTTTCTTTTTTCCACAATAGGTATCAAAAAAATTAGCCCATTCTTTTGAGTGAATTAAAATTTGAGTAGAATTTGGATTTGGATGTCTAATTGAAATTTTTCTTTGAGTTATTGTTGATAAAAGGTTTTTAACATCCTCGATATATTCAATTTCATTTCTATTAAAACTAAATCCTGTTTGATTGATTATGTTTGTAACATGCCCTTCTGCTAAAAAATATCCAATTAATCTCATTAATTCTTTAGTTACTTTAATTTTTTTAGTAATTATTTTTTTTGAATGTTGATTTTTTGCAAATTCAAATTTGTTCATTATTTGTAATTTATATGATTCAAATGGGTTCTTCAAAGAATTATATGAAATTAGGAAATCTCCTTTCTTTAATTCTGTAACCTTTTTTTGAATTGCATCCCCTTTATCCCAAATAAATACTGAATGATATCCTGTTGCTTTTAATGGAATTGTACTTTGTGAATGTTTTATTTCATAAAGAGTATCTTTATGTTCTAAAGAATCATAAACTTTTGAAAATTTTAGTTTCTTATCCTTATCCAAAGATAAGATTTTTATATTTTTACCTTTTTTAAATAAAAGTATTGCTTTAGAAATAGGCAACAAAGATATCTGATCCTTATTTTGAATTAATATTGGAGTATCTCCAGAAACACTGAATTTTACCCCAATATTTTCAATTCCATGAAATTTTAATAAATTAACTATCAATCTCGCATAAATTTTACTATATTCTAAATAAGGAGAATCTATATCTAAAAGTAAATCCCATCCTTTCCTTAGATTATTTAATTCTTTTCTTGAAAGGTCTGTGGAAACTTCTGAAGGTTCATACCATAATTCTTCAGAACAATGAAAAGAGGTAGCCCCTTGTTTAACTTGTCCTAAAATATCAGATTTATATTGAAAAAAATCCGGCCTTTTACCAAAATATTTCATCATATAGCTTGCAATACATTCCCGATCTCCAGAAAAATCAAAAATCGCCTTTTCAATATCCTGCCTAGAATAATAAAGAAATAAAATTTTATTTATCCGATTTTCATTAAATTCCATATTTTTTAAAATATTCTAAAGTATTAAATTCTTTAGTTCTTCTTAGTGATTAAAATTAACTTATAAATAAAATTAAGACTTTAGCTTTATATAATTCCTTATTATTTAATATAATAATGTTTAAAAGTAAAATAGCCCTGTTAAAAGAATTGTCTAGAAATTTATAAATTAAATTAAAATACTACTAAATGCTATTAAAATTAGAACATCCAAAAATTTTTTCAGATATTATTAGTATAATCTCTGAATTAGTTAATGAAGTTAGAATAAAAGTTAATAATCAGGGGATGACTTTGATTGCTATTGATCCTGCAAATGTTGCAATGGTTTCTTTTAAATTACCTGCTAGTGCTTTTTCAGAATTAGAAATTGAAAAAGAAGAAATTTTAGGAATTAGTTTAGATAGTTTAAAATCTGTATTAAGAAGAATTCATATAAGAAGCGTTTTAATAATAACCAAACAGGAAAATGAATTAAGATTAGAGATAGTAGATAGAATAAAAAAAGAATTTAACTTAGCTTTAATAGATATTGAAAGTGAAGAAAAAGAACTTCCAAATCTTGAATTTACTTCTAAAATTGAAATGGCTTCTGTAGATTTCGCAGAATCTATTGAAGATTGTATGGTTGTTGCAGATTCCTGCTCATTTATTGCAGAACCAAATAAATTTCTGATAAAGGCTAAGGGGTCTTTAAATTCATTTAAATCAGAATTTTCTTCTGATGAATTAAATATTGAATCTCAAAAAGCAATCTCAAAATATTCTTTGGAATATCTTCAGAAAATGATTAAAGCTACAAAAATTACTGATAAAATAAAAATAAATTTTGGGGCTGATTATCCTCTAAAATTAGAGTTTAATACCCCCTTTATTGAACTTAGCTTTATTCTTGCTCCAAGAGTCGAAACTGAAGATTAAAAAATAACTTGGCGAGATTAAAAACAATTCTATAAGTTTTTATAAAATTCCTCTTCTTTAAAAATTGATAAATTAACTGGCTAAATCTTTATGCTTAAAATTTTTCTTAAACTTAAATTTGCAAAAACTTTATAAAGAACTATGGCTATTCATAGGCATATTGATATGCTTAATGTTATGTAGGTTATAAGGATTGAACATTACCCAAAAGGGCAATTTATAAAAAATAAATCATCAACAAAAAATGGATAATCAACAAAAAAATAAAATAGTAAAATTCATTCAAAAAAATAAAGTTATCATTACTTCTGAACTCTCAGAATTTTTGAAAATTAGTTGGAATACTGCTCAATCTTATTTAATGGATCTTGCATTAGAAAGGAGAATTCTTAGGATAAAAAAATTAAAAGTAAATTTATGGATGCTAAATGAAGAATAACAAATAGGAATAACAAAAAATAGTGAGAAAAATAATAAAAAGAAAAAATGATAATAAAAAGATGCAATAAAAAATGATAATAAAAAGATGCAATAAAAAATGATAATAAAAAGAATAAAAAATAAAAGAGCGCAAGTAACTATCTTTGTAATCCTGGCTCTTGCTTTAATTGTAAGTATTGCAATAATCTTTGTCTTAAATAAACCTAAAGCACCAATTATTATTAATGAAAAAAATCCTCAAACATATATTGAATCTTGTATTAAAGATTCAATTGAAGAATCTTTAGAAATTTTAAGTGAACAAGGTGGTGATATTTTTCCAGGAAATAGTGTAATGTATCAAGATAAAAATGTAAGTTATTTATGCTATGCTAATAGATATTATACACCCTGTATAAATCAAAGACCCCATTTAATAAGCCATATTGAAAAAGAAATAAAAGAATACATCTTTCCTATAATAAACAATTGCTTTGATAATTTAAAATCTGAACTCGAGGGTAAATACGAAATTGAAATTCAAAATTCAAATGAAATGCAAGTCAATATAAATCTTAGACCAAATCATATTCTTGGGGAAGTTAATAGAAAAATAATAATAAAAAATGAAAAAAGCTCTAGAGAATTCAAAAAATTTAAAGTAGATTTGATTCATCCAATTTATGATTTAGCAAAAATTGCATTAGAGATTACAAATCAGGAAGCACAATATTGTAATTTTGAAATTCTTGGCTTTATGCTTTTTTATCCAGAATATAATATTAATAAATTTAGGACTGGTGATTCAAACATGATTTATACAATCACCGAGAGGATTTCAAATAAAAAATTTATGTTTGCTGTAAGGGGGTGTGTTTTGCCCCCAGGATTTTTTTAAATCTTAAAATCTTAAAAGAAAACTAAAAAAATTAAGGGTTCAATAAAATAATGAAAATAGAAAAAAAACAAGAGAAGCTCTATAAAAAAATAGAAATTAATAAAAGAAAGCAAATTAAACTAAAAGCAAGAATTAGTTTTTTAGAAATAATTATTTTATTAATAAGTATTTTTGCATTTTCTTATTTAGTTTCTTCTTCAATAAAGATTGTTAGTGCAGAAGACCCTTTAGAAAATTATGCTTGTTGTGAAAAAACAAATGATGGAAGTTTCTGCCAATACCTTCCTGAAGAACAATGTGATTTAAATTTTCAAAAGTCTCCAACACAATGTGAAAATACAGAATTTTGTAAACTTGGTTGTTGTATTGATTCTGAAATTGGATTTTGTAATAAAAGAACCCCTAAGAGTTTATGTGAAGAAGGGGATTGGTTTAATGATGAATCTTGTGCAATTACTCAATGTGAAAGGGGTTGTTGTGTATTAGGAAACAATGCCCATTGGACAAACGAAGAAAATTGCAATATAGAGTCTGGATTTCTTGGAGCCCCTGTAGATTTTAGAACAAATATAAATTCTGAGGCAGAATGTATTCTTTTAACTGAAAATGAAAATCAAGGCGCTTGTGTTTTTGAAAGTAATGGTGAAAACACTTGTATTTTCACAAATAAGGGGGATTGCATTATAAGAACCGGGGATGCAGGTGATTTTTATGAAAATACTTTTTGTTCAGATTCTCAATTAAATACTAATTGTGCCCCCCAAAGCTATACTAATTGTTTAAGCGAAAAACAAGAAATTTATTGGTTTGATTCTTGTGATAATCCTGAAGAAATTTATAAAGAATGTAATGTTTTTTTCGGAACTATTTGTGGGCAATATAGGCCAGGAATAGATGCTGCTCCAACACAAGGGGATTATGTTTGCAGAGACTTAAGTTGTATTGATTCTAAAGGGATTCCTAGAAAAAATGGGGAATCTTGGTGTGAATATGAGGGAACAATTGGGCAAGGAAAAGATATTGTTGGAAGCAGACAAATAAGGCATATTTGTTATTATGGTGAAGAAATAATTGAGGCTTGTGATGATTATAGAAATCAGATTTGTGTTCAAAATACTCTTGAACTTGATAATGGAGAAACATTTACAGAAGCAGGTTGTAAAGTAAATCAGTGGAGAGAATGTTTTGAATATAATATAGATGAGGAAGATATGGCTAAAAAATGTGAAGAAAATCCAGATTGTTTTATTAAATCTACAAATATTGATGATGACTTTAAATTTGATTTTTGTGTTCCTCAATATCCTGGAGGAAATACCCAAACCTGTGATTTTAGCTCTGTGAATTGTACTTATCTTGAACAAAAGAAATTGGTCAATTGGGCACTTAAATGGGTGTGCGAAAAAAATTGTGATTGCAAAAGTAAAGAATTTACAGAAAAAATGAATGACCTCTGCACAACCCTTGGAGATTGTGGTGCTTATGTTAATTTTGCTGGAGAAATTAGTGATGATGGATACTCTGTTAGAAATGCTCCAAAATTAGATAGTAATTATTTAAATAATTTAAAAAAATATTCAAATAACAATCCAAATCAAAAACCTGCAGAGCCTGGAAATTTCACAGGCATTTTAGGCGGTTTAGGAATTCCTGAAGATTTAGGACAAGCAGGAGTATTAAATAATAATTCAAATTTAATTGCAAATATTGGCTTAGGTGCCGGGGCTGTTGGACTTTTGGCAAATGTCGTAGGGGCTGCAATGTTTGGAGTAACAAACCCCTTCGCTTTGATTACCGGGGCGGTTGGAGAAGGGGCAACAGGACTGGGAGCCGGTATAGCAGCTTTTGGAACTGCAATTTTAACACTTGGTGCTGCAGTAGCAGTTGCAGAAATATTTATTGCAATTTTTGGATTACAAGGACAAGCTGCAGATATTATGCTTGTTGGCGAAATTTTAACAGGAACAACATTGGGGATTTTATCATCTTTGGAAATTACAGTAATTCCCTTTTTATCTTCACTTCTGATTGCAGTAGCAGTAGCAGTAGTTATTTGGGCTTTCTGTGAAATATTTGGAATAGGGGACACAAGAGAAAAAACTGTTCAGTTTAAATGTCTTGCTTGGCAAGCACCTTCAGGAGGAGAGAATTGTGAATTCTGTAATAACAATCTTATGAATCCTTGTACAGAATATAGATGCCAATCTTTAGGTCAAACTTGCCAATTTATTAATAAAGGCACTTCTAATGAAATATGCGCAAATATCCCTTCTAGTGATACTTCATCTCCAAAAATAAGTCCTTGGCTTGGAGAAATTAGTGAAGGCTATAAATATGTAGATACAAATCATGATAATTTTGCTAAGGGATTTAGTATTAAAGATTCAAATGGAAATTGTATTGAAGAATACACAAGAGTAAAATTTGGAATTAAAACAAACAAACCTTCACAATGTAAAATAATGGATAATTCAACCCAACAATATAGTGATTCTAGTATTTATTTTGGAGATAATAATTTATACTTAATGAATCATAGTTTAGAAATTTTAATGCCAAACATAAATGCTTTTGCGAATCAATATAATTTAAGTGCAGAACAAATACAAGATTTAGGAAAAATAGAATATTTTGTGAAATGCAAAGGTGCAGGTGGTGCAGAAAATCTTATCCCTTATGTTATACAAAGTTGTGTAAATCCTGGAGCAGATTTAATACCTCCAAGAATTACAAAAACAATTCCTTTAACAAATTCATTTATTAAATATAATCAAACAGAACAAAATTTAACAATTTATTCTAATGAGCCTGCAAATTGTAGTTGGTCTTTCGATGATAAAATTTATAATGAAATGGAAAACTATCTGCTTTGTCAAAATGATTTAATAGATGCTACATTATATGGTTGGCCTTGTAAAACTATTTTAACAGATTTAAAAAATCATAATATTTTTTATATACGGTGCAGAGATCAACCTTGGTTAGGAGAAAACAATGATTCAAGGAATTCTATGCAACAAAGTTTTGAATATGAATTATTATCTTCATCTTCTGAATTAATAATAAAAAATATTCTTCCTCAAAATAACTCTGAAATTACTTCTGGTGTAGAACCAATGACTTTAACATTAAGATTAGAAACTGCTGGTGGAGCAGAAAACGGAAAAGCCATATGTAATTGGCAAGGAAATGGATATATGGATCAATTTACAGAAACAAATTCTAATTTTCATTCCTATAAGGCTACAAATGTAATTCAGGGAAGTTATAAATTAAATTTTACATGCAAAGATATTGCAGGAAATTTAGCAGAAAATTCAACATCTTTTAAAGTAAAGATTGACAATCAAGGTCCAAAAATAGTAAGAGCTTATTATAATACCGGGGGTAATAACCTAGAAATAAAAACTAATGAAGCAGCAGAATGTAGATACAGTTTTGATGAAGATTTTGTTTATGAAGATTCAAATTTAATGCAGAATCAAGATAATAAACATACACACTTCACAGAATGGAAATTAAAAACCTACTACATACAATGCAAAGATAATTTTGAAAATAAAGGAGGAAAAATAATTATTAAAGCTTACACATTAATTTAATTTTAATTTAATTTTAAAAAATTATGTGAAGTTTTATAAAGAATATTGTCATTAAAA
>CAYYIN010000001.1:0-2322 GCA_964472025.1 Candidatus Woesearchaeota archaeon | reverse complement strand
TTAATTTAATTTTAAAAAATTATGTGAAGTTTTATAAAGAATATTGTCATTAAAAAACTATAATTGATAGAATAATCCGCAATAATAATAAGTAATAAAGAGATGAAAAAAAGATTAGAAATAAAAGATAAGAGGGCACAGATAACAATATTTATAATTTTAGCATTAGCAATAATTGTTCTTTTAGTTTTATTATTCACGAGAAATAATGAATTAACAACAATTTTTAGTACTAAATCCCCAATAAATCAAATTAAAGATTGTTCAAAAGAAGCCTTATCAGAGGGACTCGAATTGATTTCTTCCCAAGGCGGCTCTATTTCTCCAGAGAATTATTATTTATATGAAAATAATAAGGTAGAATATCTTTGTTATACTGAAGAAAATTATAAAGAAGGAATAATACAAAAACCATTTTTAAAACAATCAATTGAAAAAGAATTAAAAAAATATATTACTCCAAAAATAAAGGGATGTATAGATTCTGTTAAAACTTCTTTAGAAAAAAAATCTTATATTGTTTCTTATAAAGATCCAGAAATTTCTTTAGAATTAATTCCAAATAATATTTTTGCCACAATTGATTTAGATTTAAAGATTACCAAAGATAAAACTGAATCATATAAATCTATTAAAACAAATATTAACTCTAATTTATACAAAATAATTATGATTGCCAGCTCTATTTTAAATTTTGAGGCATCACAAGGAGATTCAGAAATAATGACTTATATGATTTATTATCCTTCATTAAAAATTGAAAAGAAAATTCAAGGAGATGGAACAAAAATTTATATTTTAACTGATAAAACATCTTTAGAAAAATTTATGTTTGCTTCAAAAAGTTTAGTTTTTCCTCCAGGAATTATTGGAAAATAAAATATTAAATAAAAAATCCCTTTTGGGAAATAAAAAAAATTAAAATAAGAAAGATAAAATGCTGAACCTAAAACTCAAAAAAACAAAGATAATAAAAAAAACATTGTTTTTTTTGTTAATTGGAATTTTAATAATTAGTTCTTGCTCTTTAGTATTAAATGCACAGAATCAGACTTGGCCATCATTTAATGTTTGCTGTGAAAAAACACAAGGAAGTGCCTGGTGCCAAAATACTTTACAAGAAAATTGCAATGATAATTTTAGAATAAGCCCAACAAGTTGTGAATCAACAAGTTTTTGCAAAACTGGTTGCTGTTATGATAGCCAAGAAGGATTATGTATGAAAAATACTCCTCAAAAAGTATGTAATGATAATAATGGAACTTGGATTGATGATTCAGAATGTAATATAAATCAATGTGAATTAGGATGCTGTGTTTTAGGAAGCCAAGCAAGCTTTGTTAGTTTAACAAGATGTAAAAGACTTTCAGGGTTATATGGTTTAGAAACTGATTTTAGGCAAGACATTAATGACGAATTAACTTGTATTGCAGTTGCTGCATCTCAAGATAAAGGTGCTTGTGTTTATGAAGAAGATTACCAAAGAAATTGTAAATTTACAACTAGAAAAGAATGCTTAGACATGCAAAATATTGGGGGGTCTACTGAATTCTTTAAAGACTATTTATGCTCGGCTGAAGAATTAGGAACCAATTGCGGCCCAACATCCAAAACAATGTGTGCTAATGGAAGAGATGAAGTTTATTTTCAAGATAGTTGCGGGAATCCTGCAAATATTTATGATTCAAGTAAGTTAAATGATAAATCTTATTGGAAGATGGTAATTGATAAATCAGAAGCTTGTGGATTTAATTCTGGAACTGGAAATGCTGGTTCAAAAACTTGTGGAAATTGTGATTATTTTAAAGGAAGTATTTGTTCAATAGGTGATGCAAGTTATGGAGATTATATTTGTCAAGATTTAAATTGTTATGATACTGAAGATGGAAATGATTATAAAAATGGTGAATCTTGGTGTGTTTATCAACAGAAAAACATTGGTGAAGGCAGGGATGTGATTGGTAGTAGACATTTTAGACATATCTGTATAAATGGTGAAGAAATAATTGAGCCTTGTGATGATTATAGAAATAAAGTATGCATTCAAGAATTTATAGAGATTGGAAATAGTGAATCTTTTGTAGAATCTGGTTGTGTTGCAAACAGGTGGATAGATTGTATTGAACAAGACGAAAAAGAAGATTGTGAAAATATAGAAAAAAGAGATTGTTATTGGTATGAACCAAAGTTTGTAGAAGTTTCAAAAATTGATTCCTTAAAAGATTTAAAATTAGATTCAGGGGTTTGTCTTCCAGATATTCCCCCAGGATTAAGTTTTTGGGAAGAAAGTGATTCAGAACCTATTTGTGATTTGGCAAGTGT